>RGPT01000129.1 GCA_010032545.1 Alphaproteobacteria bacterium
CACAAAAGAGGTCCTTCGACTACGCCACCCTGCGGGTGGCTCCGCTCAGGACGACGGATAATTGCCCGTCAGCCCGCCGGCTTGTAAGGGGGGCGCGTCGGCGGCCGGCGCACCAGCGTCCACCAGCCGAGCAGTCCGACGATGCCCGTCACGGCGACGCCGATGCCGATGTTCATCTGCGTGTCGTGCGGCACGTAGCCGACCAGCAGGGTCAGCACCGCGGCGGTGATCATCTGCACGAAACCCATCAGCGCCGAGGCCGCGCCGACGCGCTGGGCGGGCACCGCCGACAGCGCGTTTGCCATCGCGTTGGGCATGTTGAGGCCGTTGCCCCAGCCCATCAGGACCAGCGGTACGATCAGCGCCAGCGGCGTGACGTAGCCCAGCGCGGCCGTTGCCATCATCGCCACTGCGCCGAGAGTGAGGATGCCCTGGCCCACGGGAATCAGGAGCAGGCTTTTCACCCGGCCCTGAAGGCGGCTGGAGACCAGGCTGCCGAGGACGAAGTTGCCCGCCCACGCGAGCGTGAACCAGCCAAACAGTTCGGCGGCCACGCCCATCACCTGGATCAGCAGGATGGGTCCGCCGGAAAAGAAGACATTGAAGCCGGCTGACGCGCAGGTGGTCGCGATCATGAGGCCGAGGAACCGGCGCTCGCGCAGCACCGCGCGGAAGCCGTCGAGGTAGTCGCGTACCACGCCCGTCGTGCGCGGCGCTGCCTTCGGTGCGGTTTCGCCGAGGATGCGCCAGACCGCGACCAGCACCGCGAGACCGCAGGCGGCCGTGAACCAGAAATTGCTGCGCCAGCCGAAGAAGCCGAGCAGCTGGCCGCCCAGCAGCGGCGATAGCGCCGGCGCCAACGCCATGGAAGAGGCCATGTAGCCCATCGCCCGCGGCGCTTCCGCGCCGGTCCGGCTGTCGCGCACGATCGCGCGCCCCAGCACGACGCCGCCGCAGGCGCCGCAGGCCTGGATCAGGCGGGAGGCGATCAGGGTCTCGATCGTCGGGCTGAGCGCGCAGCAGATGCTGCCGAGCGTGAATACGGCGAGGCTGGCCAGCAGCAGAGGCCGGCGGCCGAGCTTGTCGGAGAGCGGGCCTACGGCCAGTTGCGCGAAGGCGAAGGCGAACAGGTAGACCGATAGCGTCAGCTGGGCGGTGCCGTAGGAGACCCCCAAGTCGCGCGCGATGGTCGGCAGCGACGGCAGGAAGATGGTCAATGCCATCTGCGAGGACACTGTCGCGCTCATCAGCAGCCAGATCGGCGGTTTGGTCGTGCGCATGCGCGGCGAATTCGGGGGTCCGGAGAGGGCGGGGGCGCGTTCATAGCAGCCTTCGGGCGCGTGGGGCAGGCGGTTTGATGAAGAAGAGCCCCTTCGCGCCTGCAGGGCGAAGGGGGCGTGATTTTCTTGCCGCGCCCATGCGCGACCCCGTCGCCGCGATCCGTGGTTGGCTTCGGCGCCATTGTTTTGTATCGCTTGTCGAGCACGACTCCTCTCCAGGAAGAAGCCACATGCCACTCACCCGCCGCGTCCTGATCGCGACCGCAATGCTCGCCGCCGCTTATCCGGCGGCCGCTCAAACCCAGGGAAAAGCCATGACGACCCCCTCCGGCCTGCAAATCATCGATACGACCGTCGGCACGGGCGCCAGCCCCAAGAGCGGCCAGACCTGTGTCATGCACTACACCGGCTGGCTCTCCGAAGGCGGGGTGAAAGGCAAGAAATTCGATTCGTCGGTGGACCGCGGCCAGCCCTTCGAGTTTCCCATCGGCATGAAGCGCGTCATCGGCGGCTGGGACGAGGGCGTGGCCACCATGAAGGTCGGCGGCAAGCGGACCCTGATCATCCCGCCGGAACTCGGCTACGGCGCGCGTGGCGCCGGCGGAGTCATCCCGCCCAACGCAACGCTGATCTTCGACGTCGAGTTGCTGGCGATCAAGTAGGTTACCGTCGCTGGCGCGGGGCGGAATGCAGTTGCCGCCGGTGTATGTGAGCCCGATGAAGCTGGGGCGACACGCCGCTTAGCGGACCCTCGGCCCTCACATCCATCCTCGTCACCCGTCTGACGGGGGAGGAAGGCGGTTCAGCCAAGCACTTCCCCCGTCTCGGGGGTCGAGCCACGCTTCGCGAGGCGTTGGGGACAGCCACGGAAAGAACCAACAGTCATGTGCGATCCCATCGACCGGATGGCGACCGGTGCGTCGATCCAGCCGACCGCGCTCGGCGTCACCCAGCTACTGCAACGCGCAGCCCAGCAGCGGGCCGACTAGACCTCCCTTGCCGCGCCGGTCCGCCTAAAGCACAAATCCCCAGGATGGAAAGGACAGCCGCATGAGCACCGTTCTGATCACCGGCGCCGCGCGCGGCCTCGGGCTGGATTTCGTAAAGCGCTTCGCCGCCCGGGGCGACCGGGTGATCGCCTGCGCCCGCGATCCGGAGGCGGCGGCGCTCAGGGCCGTCGCGGGCGACGTGCGGCGGCACGCGCTCGAGGTCACGGACTATGGCGCCGTGGCGGCGCTCGCCAAGACGCTCGCGGGCGAGGCGATCGATGTGCTGATCTGCAACGCGGGCATCGCGGGGCGCGAGGCCACGGTGCTGGGCTCGATCGATCCCGCCGTGTGGCGCGAGACCTTCGAGGTTAACACGCTGGCGCCGCTGATGATGGCCCAGGCCTTTTCGGGCCATGTCGCCCGCTCGAAGGGGCGCAAGCTGGTGGCCATCTCCAGTCGGCTGGGCAGCATCGCGCTGGCCGACAACGGGCGCTACGCCTACAGGGCGAGCAAGGCCGCGCTCAACATGGAATGGAAGGGCCTGTCGCTCGACCTGGCCGGGCAGGGGCTGATATGCGTCGTGCTGCATCCCGGTTGGGTGCAGACCGATATGGGCGGGGCGGCAGCGACGCTCACCATCGAGCAGAGCGTGCCCGCCATGGTGAAGATGATCGACGGGCTCGGGGCGGCCGACAACGGCCGCTTCCTCAACTACGACGGCAACGAACTTCCTTGGTAACGGTGATGTTGCGATGATCCTCAGCGAAGAACAGATCCTGATCCGCAACACCGCCCGCGCCTTCGCGCAGGAGCAGGTGGCGCCGCACACGCGGGCCTGGGAGGCGGCGGGCGAGATCCCGCGGCCGCTGCTGGCCGAGATGGGCCGGCTGGGTTTCCTCGGCATGTGCGTGCCCGCCGAATGGGGCGGCGCCGGCGCCGACATGGTGTCCTACGTGCTGGCGCTGGAGGAGATCGCGGCGGCCGACGGCGGGCTCTCCACGGTGATGAGCGTCAACAACTCGCCGGACTGTGCGGCACTGATGGCCTACGGCTCGGCCGAGCAGAAAGAGAAGTGGCTGAAGCCGCTCGCGCGCGGCGAGATGCTGGGCGCCTTCTGCCTCACCGAGCCGCACGCCGGCTCCGACGCCTCGAACCTCAAGACGCGGGCCGAGCGGCGCGGCAACGGCTGGGTGTTGAACGGGGTCAAGCAGTTCATCACCTCCGGCCGCAGCGCCGACATGGCGCTGGTCTTCGCCGTGACCGATCCTGCGTCGCCCCCATCGTCCGGCAATAAGCGCGGCATCTCCTGCTTCATCGTGCCCACCAAAACGCCGGGCTACCGCGTCGCCTCGGTGGAAAAGAAGCTCGGCCAGAAGTCCTCCGACACCTGCCAGATCGCCTTCGAGGACTGTGTCGTCGGCGCCGACGCGATGCTGGGCGAGGAGGGCGGCGGCTATCGGGTGGCGTTGGCCAACCTGTCGGTCGGCCGCATCGGCATCGCCGCCCAGGCCGTCGGTATGGCGCGGGCGGCCTTCGAGGCGGCGCGGGCCTATGCCGGCGAGCGCGAGGCCTTCGGGACCAAGATCGTGAACCACCAGGCCGTGCAATTCCGCCTGGCCGACATGGCCACCAAGATCGCGGTTGCCCGGCAGATGGTGCTTCACGCCGCCACCCTGCGCGACGCCGACCGGCCCTGCCTCACCGAGGCCGCAATGGCCAAGCTATATGCCTCCGAGATGGCCGAGGAAGTGTGCTCGGCCGCCATCCAGATCCACGGCGGTTACGGATACGTGTCGGACTACCTGGTGGAGAAAATCTGGCGCGACGTGCGCGTCTGCCAGATCTACGAGGGCACCAGCGACGTGCAGCGGATCCTGATCGGCCGCGGTCTGGCAGCCCTTTAGGGCCCGCCTTTCGCTTGTTCCCGCTTCGTCCGCGTGCAAAAATCACCGGGTGTGAAGAAGGCCGTACAAGCGGTTTGGGGAACAGGGGGAGCCGGGCGACGGATGGTCGGTCGTGCGCCGTAAGCTTTTGAACAGCGTTGCTGTTTTTGCCGCCGCCGCGATTTTCGCGGTGATGGGCGTTGCCGTCGCTCAGGACAGGCAAAAGGCCGCCGATGTCGCCCTGGCGCCCGGCGCGCGTGTCCTGAAAATGCAGACGGCTTTCAATCCCGCCCTCCCGGGCTCCGGCGAGGGCGTTCGCATTTTTACCCGTACGGTCAAGCAGATGTCGGGGGACAGCCTCGTCATCAAGATCGTCGAGCCGGGCCGGGTCGTTCCGACCGCCGACATGCTGGATGCGATCATATCGGGCGACCTGGAGGCCGCCTTCACCTGGTCGGGCTACGCCGCCAGCAAGGCTGCCGTGTTCGGGGTGTTTGCCACCGTACCGTTCGGCCCCGGGCCCGAGGACATGGCTTCGTGGATGATCGAGGGCGACGGTGGCCGGATTCATCGCGACGCCTACGAAAAGCTCGGCGTCGCCGGCCTTCCCTGCGGCATTCAGGGCGGCAGGGGCGGCGGCTGGTTTCGTGGCGACATGAACACCGTAGCGGATTTCAAGGGCCAGCGGCTGCGCTACGGCAGATTTGCGGCCGAGGTCGTGACTCGGCTTGGCGCCAACGTCGTGCCGCTGCCGCCGGGCGAGTTCTTTTATCAACTTCAGCAGGGCAAGGTCGACGGCGGCGAGATGTCGACCCCAGCGATCGACGCCTCGCTTGGCTTCGACAAGCTCGGACTGCCCTACTACATGCCCGGCTGGCAGCAACCGTCGGCCGTCCTCGATTTCCTGATGCGCAAGGACAAGTGGGAACAGTTGGCCCCGGCGCAGCGCGCGCAGATCGAAACCGCCTGCAGGGCCAACATCGCCTGGATGCTGAGTCGTTCGCCCAACGTGCAAGGGCTTGCCCTGGAGAAGTTGCGGGCTGCGGGCGTTGTCATAAAGCACTGGTCGCCGGAGCTGATCACCGCCTTCCGGATCAACGCCAACATCGTGCTGAAGGAGCAGGCCGAGCGCGATCCGGATTTCGGCGCCGCCCTTGCCAACCTGCGCGGCTTTCTCGTGCAGGGCTCGACCTGGCGCACGTTCTCGCGACTGCCCTGATCGCCGCGCCGCCGACCTTGCACGCCGGCTCCGGTCCGGGCAGTTTGACCCGGCCATGACCATCCTCGCCTCCGAAGTCGATACCCGTTCCGACGCCTTCAAACGCAACGCCGAGGCAATGCGCGCCCAGGTCGAGGACCTGCGCCGCCGTACCGAGCAGGTCCGCCTCGGCGGCGGCGAGGAGTCCCGCAAGCGCCACGTCTCGCGCGGCAAGCTGCTGCCACGCGAACGGGTGCGGGCGCTTCTCGACCCCGGCTCGCCGTTCCTCGAGCTGTCGCCGCTGGCCGCATTGGACATGTACGACAACGAGGCGCCCGGCTCGGGCGTGATCACCGGAATCGGCCGCGTGAGCGGCGTCGAATGCGTGATCGTCTGCAACGACGCCACGGTGAAGGGCGGCACCTACTACCCGATGACGGTGAAGAAGCATCTCCGCGCCCAGGAAGTGGCTGTCGAGAACCGGCTACCCTGCATCTACATGGTCGATTCCGGCGGCGCCAACCTGCCGCAATGGCCGGAGGTGTTCCCGGACAAGAACCACTTCGGCCGAATCTTCTACAACCAGGCCAACATGTCGGCGCAGGGCATCCCTCAGATTGCGGTCGTCATGGGCTCGTGCACGGCGGGCGGCGCCTACGTGCCGGCGATGAGCGACGAGACGGTCATCGTGCGCAACCAGGGCACGATCTTTCTCGCCGGGCCGCCGCTGGTGAAGGCCGCGATCGGCGAGATCGTGACCGCCGAGGAACTGGGTGGCGCCGACGTCCATGCCCGCACTTCGGGCGTCGCCGATCACTATGCGCAGAACGACAGCCATGCCATCGCGCTCACGCGCCGCATCGTGGCCAATCTCAACTGGAAGAAGCAGCCGTCGGTGTCGCTTCTGGCGCCGCGCGAGCCGAAATATGCCGCCGACGAACTCTACGGCGTCGTGCCGATGGACGCGCGCACGCCCTACGACATCCGCGAGATCATCGCCCGCCTGGTCGACGGCAGCGAGCTCGACGAGTTCAAGCACCTCTACGGCACGACGATCGTGACCGGCTTCGCCCGTATCTGGGGCTATCCCATAGGCATCGTCGGCAACAACGGCATCCTGTTCAACGAATCGGCGCTGAAGGCCGCGCACTTCATCGAGCTCTGCGGCCAGCGCGGCATTCCGCTGCTGTTCCTGCAGAACATCACCGGCTTCATGGTCGGCAAGAAGTACGAGGCAGGCGGCATCGCCCGCGACGGCGCCAAGATGGTGACGGCGGTCTCCACCGTGAACGTACCGAAGTTCACGGTGATCGTGGGCGGCAGCTACGGCGCCGGAAATTACGGCATGTGCGGCCGCGCCTACAGCCCGCGCTTCCTCTGGATGTGGCCGTCGGCGCGCATCTCGGTGATGGGCGGCGAGCAGGCCGCCAGCGTGCTGGCAACGGTGCGGCGCGACAATATCGAAGCCAAGGGCGGCACCTGGTCCAAGGCCGATGAGGAAGCCTTCAAGCAGCCGGTCCGCGACGCCTATGAGCGCGAAGGTCACCCGTACTACGCCACGGCGCGGCTTTGGGACGACGGCATCCTCGATCCCGTCGATACGCGCATGGCCCTGGGCCTCGCCCTCTCGGCGTCGATGAACCAGCCGATCGGCCCGACCAAGTTCGGCGTCTTCCGGATGTGATGGGAGAATGACGTCTTCGGTCATGACGAGGCTCGAGGCCGGCGTGGCGACGCTCACGTTGAACCGGCCGAGGGAGATGAATTCCTTCGACGCAGACACCGCACGCGCGATCGTCGAGGCGGTGGAGGGCTTCGCCGCCGACCCCGACGTCCGCGTGCTGGTGGTGGCGGGCGAAGGGCCGGCCTTCTCGGCCGGCGGCGACTTCAACTGGGTGCTGACCTGGCCCACGCTCGACGCCATCACGCGCCGCGTCGGCGCCGATGCGCTGATGGGCGCGGTCCAGGCGATCTACGATTTTCCCAAACCGTCCATCGCCCGCGTCCACGGTGCCACGGTGGGCGGTGGCGTAGGCATCATGCTGGCCTGCGATTTCGCCATCGCCGTGTCGGACGCGCGGTTTGGTCTCACCTCGGCTCGCAACGGGCTGCTCGCAGGCATCGCCATTCCGGTGCTGATCCAGGCGGTGGGACCCAGGGTGGCGCGCCAGCTCCTGATGCATGGCGGTCTCTTCGACTCGGCGACGGCGCTCCGTCTCGGTCTGGTCGACCAGGTGGTCGAGGCTGGTGCACTCGACGAGACGGTGGCGACACTGGCTTCCGAATTGAAGCGCGGTGCGCCCTCGGTGCAGACCCTTGTGAAGAAGCTGATCACCGAGATCGATGGCTTGCCGCACGATTCCAGGTCGGCGGATATTCTGGGCGAACACGTCGCCAATCAATGCGTCACGGAAGAGGCGCTGGAAGGCATGAGCGCCTTCCTGGAAAAGCGCCGGCCGAGGTGGGCGCTGTGAGGCGGTTTCTGCTCGCCCTGTCGCTGCTCTTCGCCACGCCCTGCTGGGCGCAGTCTGAGGAGCAGCTTTTCGGGGCGGGCAAGACGATGGAAATGGTGGGGCCGTCGCTTGCCCAGGCCGTGATCGCGGTCGAGCTCTGCGGCGTCGGCGACGCGGCGCCCTGGAAGAAGGTCGCGACGGCGATCGACCGGCGTCATGCCCGTTGCATCGCCCAGGACGCGGGCTGGAGGAAGCTTTCCTGAACACCCGTGGTGCCGAGGCGCGGACCCAGGGGGCCGCTGCTTACTGTGGCCGGGTGCCGTGGAATTTCGTGCTGGTGCCGGGCGCGGCGACGGAAGACGCCAAGGCGGCGTTCCTGCGCGAGCGACCCCAGGTTCCGCGCGAGGCCCTCGACGAATTCATCTGGTGGATGGGCTGGGTGCGCGCGCTGGCCGACAATACAAGCTGGATCGACTCGCCGTGCACGGACTTCTGGCCGGCGACGCAGAAATAGGATGCCCATGTTCTCCAAGATCCTGATCGCCAACCGCGGCGAGATCGCGTGCCGGGTCATCAAGACGGCCCGGCGGCTCGGCATCAAGACCGTGGCCGTCTATTCCGACGCCGATCGCGGTGCGCGGCATGTCGCGATGGCTGACGAGGCGGCCCATATCGGCCCCTCGGCAGCTCGCGAGAGCTATCTCGTGGCCGACAAGATCATCGAGGCTGCCAGGCGCACGGGCGCCCAGGCGGTGCATCCGGGCTACGGCTTCCTGAGCGAAAACGCGGGCTTCGCCGAGGCCTGTGCGGCCGCCGGCCTGGTGTTCATCGGCCCGCCGCCCGCCGCCATCCGAGCCATGGGCTCCAAGAGCGAAGCCAAGAAGATCATGGAGAAGGCCAAGGTGCCGCTGGTGCCGGGCTATCACGGCGACGACCAGTCGCCCGACCTGCTGGCGAAGGAGGCCCAGCGCATCGGCTTTCCCGTCCTGATCAAGGCCTCGGCCGGCGGCGGCGGCAAGGGCATGCGCGTGGTCGAGGCCGCGGAGAAGTTCGCCGATGCGTTGGCCGGCGCCAAGCGCGAGGCCAAGGCCGCCTTCGCCGACGATCACGTGCTGGTCGAGAAGTACCTCACCCGGCCGCGCCACATCGAAATCCAGGTCTTCGCCGACTCGGGCGACTGCCTCTACCTCTTCGAGCGCGACTGCTCGATCCAGCGCCGCCACCAGAAGGTGATCGAGGAGGCGCCCGCGCCCAACATGGACCCGCTCCGGCGCAAGGCGATGGGCGAGGCCGCGGTCGCGGCGGCCCGGGCGATCGGCTACCAGGGCGCGGGCACGGTGGAGTTCATCGCCGACCAGGACGGTACGTTCTTCTTCATGGAGATGAACACCCGCCTGCAGGTCGAGCATCCGGTGACCGAGGCCATTACCGGCCAGGATCTCGTGGAGTGGCAGCTTGTCGTGGCATCAGGCGGCAGAATGCCGCTCACGCAGGATCAGCTCCGCATCGACGGCCATGCCGTCGAAGTCCGGCTCTACGCCGAGGATCCGGCGCGGAACTTCCTACCGTCGACGGGGACGCTGGTGCATCTGAAACTGCCGGAGGAGGGCGCACACGTCCGCGTCGACACGGGCGTCCGCCAGGGCGACACCGTCACGCCCTTCTACGACCCGATGATCGCCAAGGTGATCGTCCACGATCGCGACCGCACGTCGGCGCTCCGGCGCATGGCGGCGCTGATGGGCGAGACCGAGGTGGTGGGCGTCACCACCAACGCCGCACTCCTCAAGGCTTTGTGCGGCCATCCGGCCTTTGTCGGCGGCGAGATCGACACGGGCTTCATCGAGCGCCATCGCGAGTCGCTGTTCGCGACCCTGGCACCCGCCGACGACCGCGCCTTCGCCATCGCCACGCTGGCGCGGCTGGTCGAATGGCAGGACCGGCTGCCGACGGCGGGCGATCCCCATTCGCCCTGGAACGAGCAGAACGGCTTCAGGCTGCTGGACGAAGGCCACGACGAGGTGCGCTGGAAGGACGGCGAGCGCGACGTCACCGTGATCGCCCGCCGCCTGCGCGACGGCGGCCTGCGTCTGGAGTTGCCCGGCGGTGCCCAGGCGGCACGCGTGCGGCGCACCGACGACGACAAGCTCGCGATCGGCCTGGGCGACGACACATTCGTGGCGACGGTCGTGCGGCGTGTCGCCATCGACGGTAGCGCCGACTACACGCTGTTTGCCGATGGCCGCAGTCGTCGCCTGCGCCTCGTCGATCCGCTCGACCTCGCCATGTACGAGGCCGCGGGTGCCGCCGAGGCGACGGTGCGGGCACCGCTGCCGGGCAAGATCATCGACCTCAAGGTCAAGGCCGGCGACACGGTGAGCAAGGGCCAACCCCTGCTGGTGCTCGAGGCGATGAAGATGGAGCACACGCTGGCGGCACCTGCCGACGGCACCATCAAGAGCGTGCGCTACGCCGTGGGCGAGCAGGTGAGTGAGGGCGCCGAACTCTTGGAGTTCGAGGCGGCCAAGTAGGCTACTTCTTTCCGTAGTTCAGAACCGCATTCAGAAGGATGGCGCCGAAGGTTGCGGTGCCGATGCCACCCAGGCTGAAGCCGCCGAAGCTCAGCGTGAAGTCGCCGGTGCCCAGCACCAGCGTGATGGCGGCCACCATCATTTTGCGGCTGTCGAGGAAGTCCACCTTGTTGTCGACCCAGATGCGCGCACCGGCGATGGCGATCAGTCCGAAGATTACGATGCTGACGCCACCCATCACCGGCAGCGGGATGGTGTGGATCAGCGCGCCGAACTTCGGCGAAAAGCCCAGCAGGATGGCGACAAGTGCCGCCACCACGAACATGGCTGTGGAGTAGATGCGGGTTGCCGCCATCACGCCGATGTTCTCGGCATAGGTCGTGACGCCGGTGCCGCCCGCCGCGCCCGACACCATGGTGGCGACGCCATCGCCCAGGAAGGCGCGGCCGATATAGCGGTCCATGCTTTGGCCTGTCATGGCGCCGACCGCCTTCAGGTGGCCCAGGTTTTCGGCCACCAGGATCAGCGCCACCGGCACGATCAGCACGATCGCACGCGAGTCGAAGACCGGCGCGGTGAAATTCGGCATGCCGATCCAGGCGGCCTTGGCCAGCAGGCTGTCGTCGATCGGCTTGCCCCAGCCGAGGCCGTTGGTCAGCACGGCATAGACGACGCTGGCCACGAGCAGGCCGACCACGATCAGCAGTCGGCGCGTCATGCCCGAGGTGAAGACTGCCACCAGCGCGATGGTGACGAACGTGATGGCCTGGACCCAGGCATCGAACGGCGTGGGCGCCATGTTCTTGATCGGGATATGGGCGAGGTTGAGGCCGATCACCGCCACCACCGCGCCGGTGACGACCGGCGGCATCAGCCGCTCGACCCAGCCCGAGCCGGTCGACATCACCACCAGTCCGATCAGCGCATAGACCGCACCGCACACGACGATGCCGCCCAGCGCCACGGCGATGTTGGCGTTCAGTCCCTGGCCGGCGTAGGCGGTGGCCGCGATCACCACGGAGATGAAGGAAAAGGACGAGCCCACGTAGCTCGGCACCTTACCGCCGACGGCCACGAAAAAGATCAGCGTGCCGACTCCGCTCATCAGGATGGCGACGTTGGGGTCGAAGCCCATCAGCAGCGGGCCCAGCACGGTGGCGCCGAACATCGCCACCACGTGCTGGACGCCCAGCGCCACCGTCTGCGGCCACGGCAGCCGCTCGTCTGGCGCGACGACGATGCCGTCAACCGGCTGCTTTACGGTCCAGTTGAGCATCTTCTCCCCTTTTCGGCTTTCCCCCCCCGATTCTAGTCCTTCCGCTTCCGGGAGGGGAGGTGTCCGGCGGGGGAGAACGTCAGCGCACCACCACTTCTCGGTAGAGGTGCCAGGTCGCGTGCCCGAGCACCGGCAGGACGGCGGAAAGGCCGACCAGCAGGGGGAGGGG
>RGPT01000130.1 GCA_010032545.1 Alphaproteobacteria bacterium
ATCGCCAGCCTGCGCTACGACAAGCGCGGCGTCGGCGAATCGACCCCGCGGCCGACGGGATCGTTGGCCGAGCAGGAACGGTTCTTCGCCTGGGAGAATGTGGTGGGCGACGTCACGGCCGCGCATGGCGAGTTGCTCAGGCACGACGAGATCAAGTCCTATGCCACGGCGCTGCTGGGCCACAGCGAGGGCGGCCTGCTGGCCCTCGCCGCCGCTCCGGCACTCGGCGCCACGACACGCGGAACGCGCAAACTCCACGCACTGGTCCTCGCGGCCACGCCTGGCCGGCCGCTGGCCGACATCGTGCGCGCCCAGATCGCCCGCAACGCACCGGCGTTGCTCGAGCCGGCCGAACGCACCATGGCGGCCATTCTGGCCACCGGCGAAGTCCCGGCCGGCCTGCCGCGCGACCAACAGGTTCTGTTTCCGCCCTATGCCGGGCCGTTCCTGCAAAGCGTGCTGTCCTTCGATCCGGCAAAGGCGCTGGCCGGGCTCGACTTGGCCTGCCTGCTCCTGCAGGGCGCAGCCGACCGCCAGGTGGTGCCGATGGGCGATGTCCAGCCGCTGATCGATGCGCTCGGCCATCGTGGAGCATCGGGAGGGGCATCGGGCGAGGCCGAGGTCTTTCCGGCGGTGAGCCACAGCCTCAAGCGCGTCGCGGGACCGACCGACCCGGGGTTTGCTGGTCCCCTGGCACCGGCTGTCGGCGACAAGCTGGCAAGCTGGCTCAGGCCGCTGCTGGGCGCTTGATCGGCTGCCGAAGCGGACCGATCATCGGCGTCAACGATGGAGGAGATGAGATGGCCATCACAGTGCGTCCGGTGACCGAGGCGGTGGGTGCAGAGATTTCCGGCGTCGATCTCAGGCGCCTGGGCGATCAGGATTTCGCCGCGATCGAACGCGCCTGGTACGACCATTCGATGATCCTGCTGCGCGGCCAGACGCTCGGCGACGACGACCTGCTGGCCTTCAGCCGCCGCTTTGGCGAACTCGATCCGCCGCCCAACCAGGAACGCGGCCGCATCAGCCCGCCGGGCTATCCCGAAATCTACGTCGTCTCCAACGTGCTCGACTCCAAGGGCGAGCCGATCGGCGCGCTCGGCGCCGGCGAGGCGGTCTGGCACACCGACATGAGCTACCTCGACACGCCGCCCGATGCCTCGATGCTCTATTCGCTGGAGATCCCTCCGAGCGGCGGCAACACCTGGTTCTGCGGCATGCAAGCGGCCTGCGACGCGCTGCCGGCCGGGCTGCGCCGGAAGATCGAAGGCCGGCGCGTGAAGCACGACGGCACCTACAATTCCGGCGGCTATCTCCGCAAGGGCGTGACGCCGACCGACGATCCAATGGCCGCCCCCGGCGCGTGGCATCCGGCGATCCTGAAGCATCCGGCAAACGGCCGCGCCACGCTCTATCTCGGGCGGCGGCGCAATTCCTACGTCGAAGGCTATTCGCGGGCCGAGTCAGATGCGGTGCTCGAGGAGCTGTGGGCGCATGTTACGCAGCCGCGCTTTACCTACGAGCATGTCTGGAAGCTGGGCGACCTCGTGATGTGGGACAACCGTTCGACCATGCATCGCCGCGACCCGTTCGACGGCGAGGCGCGGCGCGTCATGCACCGCACGCAGATCAAGGGCAGCCACAGGCCGGCGGCGTTCGCCGCCTGACCGAACAGAAAAACAAGCCGGAGGAAACCATGCGGCGGCAGAAGAAATTCTATGCCTGGGGCTACGCCGACGAGGATCTCTCGCCCGACGAGATCAAGCCTTGGGAAGCCGAGATCGCCCAGCGCTACGGCCTCTCCGGCTTCGACGTGACGCCGCCGCCCAAGGCCGACGAGATCACCTTGCGCAAGCCGAGGGTGGAGGTGCCTGCGGCATTGCAGGCGATGGTGCGCACCGATCACCTGACGCGGCTGGAGCACAGCTACGGCAAAGCGGGGTTCGACGCGCTCCGCATGTTCATGCGCTCCGTGCCCAACCCGCCCGATGCCGTGGCGTTTCCGGAGACCGAACAGGACGTGGTCGCGGTCCTCGACTGGTGCGGCCGGATCGGCGCCACGGCGATTCCCTACGGCGGCGGGTCGTCGGTGGTAAAGGGCATCGAGCCCGCGGCCAGCTTCGACAAGGTCGTGACCATCTCGCTCCGCCACATGGACAAGGTGCTGGAGGTCGACACGGTGAGCCACGCCGCACGCATCCAGGGCGGCATCTACGGTCCCGCCATCGAGGACGCGCTACGGGACACGCCCTTCACCATGCGCCACTACATGCAGGCCTACCGCTGCTCGACGCTGGGCGGCTGGATCGCCACGCGCTCGGGCGGCCACTACGCCACGCTCTACACCCACATCGACGATTTCGTGGAGAGCACGCGGGTGGTGACGCCGGTCGGCACGCTCGAGACGCGCCGCCTGCCGGGCTCCGGCGCCGGGCCCAGCCCGGACCGCATGTTCATCGGCTCCGAGGGCATTCTGGGCATCATCACCGAGGCCTGGGTGCGCTTGCGCAAGAAGCCCACCTTCCGCGCCTCGGCCAGCGTGCGCTTCAAGGATTTCTACACCGGCGCCGATGCGGTGCGCGAGATCACGCAGGCCGGGCTCTATCCCGCCAACTGCCGTCTGCTCGAAGCGCGCGAGGCGCTGCCCGGCATCCCGTGGAGCAACGAGGAGGCGGTGCTGGTGCTGGCCTTCGAATCGGCCCACCACCCGCTCGATGCGTGGATGGCGCGCGCGCTCGAAATCTGCCGCGACCACGGCGGCGTGGCCGATCCCTCGGGCGGCGACGACGAGAATGCGCATCGCTCCGGCGCGGCCGGCGCCTGGCGCAACAAGTTCATCCGTGCACCGCACTACAGCGAGCATGCCGTGGCGCGCGGGATCCTCAGCTCGACCTTCGAGACCTCGATGACCTGGGAACGCTTCCGCGATTTCCATCAGAAGATCACAAAGATCACCCGGGACACGATCAAGCGCGTGACCGGCCGCGACGGTACCGTCACCTGCCGCTTCACCCACGTCTATCCCGACGGGCCGTGCTGCTATTTCACCTTCGGCGGCATCCTCGACAAGAAGAAGGCCCTGGAGCAATTCATGGAGGTGCTGTCGACCTGCACGGCGGCAACGGTCGAGCATGGCGGCACGACCACGCACCATCATGCCGTCGGCCGCTTTCACCGGCCGTTCTACGACAAGCAGCGGCCGGAACTTTTTGCCCGGGCGCTGCGCGGCGCCAAGCGCGAGCTCGACCCCAAGGGGATGATGAATCCGGGCGTGCTGATCGACCCATAGGGTGGACCGGCGCGCCTATCGGGTGGGCAATTTGCCGGTGCTGGTGGGCGGCTTCCGGATGCAGAGCGGCATTTCGCCGGTCTTGCTGCCGCGATCGATCCCGGGCGGCCAGCGGGTGAACCCCCAGCAGTCCGCTTCCTCGGAATCGAACCAGCGCATGCGGCCGGGATCGGTGAACTGCATGAACGACATGATTGATGCGTAGCTCGTGCCGTGCGCCAGCGCGTTCTGGGCGATCAGGTCGTTGCAGGAGGTCGACTGGCCGCCCTTGGCGCCCTCCCGGCAGGAATGCAGCCCTAGGCGGCCGCCATCGAGCACGTAGCGGTGCACGCCGGACAGGAAAAGGATCTGGGCGCAGGCCGAGGCGCATTCGGCCTTGGATTCGACGATGGTGGTAACCTTCTCCTGATCCATCACCTTGACCATCGCCAGGGCTTCGCCGACCTGTCCGCCCACGCTGTTCAACAGAAGGCGCTTGTTGCCGAACGGATCCCTGTCGGCCGTGCGCAGGGCTGCGGCCAGCCGCTCGGCATCGCCGGCGACGATCGGGCCCCGCGCCGAGACCACGCGCAGCCCGTCGGGCGCCAACACGACCGAAAAGTCCATCGCCGACGCCGGCGCGCGGAGTGCGAGGGAACACAGGATCAGAAGAACCAGCCGTATCATCGTGCGAACATAGTGCATTCGCACGACGCTCGGGTGAATGCCTAAGCCGCCATTGCCGCACGTGGCTGTGGACGACGGTAAGAGAGCGCCTCGGCGATGTGCAGGCGGCGCACCGACTCGGCACCGTCAAGATCGGCCAGGGTGCGGGCCACACGGAGCGTGCGATGCCAGGCGCGGGCCGAAAGGCCGAGGCGCTCAGCTGCCCGTGTGAGCAGGGCGCGGCCCTCGGCATCGGGCTCGGCGATGGCGGCCAGCAGGGCGCCATCGGTGTCGGCATTGCAGCGCGCCTTGGACCAGTTGCGCGCCCTGTCCGACAACAGACCGGCCGCGGGATCGGCCTCGACCGCCAGAAGCTTGCCCTTGCGATCGAGTTCGGCCAACCGCTGGCGTTGCACGGCGCGCGCGGCGGCGACACGGGCGGCGACATCCGCAGAGCTCTCGGCCGGTGGCGGCAGGGCGAGATCGGCGGCGCCGACCGCCGGCACGTCGATGCAGAGATCGATACGATCGAGCAGCGGCCCCGACAGCTTGCCCTGGTAGTCGGCGCCGCAGCGCGGGGCGCGGCCGCAGGAACGGCCGGGCTCCATGAGATGGCCGCACCTGCAGGGGTTCATCGCCGCCACGAGCTGGAAGCGCGCGGGATAGGTGACATGGGCCGAGGCCCGCGCCACGGTCACGTGGCCCGACTCCAGCGGCTGGCGCAGGGCCTCCAGGGTCGCGCGGCTGAACTCCGGCAATTCATCGAGGAACAGCACGCCATGGTGGGCGAGCGAGACTTCGCCGGGCCGTACGCGCAGGCCACCGCCGATCAGCGCCTGCAGAGTCGCCGAATGGTGCGGATCGCGGAAGTTGCGGCGGCGGCTCAGCTTGCCCTCGGTGAGATCACCCGCCAGCGACCGTACCATGGAGGCTTCCAGCGCTTCGTCGGGCTCGAGCGGGGGCAGCAGGCCGGGCAGGCGCGCCGCCAGCATCGACTTGCCCGAACCCGGCGGCCACTTCGAGTACGCGCTTGGCACTCTCCTGGCCCTTGATCTCGGCGAGATCGGGATAGACGGCGCGGTCGTCGGCGATCAACGCTTCCGGCGCCGGCAGCGTCTGCTGGCCGCGCAGATGGTTGAGCAAGGCCAGCAGCGACGGGGCGGCCATCACGGGCGCGCGCTCGCCATCGCCTGGAGAGGGTTCGAAACCGCCCCACGCCGCTTCGCCGCCGCACACCGCGGGGCAGATCAGGCCACGGCCGGACGACGCCGCGGCGATTGCCGCCGGCAACACGCCCGGCACGCGGCTGAGCGATCCGTCCAATGCCAGCTCGCCCAGCACCACAAAGTCCTCCAGGCACTCGCGCGTCAGAACGCCCATGGCGGCCAGAAGGGCGAGCGCAATCGGCAGGTCGTAGTGGCTGCCTTCCTTGGCCAGATCGGCCGGCGACAGATTGACCGTGATGCGCTGAGGCGGAAGCGCCAGGCCAAGTGCCCGCAGCGCTGCCCGCACCCGCTCGCGGCTCTCGCCCACCGCCTTGTCGGCAAGGCCGACGATGGCGAAGGCGATAGTCCCCGGCGCGATCATGACCTGGACGTCGACGGGCAGGACGTCGACGCCCTGGAAAGCCACGGTCCGCACTTTTGCCTGCATGTCGTTCTCCCGGTTTCGGAGAACAATCATAGAACGAATTAAACTAAAGTCACTCCCGTATCGGTTGTATCGACACAAGCGCCGGCGGCTGCTTGAATGACCTCCATGCGCCGCCGCCAGACCCTGCCCTTCCTCGCCGGCCTGATGGCCGTCCCTGCTGTGATCGAGGCCGCTTTCGCCTGGCCCGACCAGCCGGTGAAGATCATCGTGCCCTTCACGCCGGGCACCGGCCCCGACATCATCGCCCGCTTTGTGGCCGAGCGGCTGGGCGCCAAGCTCGGGCAGCCAGTGGTGGTCGAGAATGTCGTGGGCGCCAGCGGCAATATCGGCAGCCAGCAGGTGGCGCGCGCCAAGCCCGATGGCCACACGCTGATGTCGTCGGTCAACACGCTGGTCATGAACGCCAGCCTCTACAAGAACCTGCCCTACGATCCGGTGGCCGACTTCGTGCCGCTGGGGCTCACGGCTTGGGGTTCGCTGGTGCTGGTGGCCAACCCCAACCAGAAGCCCAGCACGCTGGCTGAGATGATCGAAGCCGCCAAAGCCGCGCCCAAGAGCCTGACCTACGGCAGCCCCGGAGTGGGCACCCCGCATCATCTGTCGATGGCACTGGTCGAAACCACGGCCGGCATAGAGCTGCTGCACGTGCCGTACAAGGGCACGGCGGGTGCGGTGCAGGATCTGCTGGGTGGCCAGATCGGCTACATGTTCCTGCCGATCCATGTCTCGGCCCAGCACATCCGCGCCGGCAAGCTGAAGGCCATCGCTGCAGGAAGCCCGCAGCGCCTGCCGCAGCTGCCCGACGTGCCGACCCTGGCCGAAAGCGGCCTGAAGGGCGTCGACGTCGACATGTGGTACGGCTTCTTTCTGCCCAAGGGCACGCCGCCCGAAATCGTCGAGCGGCTGAACCGAGAGGTCGCCGCCATCCTCGCCACGCCCGAGGCCAAGACCGCGTTCGAGGCGCAGGGCCTGATCCCCGATACGTCGACATCGTCTGTGTTGGCGGAGATCGTGGCGCGCGACCGCGCGCGCTGGGCCGACGTCGTGGCCAAGCGCGGGATTGCCCCGGAGTGAGCGACGACGTTCTCATTGTCGGCGGCGGCGTCGGTGGCCTGACGCTTGCGCTCAGCCTGCATCAGGCCGGAATCTCCTGCCGCGTCTTCGAGGCGGTGCCGACGATCCTGCCGCTGGGAGTCGGCATCAACCTGCTGCCGCACGCCATGCGCGAGCTATCCGAACTTGGCCTGCAGGATGCGCTGGCTGCGCGCGCCATCGAAACGCGCGAGCTCGCCTTCTACAGCCGTCATGGCCAGTTCATCTACAAGGAGCCGCGCGGCCGCTTCGCCGGCTACGACTGGCCGCAACTCTCGATCCATCGCGCCGATCTGCACGACGTGCTCCTCACCGCCGTGAAACAGCGGCTTGGCGAGGACGCGGTCCAGCTCGGCCATCGCTGCATCCAGGTCGACCAGGACGCTTCGAGCGTCACGCTCCATTTCGACAAGGCACAGCCCCGGACGGGCAAGCTCGCCGTGGGTTGCGACGGCATCCATTCGGCGCTGCGCCGCCAACTCGTTCCGAACGAGGGCCTCCCGAAGTACTCAGGCGTCAACATGTGGCGTGGTGCGGTGCGCTGGCCGGCCTTTCTCGGCGGCGACACCATGGTCTCGACGGGCTGGATGACTGTGGGCAAGACCGTCATCTATCCGGTGCGGCCCGGCACGCCCGAAACATCCGGCTTGCCCCTGATCAACTGGGTGGCCGAAATCGAGCGTCCCGAGGCCGTGCGCCAGGACTGGACCGGGCGTGGGCGTCTCGCCGACATGATGCCAGCGTTCGCCGGCCTGAAGTTCGACTGGCTCGACATCACCGCCATGATCGAGAGCACCGACGAGATCCTCGAGTATCCGATGGTCGATCGCGACCCGCTGCCGCGCTGGAGTCTCGGCCGCCTGACCTTGTTGGGCGATGCCGCGCATCCGATGTACCCGCGCGGCTCCAACGGCGCCGGCCAGGCGATCATCGATGCGCGCTTCCTCACCGGCCAGATCAAAAAGTCCGGTACGACCGAAGCGGCCCTGGCGGCCTACGAAACCGTGCGCAACCCGGCAACGGCCAAGGTGGTGCTGACCAACCGCACGGATCCGCCCGACACCATCCTGCGCGAGGTCTGGCAGCGTTCGGGCGGCAAACCATTTGGGCGCATCGAGGACGTGATCACGGCGGCCGAACTCGAGGCGATCTCCGAGCGCTACAAGAAGGTGGCGGGCTTCGACCGCGAAACGCTGAAGGCGCGCCCAAGCTTCGTCTAACGATCAGGCGCCGTGGAGATGACAGGCGACCGCACGACCGTCGGCCAGCGTCCGCATCGGCGGATCGACGCTCTTGCAGACCTCCATCGCCTGGGGGCAACGCGTATGGAAGCGGCAGCCCGGTGGCGGACGCATGGCGCTTGGGATCTCGCCCGAGATGATCTGCTGGCCGCGCGCGGCTTCCAGCTCGGGATCGGCGATCGGCACGGCTGCCAGCAGCGCCTGGGTGTAGGGATGCAGCGGATTCTTGTAGAGCTGGTCGCGGGTCGCGACCTCGACAATGCGCCCGAGGTACATCACGGCGATGCGGTCGCTGATGTGGCGCACGACGGAAAGATCGTGGGCGATGAAGATGTAGGTGAGGTCTAGCCGCTCCTGCAGCTCCATGAACAGGTTCACGACCTGGGCCTGGATCGACACGTCGAGCGCCGAGACAGGCTCGTCGCAGATCAGCAGCTTTGGTTCCAGAGCCAGCGCCCGGGCGATGCCGATTCTTTGGCGCTGGCCGCCGGAGAATTCGTGCGGGTAGCGTTCAGCCATGTCGGGCAGAAGGCCCACCATCTTCAGGAGCTCGGCCACGCGCGCCCGATACTTGTCCTGATCGTCGGCCATGCCGTGGACGACCAGTGGCTCGCCCACGATGTCCGCGACTTTCATACGTGGATTCAATGATCCATAAGGGTCCTGGTAGACCATCTGCATCTTGCGCCGGATCGGCCGCATGCGGGCCCGATCGTAGGACGAGATGTCCTCGCCCTCGAACTCGACCTTGCCTGAGGTGATGTCGAGCATGCGCAGCACGGCGAGCCCCGTCGTCGACTTGCCACAGCCTGACTCGCCCACCAGCCCCAGGGTCTCGCCCCGTCCGACGGCGAAGCTCACGCCGTCGACAGCCTTCACCGTGCCGACCTGGCGGCGCACGATCACGCCCGAGGTGATCGGGAAGTGGACCTTGAGGTCCTCGACCCGGAGGACCGTTTCAGGCGGCGAGGCGGTCATGGAAAAAACACGCTGAAAAATGATGGGGGGCGCTTTCGACCAGTGGCGGGCGCTCGTTGTGGCAGCGTTCGGTCGCCTGCCGGCAGCGTGGCGCGAAGGCGCAGCCCGGCGGCAGGGTGGCAAGATCCGGCGGCTGGCCGTCGATCGGCACCAGCGGCCGCTCGGTGTCGCCGTCGAGCCGTGGCACCGAGGCCATCAGGCCCTGCGTATAGGGATGGCGCGGTGACTTGTAGAGTTCGCGCGCCGTCGCGGTCTCGACGATACGCCCGCCATACATCACCGCGACACGATCGGCATATCGGGCGACGACGCCAAGATCGTGGGTGATCAGGATCATGGCCGAATTGGCTTCGCGCGTGAGTTCCTTCAGCAGCGCCAGGATCTGCGCCTGCACCGTGACGTCGAGCGCCGTCGTCGGCTCGTCGGCGATGATGAGCTGCGGCTGGCAGGCGAGCGCCATGGCGATCATCACGCGCTGGCGCATGCCGCCGGAATACTGGTGGGGATAGGAGTTGAGCCGACTCTTGCCATCGGGAATGCGCACCTTGCCCAAGAGCTCGGCCGCCTTGTCGAGCGCCGCGGCCCAAGGACTCCTGCGATGCAGGTTGATCGGCTCGCCCACCTGCATGCCGACCGTGAGCGCCGGGTTGAGCGAGCTCATCGGCTCCTGGAAGATCATGGCGATGCGGTTGCCGCGGATGGCACGGATGCCGGCATCGTCCAGCTTTAGCAGGTCCTGACCATCGAACAGGATCTCGCCCTCCTCGATCCTGCCCGGCGGGTCGGGAATGAGGCGCAGGATCGAGAGCGCAGTAACGCTCTTGCCCGATCCGGATTCCCCCACGATGGCCAGCGTCTCGCCGGCGGCCACGTCGAATGACACCGAATCGACCGCCCGCACCGTGCCGCGTTCGGTGCGGAAGCGGGTCGACAGATTTCGGACGCTGAGAAGCGGCTGGGTCATCGGATCGTTGTCGACCCAGCAAGAGAGGCGCGACTAAAGCCGCGCGCACGCAACAAACATAAGCAGACCATCAGCGGCCCATTGCCTTCTTGATGTCCTGGTCAATCCACATCCGCGCATAGATCGGGCCGGGCCGCACCGCGCCAGCACGCAGCTCGCCGTTGTAGCCCTTCACCCACGGCCACCACGCCGTATAAATGTAGGGCGTCGGCAGCCAGATGTATGGCGCCTTGTCGAGGATCTCTCGCGTCAGTTCCTTGATCATGACCTGCCGCTTGGCCTCGTCGCGTTCCTGGTACATGTCCGCGACCTTCTTATCGAGGGCCGGGTCGGAGTACTGCGACGGGTTCCAGACCTCCTTGGTGACGAAGCTCTTGCGGATGGTCGTCGTCGGGTTCGTGTGGCCGTTGTTCATGAAGTAGCCGGCCGCGTTGGTCTTGGTCGTCATGGCCGACAGGAACGCGGCGTACTCCATGGGCTGGATTTCGAGCTTTACGCCAACCGCCTCGAGATAGGCGGCGACCAGCGGCAGCAGGTCCATGTGATCGGGATTGCACGAGCAGACCTGGACCTTGAAGCTGAAGCCCTTGGGAACACCCGCCTCCGCCAGCAGCTTCTTCGCCTTGTCGGGATTGAAGGCGTAGAGTTCCCTGATCGACTCCGGCATTGCCTCGAGCGGCTCGTAATAGCCGAGGTAGTCGGGATGCTGCGGATAGGCGAAGAGCTCGGCGTTGCCGCCGTAGTAGGCCTTGACGATCTCCTGCTTGTTCACCGCCATGTTGAGGGCGCGACGAACGCGGATGTCGTCGAAAGGCTTGGTGTCGACGCGCATGGCGAGGAACTGGCCGCTCATGCCCAGCCAGCGCGACCACTTGAGCTGCGGCGTCGTCTTCTTGAGATCGTCGGCGGCGCTCCAGCGGATGTTCTCCAGCAGGTCGAGCTTGGCCGTACGCAGCGCCGTCAGGTAGGTCGCTTCGTCCTTGATCGTCCGGAAGACGACCTTGTCGAGGAACGGCAGCTTGTATTCCTCGCCACCGATCTTCGCCTTGTCCCAGTAGATGGCGTTCTTGCTGTAGGTGTTGGAGCTGCCCTGGACAAAATCGCTCAGCACGAACGGGCCGGTGCCGTTCACGTTCTTCCAGTTGGTGGCGCCGGCGTCGGCCACTTCCTTGGGCGTGATGGTCGAGTAATAGCCCCAGCCGAAGCGGTAATCCCACTCGGCATTGAAGTACTTGAAGGTGAAGACGACCGTATACTTGTCAGTCGCCTCGACCTTCTCGACGTGATCGAAATATCCCGCGATCTTCTTGGGGCTGGTGCTGAGCCGGTTGTAGGCGAAAACCACGTCCTCGGCCGTCAGCTCACGCTCCTTCATGACGCCCGGCTTCTCGGGGAACATCACGCCCTTGCGCAGGTCGATCGTAAGGCGCAGCGGATTCTCGCTCCAAACCCATTTCTCGGCCAGCTCGCCGCGGATGGCGTCCGACGGCAGCCAGGCATCGGCATAGAACGGATACTTGCCGCCATTCTGCTTGCTCTGGGAGAGGTCGGCGGCGAAGAGCTGCTCGTAGAACTGGCCGGTGTCATGATTTAGCTTCCAGTTCCAGTCGGCCGGATCGAACGACAATGCCGACAGCGTCACGTAGACGGTGCCGACTTCGAGCGTGCCGCCGTACTTCGGCTTTTCCTGCGCCAGCACCGGTGCCGCCAGAAGGCCCAGTCCCATCACGCCACCCAGCAGCGCTTTCGCCAGTCTCTTCATGTTTGTTTCCTCCGTGTTTTCATTTTCTTGATTTCAGCGCGACCCGCGCATGCGCGGGT
>RGPT01000014.1 GCA_010032545.1 Alphaproteobacteria bacterium
GCAAGCGCCACACGCTGCTGCTGGCCGCCGGAGAGCTGGCGCGGCAGGCGCTCGCGGAAGCCGCCGAGCTGGACGATGTCGAGGAAGCGCGAGATCCGCGCCTGAACCTCGGGGCCGCGGACGCCGCGCGCCCGCAGCCCGTAGGCGACGTTCTCGGCCACGGTCATATGCGGAAAGAGAGCGTAGTTCTGGAAGACGATGCCGATATTGCGCTGGTTGGCGGGCAGGTGATCGATGGTGGCGCCGTCGACCCGCACGCGACCGGCGGCCTGGCGGACGAAACCCGCGATGACCCGCAGCAGGGTGGTCTTGCCGCAGCCGGACGGACCCAGCAGCGCCACGACCTCGCCGGGCTCGATGGCCAGGGTCACGCCGTCGACCGCCAGCGCCTGCCCGTAGCGCACGGTCAGGTCTTCGGCGTCGAGTGTCCGCCCAGCCGGGGTCGATTGCATGCAGCCCTCCTCGGCAATACGAGGCAAGCGGCGTGCCAAGTGAAAGGCATCGCGGTGAACGGAAATCGAGGAAAGGCTGGCCGGAGTGGCCCAGTTTGTGCACATACAAAACGAAAATGTGCACATTATTCCGCCAAGGCTGACCGATGGCCGCGCTCCGCAAGAAGGTGCAGCCCCGCCGCCTGAAGGGCAATGTCGCGATCGACAAGGCCGTCTACGACGCGATCCGGCGCGCCATGCTGATGGGTCGGCTGCTGCCGGGCACCAAGCTCCGGGAGCCGGCGCTCGCCCGGGTGCTGAAGGTCAGCCGCGAGCGGGTGCGCAAGGCGCTTCATCGCCTGGTTCATGAAGGCTGGCTCGAAGCCGTGCCCAATCGCGGCACCTTCGTGCCGGCGCTCACGATCGAGGAGGTGCGCGAGATTTACGACGTGCGCACGATGCTCGAGACCGCGATTGTCCAGCGCCTCTGCGCCGAGCATGGCGCGCCGGCCGCCCAGCGGCTCAAGGCGCATGTCAGCGAGGAACGTCAGGCCGTCAGGACCGACGACCGCGGCCGGCTGTTCGGCCTGTCAGGCGAGTTCCACATCCTGCTGGCCGAACTCTGCGGCAACGAGCAGCTCTCGCGCCTGCTGCGCGGGCTGCTGACGCGCTCGACCATGCATTTCTCGCTGTCGGCGCCCGAACGCTTCCACAACTGCGCCGGGCCGCACGACCATGCCGACATCGTGAAGGCGATCCTGGCGCGCGACGCAAAAAAGGCGGCCAAGCTGATGCTCGACCACCTTTTGGGTCTTGTCGAATGGCAATCGGCGTGGCGACCGCCGCCGGATCCCGTGGCGCTCGAGGACGCCTTTCGCGGGATCTCGGCGAAGCGCCAAGCCTAAAGCGCCGAGGCTTAGCCGAGCTTGCCCATCGCCACGGCTGTATCCGCCATGCGGTTGGAGAAGCCCCACTCGTTGTCGTACCAGCTCATGACGCGCACGAGCGTGCCGTCCATGACCTTGGTCTGGTCCATGTGGAAGGTCGACGAGTGCGGATCGTGGTTGAAGTCGATCGACACGTTAGGGGCGTCGGTCCAGCCCAGGATGCCTTTTAGCTGATTGGCGGCGGCCAGCTTCACCGCCTTGTTGATCTCGTCCTTGTCGGTCTTGCGCGCGGCAACGAACTTGAAGTCGATCATCGAGACGTTGGGCGTCGGCACGCGGATGGCGACGCCGTCGAGCTTGCCGTTCAGTTCCGGCAGCACCAGGCCCACGGCCTTGGCTGCACCCGTCGAGGTCGGAATCATGGACAGCGCCGCGGCGCGGCCGCGATAGAGGTCCTTGTGCATCGTGTCGAGCGTCGGCTGGTCGCCGGTATAGGCGTGGATCGTGGTCATGAAGCCGTGCGTGATGCCGACTGCGTCGTTCAGCACCTTGGCGACGGGAGCCAGGCAATTGGTCGTGCACGAGGCGTTGGAGACGACCAGGTGATCCTTGGTGAGCTTGTCGTGGTTGACGCCGTAGACGACCGTCAGGTCGGCATTGTCGGCCGGCGCCGAGACCAGGACGCGCTTGGCGCCGGCGGCAAGATGCGCGGAGGCCGAGGCCTTGGAGGTGAAGATGCCGGTGCATTCGAGCGCAATGTCGACGCCCATCGCCTTGTGCGGCAGCTTGGCGGGATCGCGTTCGGCGGTAACCTTGATCTTGCCGCGGCCGACATCGATCGTGTCGCCGTCGACCTTGACCTCGCCGTTGAAGCGGCCGTGCACGGAGTCGAAGCGGAACAGGTGGGCATTGGTCTCGACCGGGCCGAGATCATTGATCGCCACGACCTCGATGTCCTTGCGGCCCGATTCCATGATGGCGCGCAACACATTGCGCCCGATGCGGCCGAAGCCGTTGATAGCAACCCGAACAGCCATGTCTCTTCCTCCGTTAACTCGCCAGGCGGCGCGCCTCTGCGGCGATCGCCTCGGCAGTGATGCCGAAATGCTTATAGAGATCGGTGGCCTTGGCCGACGCGCCAAAGCCCTTCATGCCGACAAAGGCGCCCCGGCTGCCGAGCCAGCGCTCCCAGCCGAAGCCGATCGCGGCCTCGCAGGCGACGCGGATCGTGCCGTCGTCGCCCAGTACCGTGCGTTGATACATAGCGTCCTGTGAGGCGAAAAGTTCCCACGATGGCATCGACACCACGGCCGCGGCGATGCCGTCCCTGGCCAACAGGTCGCGTGCGGCGAGCGCCAGTTGGACCTCGGAACCCGAGGCGATCAGGCGAACGCCGGCGGATGGGTCGCCCGCCAGAATGTAGGCGCCACGGGCGCACAGGTTCTCGTCACCGGCGCCGCGCACGGTCGGCAGGTTCTGGCGTGTGAGCGCGAGCACACTCGGCGTATGCAGCGACTCAAGCGCGAGTTGCCAGCACTCTGCTGTCTCGATGGCGTCGGCCGGGCGCAGCACCCGGAGGTTGGGAATGGCACGCAACGCCGCCAGGTGTTCCACCGGCTGGTGCGTCGGGCCGTCTTCGCCCAGGCCGATCGAATCGTGGGTCATCACATAGATGACGCGCAGGCCCATCAGCGCCGATAGGCGGATGGCGCCACGGCAATAGTCGGTGAAAACCAGGAACGTGCCGCCATAGGGGATCACGCCGCCATGGAGTGCCATGCCGTTCATGGCTGCGGCCATGGCATGCTCGCGGATGCCGTAATAGATATAGCGGCCGGAGCCGTCGGTCTTGGTGAAAGGCCTGAGACCTGCCGTCTTCGTGTTATTCGAGCCCGTGAGGTCGGCCGAGCCGCCGATCGTGTCGGGCAGCACCGGGTTGATGACTTCCAGCACTTCCTGGCTCGACTTGCGGGTCGCCCACGCAGGTTTGTCCGTTGCCATCTTGGTCTTGAAGGCCGCAATCGCCTCGCCGACCGAAGCGGGAATGTCGCCGCGCTGGCGGCGGGCGAACTCCGTCCGCTCCTCGGCACTCACCGCCAGGCCGAGAAAATCGGCTCGGGAATGTCGAACGGGCCGTGGCTCCAGCCGAGCTTCTGGCGGGCACCGGCGATCTCGTCCTTGCCGAGCGGCGAGCCGTGCGTGGCCGCGGTGCCAGCCTTGGTCGGCGCGCCGTAGCCGATCACCGTCTTGCAGGCGATCAGCGACGGCTTGTCGGTGACGTTGCGCGCCTTGCGGATGGCGCGGGTCACCGCGTCGGCATCGTGGCCGTCGACCGCCAGCACATGCCATCCCGCGGCGGCGAAGCGCTTCTTGTGGTCCTCGGAGGTGCTGAGCGACGTGGCGCCGTCGATCGAAATGCCGTTGTCGTCGAACAGCACGATCAGACGGCCGAGACCGAGATGGCCGGCCAGCGTGATCGCCTCCTGCCCGACGCCTTCCATCAAACAGCCGTCGCCGGCGATGACATAGGTGAAGTGGTCGACGAGATCGCGCCCGAAGCGCTCGGCCAGCAAGCGCTCGGCGATGGCGAAGCCCACCGAATTGCCGAGCCCCTGTCCCAGCGGGCCGGTCGTGGTCTCGATGCCGCTGGCATGGCCGTACTCGGGATGGCCGGCGGTTCGGCTGCCGAGCTGGCGGAAGTTCTTCAGCTCGTCGAGCGTCATATCGGCATAGCCGGTCAGATGCAGCAGCGAATACAGCAGCATCGAGCCGTGGCCGGCCGAGAGGATGAAGCGGTCCCGGTCGGGCCAGTTGGGCTCGGATGGGTCGAACTTCAGGAATTTCGAGAACAGGACGGTGGCGACGTCCGCCATGCCCATCGGCATACCGGGATGGCCCGAGTCCGCCTGCTGCACGGCGTCCATGGCGAGGGCCCTGATGGCGTTTGCCATGTCGCGGTTGGCGGCGGTCTGTTCGGTCATAATGTGTGTGCGCCGTATGGTTTTTGGGGGCGGCGCGCAACATGCCGACCGCACTTTGGCCCGTCAATGCGCAAAACCTCGCGCGCTGCCAACATCTTGCGGCAACGGTTGCTCCACAGGGCCTAGATGTTGACCGGTCCCGGCCCCGCAACTTATTCTTTCCCTCATGGAGCATATGCAGCCGGGAGACCAACTGCGATCCGCCGGCGCGGGGACGACGTCCAAGGCAATCAGCGCGAAGGACCGCGTGGACAGTGCGCTCAGCCGCCTGGAATCGATGGTCGAAGAGCGGTTGCGCGCCGAATCGACCCGTGCCGACGAGATGGCCAAGCGCCTCAGCAAGCTGGAACGGCAGCACGATGAATTGAAGAAGGTTGCGATGGACGTCGAAGGGCGGCTGGAGCGGGCGATGGAATACATCCGCTCGCTGCTCGCCGCCGACCAGGAATAGCCGATCCACCGGGCCACCCAACGCCGGTGATGCTTCGCCGTCCGCGACGTGGCAGAGTAAGCGTCCCCTCGAACGCCGATAAGGCGCAAAAAAAGGAGTAGCGGACAATGCCGCAGGTTTCGATTCAGATCGCCAATCGTTCCTATGAGCTCGCCTGTGGCGACGGCGAGGAAGATCGCGTGCAGGAACTCGCCGCCTATGTCGACGAAAAGGTCTGCGAGTTGCGCAAGCAATTGCCCGGCGCGCCAGAAATCAAGCTGATGGTCTTCGCCTCGCTCCTGCTGGCCGAAGAAAGCCGCGAAGCGCGTGGGGTGGCCAAAGCAGCGGAGAATGCGCGCGCAAGCGCCACCGACAGCGCCGAGACGCTGGCCACGGCGCTTGAGGACCTGATCACGGCCCGGGTCGACAAGATGACGAAGAAAGTGAGCGGCGCTGCCTGACCGCCGGGCCCGCACCGTATTATAGATTATAGGTGGCGCATTGCGGTGCCTGCCCCGAGTGCCTAGATTGAAGGCGGGGCGGATTTCTGCGCGGCGCGTGGTTCGCTTAAAACCCCGGGGCCAATAAGAACTCCCGGGAACTGTTCCTGGTTGGGATCTTGGTCCCGATCACACGGTGCCCACCTGCACTAGCAGGCTCTGGAGGTCTTACGAACTATCGGCCCATCGTGGAGCCGCCCCACCGTTATCGCCGTCCAGATGTGAGCCCGATCGACTCCAAAAGTTCCTTGCGCACCGCCATGCTCGCTTGGCGCCGCGCGCTCTCCGAGGAGGAGCGTAGCGCCGGCGCCGCCGGGCTGCTTGCAACCATGCGGCGAGAACGGCCGATCGAAGCGGCGGAAGTGATTTCGGGCTTCTGGCCGATCAAGGACGAAATCGACATCCGGCCGTTGATGGCCGAGCTGCACGACAAGGGCTGCCAACTGGTGCTTCCGGTCGTGCAGGGGCGGGGCCTGCCGCTGCTGTTCCGCTCCTGGCGTCCGGGCGATCCGCTCGAAGCCGGCGTCTTCGGCACCCTGCAGCCGTCGGCGCAGCAAAAGACGCTCGAGCCCGATGCCCTGTTGGTCCCATTGCTGGCATGCGATGCGGAGGGCTGGCGCCTGGGCTTTGGCGGCGGGTTCCCCGAGGCTGCGCCGCGATCTTGCACTCGATTTCGTGGTCGTGAACGGCGAGAACGCTGCGGCGGGCTTCGGCATCACCGCCAAGATATGCGCCGAGTTTCATGAGGCCGGCGTCGATTGCATCACCACCGGCAACCATGCCTGGGACCAGCGCGAGATCATTCCCTACATGGCGCAGGACAAGCGGGTGTTGCGGCCGATCAACTTTCCCCCCGGTACGCCGGGCTGGGGCGCCAATCTGTTCCAGACGTCCCGTGGCCAGAAGATCGTCGTCATCAATGTGATGTGCCGGCTGTTCATGGACGCCCTCGACGACCCGTTCCGTGCGCTCGATGCCGAACTCGCCAAACATGCGCTGGGTCGGACGGCTCACTTCATCCTCGTCGACGTCCATGGCGAGGCGACCAGCGAGAAGCAGTCTTTGGGTCACTACTGCGATAGCCGTGTGTCGGCTGTGCTGGGCACTCACAGCCATGTCCCCACGGCAGACTCCTGGGTGCTGCCCGGCGGCACTGCCTATCAGACCGACGTCGGCATGTGCGGGGACTACGATTCCGTGATCGGCATGAAGAAGGACGTCGCCGTCCAGCGCTTCATCCGGAAAATGCCCGGCGAACGCCTGTCGCCGGCCGAAGGCGAGGGAACTTTGTGCGCGGCACTGGTCGAAACCGACGACAAGACCGGCCTCGCCCGGTCGATTCGGCCCCTGCGCATGGGCGGCCGCCTACCGCCTGCCGGTTAGGTCGCAGTATGTTGTAGCCCGCAGGGGGCTTCGGCAGCTATTAGAAGTGTCATGAAGACGGTCATTGACGGCCTGGGGAGAAATCGGCATCCTGTTGATGTTAAACGATTTTTCGCTGCGTTGGCGAACTGTGTTCATGGTTAGAGGGGGCGTCGGAATCTAGGTTCCGACGTTTTTTAGCGGGGGCTTCGGCCCCCGCCTTTTTTTGTCCGCAAGCCTGCCTGTGCGGTCTCTGATCCTCCCAAAACCCACGAGAAGTGGTATAGGCAGGCCACCAAATCACTTAATCTGGTTGTCGGGCGATGGCGGGGCATTCCCAATTCAAGAACATCATGCACCGCAAAGGGCGCCAAGACGCCCAGCGGGCAAAGATCTTTACCAAGATCATCCGTGAAATCACCACGGCGGCGCGGCTGGGTGCCGCCGACCCTGGTGCCAATCCGCGCCTGCGCGCCGCCGTGATCGCGGCGCGCGACGCCAACATGACGCGGGACACGATCGATCGCGCCATCAAGCGCGGCTCGGGTTTGGACGCAGACGCCAACTACGACGAGGTCCGGTACGAGGGCTATGGGCCCGGCGGCGTGGCGCTGATCGTCGAGGGGCTGACCAACAACCGCAATCGCACCGCGGGCGAGGTCCGGTCGAGTTTCAGCAAGTACGGCGGCAACCTGGGCGAATCCAACAGCGTGTCGTTCATGTTCGACCGTTTGGGCGAATTTCGCTTTCCGCTGTCGGCCGGAAGCGCCGACGACGTCCTCGAAAAGGCGATCGACGCCGGCGCCGACGATGTCGTGAGCGGTGAAGGCGAGGGCGGGATGCACGAGATCTATTGCGCCCAGGACAGTTTCAATTCGGTGCGCGAAGCGCTCGAAAGATCGCTCGGCCAGCCGTCGACCGCCAAGCTGACCTGGCGGCCCAAGACGACGACACCGGTCGACGGAGAGACGGTGCAGGCACTCTTCAGCCTGATCTCGGCGCTCGAGGACAACGACGACGTTCAGAACGTCTACGCAAACTTCGAGGCATCGGACGATGCTCTTGCGAAGTTCGCGGCCTGAGGCGTGATGCAATGAGATTGATCGGCCTCGATCCCGGTCTGCGATTGACCGGCTGGGGCGTGATCGATGTCGAGGGCAACCGTTTGCGACATGTCGCGCACGGCGTCGTCAAGGTGGCGGTCACGGGAACCCTGGCGGAACGGCTGCACGCGCTTTTCGACGGCGTGGCGGGCGTCATCGAGGAGCAGCGCCCGCAGGAGGCCGCGGTTGAGGAGACCTTCGTGAACGTCAATCCGGGTTCGACCCTGAAGCTCGGTCAGGCGCGCGGTGTCGTCATGCTGGCGCCCGCCCGGGCCGGCCTGCCGGTTCACGAGTACGCGGCCAACCTCGTAAAGAAATCCGTGACCGGCGCGGGCCATGCCGACAAGCACCAGATTGCCATGATGGTTGGCCGCCTGCTGCCCGGCGTCGACGCCACCAGCGACGCGGCCGATGCGCTCGCCGTCGCGATCTGCCACGCCCACCATCGCGCCACGGCCAAGCGCATCGAGGCGGCGCTATGATCGCCAAGCTCAAGGGCGTGGTCGACTCGGTCGATACCGACAGCGCCATCGTCGACGTTGGCGGCGTCGGCTATCTCGTTTCGGCTTCCGCCCGGACCTTGCGCGATCTCGTGGTCGGTGCACCGGTTGCGGTGCTGGTCGAGACCATCGTGCGCGAGGACGCGATTGCGCTCTACGGATTCCTGGAAGTCGCGGAACGCGACTGGTTCCGCATCCTGACGACCGTGCAAGGTGTGGGTGCGCGGGTGGCGCTGTCGATCCTCTCGACGCTCTCGCCCGACGAGATCGCCCGCGCCATCGCGGCCCAGGATCGCGCCACGCTCAGCCGGCCAGGCGGCGTCGGACCGAAGCTCGCCGCGCGCCTGGCCACCGAACTCAAGGACAAGGCGGCTGCATTCGGGATCGCCTCGCCCACGTCGAAGACGCCGGAGTCCTTGGCGGTACCTGCCGGTTCGCTCAACGAGGATGCCGTGTCGGCGCTGGTGAACCTGGGCTATCGCCGGGTCGAGGCTTTCGGTGCGGTGGCGCGCGCGAGCCAGCGGCTGGGTGCCGAGGCCAAGCTCGACGCGGTGATCCGCGCCGGCCTGCAGGAACTGGCGCGATGACCGGCGCGCCCGATCGCCTGATCGCGCCCAAGCGCGCCGAAGAGGACACGGCTGAACTCGCCCTGCGCCCGCAGACTCTTGAAGACTTCATCGGCCAGAAGCAGGTCCGCGAGAATCTGAGAATCTTCATCGCTGCGGCCAAGGCCCGCGGCGAGGCACTTGACCACGTACTGTTCCACGGTCCTCCCGGGCTCGGCAAGACGACGCTGGCGCAGATCGTGGCCCGCGAGATGGGCGCGGGCTTTCGTGCCACATCGGGGCCGGTGATCCAGAAAGCCGGAGATCTTGCGGCGCAACTCACCAACCTGCAGCCATACGATGTCCTGTTCATCGACGAGATCCATCGCCTCAACCCGGCGATCGAGGAAGTGCTCTATCCCGCCATGGAGGATTTCCAGCTCGACCTGATGATCGGCGAAGGGCCCGCCGCCCGCTCTGTCCGCATCGAGCTGCCGCCGTTTACGCTTGTGGGAGCCACGACGCGGTCCGGCCTGATGACGCGGCCGCTGCGCGAGCGTTTCGGCATTCCGCTGCGCATGATTTTCTACGAACCTGCCGAACTCGAGACGATCGTGCAGCGCGCGGCACGCGTGTTGAAGATGACTCTGTCTCAGGACGGCGCGGCGGAGATCGCCAAGCGCTCGCGCGGCACGCCACGCGTCGCCAACCGGCTGCTCCGCCGCGTGCGCGACTTCTCGGCCGTGGCGGGGCAAGCGGTGGTAAACGCCCGGGTTGCCGACGACGCTCTGGTCCGCTTGGAAGTGGACGGACGTGGCCTCGATGCCATGGATCGTCGCTACCTCGCTTGTATCGCCGAGAATTACGGTGGCGGACCCGTCGGCGCAGAGACGCTGGCGGCGGCTCTGTCCGAGCAGCGCGACGTGATCGAGGATGTGATCGAGCCCTACCTGATGCAGCTTGGCCTGTTGATGCGGACGCCGCGAGGCCGGCTGTTGTCCGAGGGCGGCTATCGCCACCTTGGCGTGGCCGTGCCCGCGGATCAGAAGCGGCAGCTCGACCTACTGGCGGTGGGCGACCCGGTGGAGGAGGCGTGAGCCCGCCCACCACAGGCCGTATGGCCGAAGGCGTCCATGTCCTTCCTCTCCGGGTCTACTACGAGGACACCGACGCCGCCGGCATCGTCTACTATGCCAATTGGCTGCGCTTCCTCGAGCGCGGCCGCACTGAATTGCTGCGGATGCTCGGCCAGGAGCACAGCGCCCTGCGCGAGGAGCAAAATGTCCACTGGGTCGTGCGCCGCTGTGCCATCGACTACCTGAAGCCTGCCCGGCTCGACGAGACGATCGAGGTTGTCACCAGCTGCGGGGAATTGCGCGGTGCCTCGCTGGACATGCTTCAGCACGCGCGCCGAAGCGACGAAATCCTGGTCCGCGCCGAACTGACTGTCGCCTGCATGGGCGTGGCTGGCCGGCCGGTCCGGCTGCCGCCGCTCGTGCGGGCCGCCCTGGCCCGGGTTTCCGGGAGCAGCCCGCCCCGCTCACGCCATATTCGGATATAACCCTGTCGAACCAACGGAGAACCTAAAATGGACGCGTTTGCGCAAACCGCCGGAGCCCCCCTCGGCGGTGGCATCGGGGCGATCGACATGTCGGTCTACGGCCTGTTCATGCAGGCCGACTGGGTCGTCAAGGCGGTGATGATCGCCTTGCTGATCGCCTCGTTCTGGTCGTGGGCCATCATCTTCGAGAAGGTCCTCAGGTTGCGGACCCTAAAACGCAGCGCCCAGTCCTTCGAGGACACCTTCTGGTCGGGCATCTCGCTGGAAGATCTCTACGACCGTGTTGGCGCCAAACCCGACGATCCGATGTCGAGCGTCTTCGCCGCCGCCATGCGTGAATGGCGGCGTTCGGTGTCCAAGGGATTGGCAACCAGCGCCACGGCGCGGGCCGCACTCCGCCAGCGCATCGAGCAGGTAATGAGCGTCACCATCCAGCGCGAGATGGAGGCGATCGAGAAGCGCCTGGGCTTCCTGGCGACAGTCGGCGCCAACGCCACCTTCGTCGGATTGTTCGGAACGGTCTGGGGCATCATGAACAGCTTCGGACATATCGCTCAGTCCAAGAACACCTCGCTCGCCGTGGTGGCGCCAGGCATTTCAGAGGCGCTGTTCGCTACCGCCATCGGCCTTGTCGCCGCCATTCCGGCCGCAGGTGCCTACAACATCCTCTCCGGCCAGGTGCAGCGCTACAGCCACCAGCTCGAAGCCTTCGCCGGTGAGTTCATCACCATCCTGTCGCGTCAGCTCGAGGAGCAGGTCTGATGGCAGGCGTCATCCACTCGGCCGGGTCGGGCGGTGGCGGCAGCCGGTTCCGGCGGCGTCAGTCGTTCAATCCAATCGCCGATATCAACGTGACGCCGCTGGTCGACGTCATGCTGGTGCTGCTGATCATCTTCATGGTCACGGCCCCGCTGCTGCAGGTCGGCGTGCCGGTGGACCTGCCGAAGACGAGCGCGCAGCAAGTCGGCGGCAAGGACGAACCCCTCGTCGTCTCGGTCAATTCGAAAGGCGAAGTGTTCCTGGGCGAGACGCCGTACGACATCGCGGCTTTGTCGGCGAAGCTGAAGGCTGTCCACGAGGAGAAGCCGGACCAGCGGGTGTTCATGCGCGGCGACAAGGCCGTGGACTACGGCAAGATGATGGAAGTGATGGGCGTGGTGATCGACAGCGGCTTCCGTCAGCTCGGCCTTCTGGGCGAGCAGGCGCAGCAGCTCGGCAAGGGCGGCGGCACGGTAACGCCTGTCCCGGGTACGGCACCGCGCGCACCGCAGGCGCCAGCAGCGCAGCCGCCGGCATCGCAGCCCACGCCACGCCGGTAGAAGACCGGAGGCACGCCGATTGATGGCCGGACGCTCCCCTGACAGCGTCGAGATGCGCGTGCCGGCGATTGCGTCGGCGATGACGCACGTCGCCTTTCTGGCGGCGGCCGTCCTCAATCTCGACTTCTTCAGCAAGCCTCCGCTGATGGAGCCCGAGCCGGTGATGGTCGAGTTCGAAGCGATCGACAAGAAGGCGGCGGCGCCCACGGTCGGCAATCCGCCGCCGCAGCCCAAGGACGTGCCGATCGCGCAGGAGACGACCAAGGCGCCGCCGCCCAAGTCGGCCGAGCCGCCGCCGTCGCCGCCCACGCCCAAGCCGCCCGAAGTGGTCGAGCCGCCCAAGCCTCCGGCGCCACCGAAGCCCGAGGAGAAGCCCAAGACCGAAGCCGCCAAGCCGGTCGAGGATCTCGTGGCGATGAAGCCCAAGGAGCCGGAGCCGCCGAAGGTGGAGAAGCCGCCGGAGCCGCCGAAGCCCGCGCCCGCCAATCTCGCCGCCGTCGTCACGGCGAGCGAGATCGAGGGCGTGCGCCAGAAGATCAGGCCGTGCTGGAACACCCAGGGCGGAGCGCGCGACCAGGCGATGGTCATCACGCTCGTCGTCGAGATGAGTCAGAACGGCACGCCGGTGAAGGCCGATTTGCGCGAACCCGGGCGCTACAACAGCGATCCCGCCTATCGTGCGGCCGCCGATGCGGCGCACCGCGCGATCATGAATCCGCGTTGTCAGCCGTGGCCTTTGTCGCCTGAGAAGTTCAACAGTTGGAAGACGATCACTTTCAATTTCGATCCACGCGACTATTGATCGATGTCGCGCTATAGAGGCACTGCACTCATGAACACGAGGTTCGACATGATGCTCCCCCGACGCCAGACGATACTCGGCGGTGTTGCGCTGGCTGCCGGTGCAGCAGCCCCCGCGCACGCGCAGCTCACCATCGACATGACCAGGCCGAGCTTCGAGCCGGTGCCGATCGCGATTGTCGACTTCAAGGGCGACAAGGTAGGCGCCGATATCGCCGGCGTGATCCGCAACGATCTGCAGAACTCCGGCCTTTTCAGGTCCATCGCGCCCAGCGCGTTCATTCAGCAGAACATGGACCCCAATGCGCCGCCGCGCTTTCCCGATTGGCGCAGCGTCGGCGCCGCTGGCGTCGTCGTCGGCCAGGTCACGCAGTCCGGTGGTAACATCAAGGTCGATTTCCGGCTGTGGGACGTCGTCGTCGGCCAGCAGGCGACCGGCCTCTCGTTCACCAGCCAGCCCGACAAGTGGCGGCGCCTGGCGCACATCATCGCCGACGCCATCTACAAGCGCGTGACCGGCGAAGAGGGTTACTTCGACACCCGGATCGCCTACGTCGCCGAAACCGGTCCGCTCGGCAACCGCGTCAAGCGCATCGCCATCATGGACCAGGACGGCTTCAACACCCGCTACATCACCGATGGCAAGACGATCGCACTGACGCCGCGCTTCTCGCCGACGCTGCAGGAAATCGTCTACATGGCGTACGGCGAAAGCAACGCGCCGCCGCGGGTCTACCTGCAGAACGTCGAGAGCAGCCGCCGGGAGTTGCTCGGCAACTTCCCGGGCATGAGCTTTGCGCCGCGCTTCTCGCCCGACGGCACCAAGGTCGTGATGAGCATCTCGGCTGACGGCAACACCGACATCTATGAAATGGATCTGCGCGGGCGGGCGTTGCGCCGCCTGACCAGCGGGCCCGCGATCGATACCTCGCCCAGCTTCTCGAGCGACGGCACGCAGATCGTTTTCAACTCGGACCGCGGCGGCACGCAACAACTCTATGTGATGAGCGCCAGTGGTGGCGGCGAACGACGGATCAGTTTCGGCGAAGGCCGTTACGCGACGCCTGTGTGGTCCCCGCGCGGCGACTTCATCGCCTTCACCAAGATTTCCGCCGGCAGCTTCGGCATCGGCGTGATGCGGGCCGACGGCAGTGGCGAACGCATGCTGGCGAGTGGCTTCCTTGTCGAGGGTCCGACCTGGGCGCCGAACGGCCGCGTGCTGGCATTCTTTCGCCAGCAACCCAACTCAGGCGGCCGCGCGGGCTCGGTCACGCTGCACCAGATCGACATCACGGGTCGCTTCGAACGCCAGATGGCGACCCAGACGGATGCATCGGATCCGGCCTGGTCTCCCTTGATTCCGCAGTAGCGAAGGATATTCTCTTTTTTGTCGGGCCGAGCTGCCCAAGCGCCCGGGTCGATGTTGTCAGGGAGTGGAAGAAAATGCGCATGATCAAGGCTTTAGCGGCCATCGCGGCGATGATCTTCATCGCGGCCTGCAGCGACGACCAACAGGCAGCGGCACCTGCAACCACGAGCGTGACGCCAGGTTCGGTTGCCGACTTCCGTCAGAATGTCGGAGACCGGGTGTTCTTCGATACTGACCAGTCGACGATTCGCGAAGACGGCCGGCAGACGTTGAACCGCCAGGCCGAGTGGCTGAAGAAGTACGGCAACTACCAGATCACCGTCGAAGGCCATTGCGACGAGCGCGGCACGCGCGAGTACAATCTGGCGCTGGGTGAGCGCCGCGCCAACGCGGCGCGCCAGTATCTGGTCGCCCAAGGCATACCGGCGGCCCGGGTCAAGACGATCAGCTTCGGCAAGGAGCGTCCTGATCCCGTCGGTTCCGACGAGGCGGCATGGGCGCGCAATCGCCGGGCCGTGTCGGCCCTTCAGTAAGGACGCGTCATCGCGACCGTGATCCTTAAATGGTTTCGTGCGCCGGCCGCCCCGCGGCCGGCGTTTTCGTTTGGAGGCCGGGCGGTCATGCCTGAAAATGGCCGTGTTTGAACTGAAAATATTGATCGTCATGAAGAAACTGCCCTTGCGGCTCCTGATCCTCGTCGCCCTCTTGCTGCCGGCGGCGGCCGCCGCCCAGCGGGTTGATCCGGTCTATATCGAGGATCGGCTCAACCAGTTGCAGCAGGCCATCTCGATTCTGACGGGGCAGCTGGAGCAGTTGCAGTATCGCAACCAGCAGCTCCAGCAGCAGATGGAGAAGATGCAGGCGGATTACGAATTTCGCCTCGATCAGGTCGAGAAGGGCGGCGGCCGCCCGGGCGGTGCGCCGGCGGTCCGCCAGAAGGGATTCCGCGCGTTCGTGCAGCGCAATCCCCAGCATGCACTGGCCGGCAATGCCCAGTACTGGCTGGGCGAGACCTACTATGCGCGTCGTGACTATCAGAATGCGATGACCGCCTTTGCCGAAGGCTACAAGAACTACAAGGCGAGCCCGAAGGGGCCGGATAATCTGCTGAAGCTCGGCGTCACCCTGGCGATGCTCGGCCGCAAGACCGATGGCTGCGCGATCTTCGCACGCTTCGCCCAGGACTATCCGCGCGCCACCGACTTGCAGAAGCGTCGGGTCGAGCAGGAGCGCCAGAAGAACGGATGCGGCTGACGCCCGAACACGACCGGCCGATCGACGCCGCCACTACGCATGATTGGGCAGCAGCGCGCGGCGGGCGGGTCGTAGCCTTGATCGTCGACCATGGTCTGCGATCTGGATCGGGCGAGGAAGCCGCGGCAACCAGTGTCCTGCTGGAAAGCCTCGGGATTGCCGCTGTCGTCCTTCGCTGGTCGGGGACGAAGCCGCGCAGCGGCCTGCAGGCTGCTGCGCGCACCGAACGCTATCGTCTGTTGTCCGACGAGTGCCGCCGCGGCGGCCTCCTGCATCTTCTGTTGGCGCACCATGCCGACGACCAGGCCGAAACCGTGACCATGCGCGCCGCGCGGGGCAGCGGCCCCGATGGATTGGCCGGCATGGCGGCACTGGTCGAGCGTGCCGACGTGCGGTTGCTGCGCCCGCTGCTCGGTGTCCCGCGGGCCCGGCTCACCGCGACGCTGCTGGCACGCGGCGTACCTTGGATCGATGACCCGTCGAACGCCGACCTGCGTTTCGAGAGAGCGCGCTTCCGGGCGGCCGCTCCGTTGGGTACGGCCGTCCCCGGCGGCGAATATGGTCTCCGTGCACTCGACGAGCGGCGCCTGGCCCAGGCGGCGGTCGAGACGCTGGAGTTCGACCAAGCCGGGCGCGCCATCATCGATCAGGCCGGCTTTTGCCGGCTGGACGAGGGCTTGCAGGCGAAGCTGCTCAGCCGGGTCGTCCTGGCGATCGGCGGGCGCGATCATGCGCCGCGCCGCGACCGGGCCGAACGGGCGGCGCGCCGCCTCGCGGCGCCGGCGGCCCACGGCAAATCAGGCAAAGCCCAGGATTTCACGCTGTCGGCCTGCCGTTTGGCGCTGCGGCAAGTCCCGTCAACCTGCCGGCTGCGCTGGATTGTGTGGCCTGAAAGTGGCAGGAACGGACGCCAGCCCCTCGTGCCGGCTGAATTTTTTGCTTGCGGCAGGCCCGCCGCATCCCATCTAGATTGAAGCCCCATTCAACGGAAATGAGCCTGTGAACCCGTTCAATCGTAACGCCGCCCTTTGGATCGTCATCGTGCTGCTGCTGGCGCTGCTCTACAGCGTCTTCCAGGGCGGGACGACGCGTACCGCCGCCAACACGGTCTCCTATTCCGACTTCGTGCGGGCCGTCGAACTGCGGCAGGTCCAGGACGTCCGGATCCAGGGCAACACGATCACGGGCACGTTCCGCGAGCCCCGCAACGGCGTCCAGAAGTTCTCGACCTATGCGCCGAGCACGCCGCCGGACGAACAGCTCATGCCGATGCTGATCAAGAACGTCGACCGTGTCGACGCCGGGCCGCCGGAAGAGGGCGTCAATCTTGGCAGCCTGTTTGTAAGCTGGTTGCCGGTCCTCGTGCTGGTCGGCGTCTACATCTTCTTCCTGCGCCAGATGCAGAGCGGTACCGGCCGCGCCATGGGATTCGGCAAGTCCAAGGCGCGTCTGCTGACGGAGAAGCACGGACGTGTCACCTTCGACGATGTCGCCGGCATCGACGAGGCCAAGTCCGAGCTCGAGGAGATCGTCGACTTCCTGAAGGATCCGCAGAAGTTCCAGCGGCTCGGCGGCAAGATTCCGAAGGGCTGTTTGCTGGTCGGTCCGCCGGGCACCGGCAAGACGCTGCTGGCGCGCGCGATTGCCGGCGAAGCCAATGTGCCGTTCTTCACCATATCGGGCTCCGACTTCGTCGAGATGTTCGTGGGCGTGGGTGCAAGCCGCGTCCGTGACATGTTCGAGCAGGCGAAGAAGAACGCGCCTTGCATCGTGTTCATCGACGAAATCGACGCCGTCGGCCGCCATCGTGGCGCGGGCCTGGGCGGCGGCAACGACGAGCGTGAACAGACCCTCAACCAGCTGCTGGTCGAGATGGACGGCTTCGAGGCCAACGAGGGCGTGATCCTGATCGCCGCCACCAACCGGCCCGACGTGCTCGACCCGGCATTGCTGCGTCCCGGCCGCTTCGACCGCCAGGTCGTGGTGCCGAACCCCGATGTCGGCGGCCGCGAGAAGATCCTCAAGGTCCACATGCGCAAGGTACCGTTGGCGCCCGACGTCGACCCGCGCGTGCTCGCGCGTGGCACGCCTGGTTTCTCCGGTGCCGATCTCGCCAACCTGATCAACGAGGCCGCATTGCGCGCCGCGCGCGTCGGCAAGCGCCTCGTCACCATGGCGGATTTCGAGTACGCCAAGGACAAGGTGCTGATGGGCACCGAGCGTCGCTCGATGGCGATGACCGACGAGGAAAAGACGCTCACGGCCTATCACGAGGCCGGCCATGCGCTGGTCGCGATGCACGTGCCGAAGAGCGATCCGCTGCACAAGGTCACGATCATTCCGCGCGGCCGGGCGCTGGGCGTGACCATGCAGCTGCCCGAGCGGGATCACCTCAGCCACACCAAGCAGTTCCTCGAATCGCGCCTGGCGATCCTGTTCGGCGGGCGCACCGCCGAGGACATCATCTTCGGACCGGAGAATGTCACGACCGGCGCCGCCAGCGATATCCAGATGGCGACCCAGACGGCGCGGGCCATGATCACCTCGTTCGGCATGTCCGACAAGCTCGGGCGCGTCCGTTACCAGGCGAACGAACAGGAAGTGTTCCTCGGCCACTCGGTGGCCCAGACACAGAACATTTCCGAAGCGACCTCGCAGATCATCGACCAGGAAGTCCGCCGCCTCATCGAGGAGGCAGAGGGCCGGGCGCGGGCGATCCTCACCGAGCGCCTCGACGAACTGCACAAGATCGCCAAGGCGCTGCTCGAGTACGAGACGCTCAACACCGAAGAGATCGGCCAGGTCTTGCGCGGCGAGCGCGTCGTTCGCGACGACACCGGCGGCGCGGGACCGGAGCGGCGTCGCCGCGCCTCTGTGCCGACCAGCAGCGGCGGTCCGGCGCCCGGCGCCAATCCCGAGCCGCAGCCGGGCGTTTGACGGCCGCATTCGCCGGCATTCCGTTGGATCGCCCGCGGGTGATGGCGATCGTCAACGTCACGCCCGATTCGTTTTCCGACGGCGGTGAACGCCTCGATCCGGCGCGGGCCATCTATGATGGCCTGCGGTTCGTCTCGGCGGGCGCCGACATCGTGGATGTCGGCGGCGAATCCACGCGTCCGGGCTCGCAACCGACGTCGCCGGACGAGGAACTGCGGCGAATCTTGCCCGTGGTCGAAGGCCTAGCGCGGCAGGGCGTTTGTGTTTCGATCGATACGCGGCGGGCCGCTGTCGCTCGTGCAGCGCTCGATGCCGGCGCGCGCATCGTTAACGACGTCTCGGCCTTGCGCGACGACGAGGAGATGCTGCCGCTGGTCGCCGCGAGGGACGCCGACGTCGTGCTGATGCACCGGCGCGGCTTGCCGGAGAACACATTCGCCGGACCGCCCTATGTCGACGTCGTGGAAGAAGTCCGCCGGTTTCTGTTTGAACGCGCTGCAGCCTGTCAGGCAGCCGGCGTGAAGCGGGAGAGGATCGCCCTCGACCCCGGCATCGGCTTCGGCAAGAGCGTCGCCCAGGAACTCGAGTTGATCGCAGGAGCGGGCCGGCTGGGCGGTACGGGCTATCCGGTGCTGGTTGGTTGCTCGCGCAAGAGTTTCATCGGCAAGCTCACCGGCATTCGCGAGCCGCGCGACCGTGATCCCGCCTCGGTCTGGCTGGCCGTCGAGGCCACACGCCGGGGGGCTGCCATCGTCCGGGTGCACGATGTCGCGGGCACCCAGCAGGCGCTCGCTGTTTCGAGCGCAATGCGATAGTCTCCGGGGCATGTCCCGTTCCCTTTTCGGTACCGACGGCGTGCGCGGTCGCGCCAACAGTGAGCCCATGACCGCCGAGATCGCCATGCGTATCGGCATGGCTGCCGGGCAGGTGTTCAAGCAGGGCGGGCACCGCAACCGCGCCGTCATCGGGAAGGACACGCGCCTCTCCGGCTACATGATCGAGCAGGCGCTGACCGCCGGCTTCCTGTCGGTCGGGGTCGATGTCCTGCTGCTGGGGCCCATTCCGACGCCCGCCGTAGGCTTCCTGACGCGGTCGATGCGCGCCGACATGGGCGTCATGATCTCGGCGTCGCACAACCCCTACGAGGACAACGGCATCAAGTTGTTCGGTCCCGACGGCTTCAAGCTTTCCGATGCCGTCGAGGCGGAGATCTCGGCACTCGTCGGCTCGCCCGGCGGCATGTCTCTCGCGGCGCCCGCCGCCATCGGACGCGCCAAGCGGCTCGACGATGTCGAAGGTCGCTACATCGAAGCGGTGAAGTCGTCTGCGGCGCGTGGCCTCGATCTCACAGGCCTCAAGATCGCCGTCGATTGCGCCAATGGCGCTGCCTACAAGGTCGCGCCGACCGTACTTTGGGAACTTGGAGCCGAGGTCGTCCGCGTCGGCGTCTCGCCCGACGGCTTCAACATCAACGGCAGGTGCGGCTCCACTCATCCGGCATTGCTGCAGGAGCATGTGGTCATGCATGGGGCGAACATCGGTATCGCCCTTGACGGTGACGCCGATCGCGTCCTGCTCGTCTGCGAGCAGGGCCGGGTGATCGACGGCGACCAGCTCATGGCCACCATCGCCGACCTGTGGGCGCGCGAGGGACGGCTGACCGGAGGCGGCGTGGTCGCCACGGTGATGTCGAACCTCGGACTGGAGCGCTACCTCGCTGCGCGCAGCCTGTCGCTGGCCCGGACGCAGGTGGGAGATCGCTACGTCCTCGAGCGGATGCGCGCCGATGGATTCAATCTGGGTGGCGAGCAATCCGGCCACATCATCATGACCGACCACGCTACCACGGGGGACGGGTTGATGGCCGCCCTGCAGGCGCTGGCGGCAATGATAAAGGCAGGCAAGCCGGCGAGTGAGGTCTTTCATGCCTTCACGCCGGTGCCGCAGCTTCTGAAGAACGTACGCGTGGGCGATGCCAATGCAGCCATGAGTGCGGCGTCCGTCGTCAAGGCGATCGCCGCCGCTGAGCAGCGGCTGGGCAAGAACGGCCGCGTCCTGGTGCGCAAGTCCGGCACCGAGCCGCTGGTGCGCGTCATGGCCGAGGGCGACGATTCGGAGCTTGTGCGGAGCGTCATGGATCAGATCATCGAAGCGATTCCCCAGCAGGGGGCATGAGGGGTCGTGTTCTGATCGTTGCCGGCTCGGATTCCGGCGGCGGGGCGGGGATCCAGGCGGACATCAAGGCGGTGACAGCGCCGAGGTGATCGAGACGGTTGTTGCCACGCTCCGCAAGCACGCCCCTGCCACGCCTCTGGTCGTCGATCCCGTCATGGTCGCCAAGGGCGGACATCGGTTGCTGCTGAGCGCGGCCGAGGCAGCGTTGCGCGAAGTGCTGCTGCCGATGGCGGCGCTGCTGACGCCCAATCTCCCCGAAGCGGAGGTGCTCGCGGGTTTTGCGGTCCGTACCGAAGCCGACATGCGCCGCGCCGCGGAGCATCTGGCACGACTCGGTCCCAGGGCAATCCTGATGAAGGGCGGTCATCTCGACGGCGATCGCGTGATCGACCTGCTGTTCCACGAGGGACGCTTCGACCGCTTCGAGGATGCACGCATCAAGAGCAGCAGCACGCATGGGACGGGCTGTACCCTCGCTTCGGCCATCGCCGCCGGGCTTGCCCAGAAGATGAGTCTTGGGGACGCCGTGATGCGCGCCAGGACCTATGTACGCCGAGCCATTGAGACCGCGCCCGGCTTCGGCCGCGGGCACGGTCCGCTCAATCACGCCGTGACGGTCAGATCGGGCTAGCGCCGATGGCGGCCGGGTGGCCCGGCGTCCATTTGCCGGCCTCGGCGAGCGTGATGAAGTTCCAGACCTCGCGATTGAACGCGTCCGGTTCCTCGATGTTCACGGTGTGGCCGGTCTTGGCGAACATCGCGAGGCCGGCGTTGGGCAGCACCCGCTTGAGGTAGAGGCTGGGTTCCAGGCAGGGATCGTCCTCGTCGCCGCAGATGATCAGCGTCGGCAGGTCGAGCTTTTTCCACTCGTCCTCGAAGTCGTACAGCGAGGGGCGCTTGCCCTGGAAGTTCTCCATGGTGTTCGCGGCGCCGACATCGGGATGCTCGCCGAGATTGCGGACGAACTCGGCGAAGCCGCGTGGATCCTTCTGCCTGAAGCGCGAACGGGTGGGGTTGCCGATCAGGCTTTCGGCATATCTGGCCATGCCCTCGGCGCGGATCATCCTGGCTGTCGCCTGGGCGTTCTTCTTGAACTGCTCGTGACCGTCGCGGCCGGCGCCGGAACCGACGCCTGCCAGCGTCAGAGAGAGGGCACGGTCGGGGTAGCACCGCCCGAAATGGGCCGTGGCGAACGCGCCCTGAGACAGGCCAACGACATGTGCCTTGGCGATCTTCAGATGGTCGAGCATGTGCCGGGCGTCGTCGACAGCGTGCTGCTGGGAGTACATCGCGGGGCTCTCCGGTACGTCGGAGCCGGGATAGCCGCGGAAGGAATAGGTGATGCAGCGGTGCTTGCGGGCGAAGAAGCGCATCTGCGGCTCCCAACTGCGCCAGTCGCCGCTGTATTCGTGGACGAAGAGGACCGTCGCCGACACCGGCTGCGGCATTCCGCCGGAACGCCTGGCAACCATCTTCGAGCCGTTCCAGCACGGCGGGAATCCTGTCGTCGGCGACATTGGCGAAGGCCAGCCGCACGAAGCGTTCCTGGCCCGTGCCGAACATGTCGCCCGGAATGGTCAGAAGATTCTCCTCGTCGGCCAGGCGCTTGGAGACGTCGGTCGAGCGCTGGCCCGCGAACGGATGCTCCACGTAGGCGAAATAGGCACCGATGCTGACCAGCCGCCAGCGGTTGGAGCGGGTGAGCCCATGGCCCAGCATGTCGGCCCGGGCCTTCAGCCCCTCGGTGTTGCGTCGCGCCCAAGGCAGGAGGTTGCCGAGGCCATAGAGGGCGGCTTCCTGGCCGAGGCGCGGCGGGCAGATCGAGACGCAGTCCATCGCCTTTTCGATCTCGGCCACCAGGCTCGACCCGGCCGTCACGCCGCCGACGCGGTAGCCGGTCAAGGCGAAGACCTTGGAGAAGCTGTAGAGGTGGACCAAGGTGCCGCGCCAGTCGGGATCGGAGAAGAGATCGTGCGGCCGTTCACCGTCGGGCAGGAAGTCCTTGTAGGTCTCGTCGAGGATGAGGGCGATGCCGCGCTGCTTGGCGAGTTCGTAGAAGGCATGGATGGTGGCGCGGGGATAGACCGCGCCGGTCGGATTGTTGGGCGAGATGAGGACGATGGCGCGGGTGCGCGGACCGATCAGCTTCGCCGCATCCTCGGCATCGGGTACGGCTCCCGAGCCAGGGCGGAAGTCGAGCGACACCGGCGCGATGCCCTGCATGCGCAGCCACATGTCGTGATTGAAGTAGTGCGGCCTGGGCAGGATCACCTGGTCGCCGGCTTGTGCCAGGCTCATGATCGCCAGGCAGAATGCCTGGTTGCAACCCGACGTGATCCCGACTTCTGCCGGCACGATTCGATCGGCGTAGAACGACGAAAGGTGAGCGGCATAGGCCTCGCGAAGGGCAGGCAGGCCGAGGATTGGCGTGTAGCCGTGAACGCCAGGGTCCAGCAGCAGCTTGCCCAGATGCTGCCGTAGCTCCAGCGCCGGCGGGTAACCTGGGACGGCCTGGCTAAGGTCGATCAACGGCCGGTCTGCGGGAAAGCTGCGGCCGAGAACCCAGCGCTTGGTCTCGCCGATGGGGGACGGCTCGACAGCTGCGAGCCATGGATTGGGCGTGTGGATTTGGGCCATGCCGGACTGATCTACCAATGGCCGACCCATAAGAGAAGCGCGACCGGGGCCCGTTGCCATCAAAATGCATTGCTTGAATGTCGTCTTGTGCCTAGCATCGCCGCCAAGGCCCCGAGCGAGGGCTATCGCGGCAACGCGGATTAGGGATCAGCCGTCCGGTCGGGACGGCACACAGGAGGAAATTGCTCATGGCTTCCAGGAAAGTCGGTCGTCGTCGTTTCGTGGCCGGTACGGCTGCTTTGTCCACCGCGATGGTGGCAGCGCCCTTCGTCCGCGGTGCCTATGCCGCAGGCAAGCTCTCGCTCGGCCTGTGGGACCATTGGGTTCCGGGCGCCAACAAGACCAGCGAAGCATTGATCAAGGAATGGGCGGCCAAGGAGAAGGTCGACGTCACGATCGACTACATCACTTCGCAGGGCAACAAGCTCCTGCTGACGACCGCCGCGGAATCCCAGGCCAAATCCGGCCACGACGTGCTGGCCTTCTCGACCTGGCTCCCGGCACGCTACGCCGACCAGCTGGTGTCGATGAACGACATCATGGAGCCGCTGATCAAAGAGAACGGCGCCGTCAACGGAACCGTCGAGTATCTCGGCAAGGTGGGCGGCAAGTGGCTCGCCGTGCCGGCGACGATCGGCAGCCAGCTCAAGGGACCGTGCTCGCGCATCGACATGCTGAAGCAGCATGCCGGCATCGACATCCAGGCGATGTACCCCGTCGGCGGACCGCCGAAAGCCGAGAACTGGAATCTCGATACCTTCATGAAGGCGGCAGAGGCCTGCCACAAGGCGGGCGCCACCTTCGGCATCGGTCTCGGCAACACGTCGGACAGCGTCGATACCGCCGGCGCGATCTTCCACAGCTTCGGTGCGCAGCTCGTGAACGCCAAGGGCGACATCACCGTCAAGAGCGACAACGTGCGCAAGGCGCTGGACTACTACAAGCGCCTGATGTCGTTCCTGCCTGACGATGCGCCGGCGTGGGACGATGCCTCGAACAACAAGTGGCTGGTCTCCGGCAAGGGGGCGCTGATCATGAACCCGCCCAGCGCCTGGGCCGTCGCCAAGCGTGACGCGCCGAAGGTGGCCGAGCAATGCTGGTCGCACGGCTTCCCGGCCGGTCCTGCCGGCCGGTTCGGGCCGTTCCTGCCGTTCTTCTGGGGGACCTGGACCTTCAGCAAGAATCAGTCGGCGGCGAAGAGCCTGATGGTCTTCCTCAGCCAGAAGTCGGCTGCCGAGCAGCTGGTGGCGGCGAGCGGCGGTTACGACCTGCCGGCCTTCGCCAACTTCACGACGTTCAAGACCTGGGCCGAGGAAGGGCCGCCGACCGGCACCCTCTACCATTACCCGAACCCCTATAATCATCAGACCCTGTCGATTGCCGCGGCGCCCGCGCCGCACAAGATCGCCGAGCAGATCTACACGCAGGCCATCCAGACCCAGATGGTGGTTCGCCACTTCAAGGGCGAAGCCATGGACAGGACGCTCGACTGGGCGGCCAAGGAAATCGAAGGTTTCTCGCGCAACTAGGCGCGGGACTTCGCAACGATCGGGGGACGCCGTCGCCAGACGGCGTCCCTACGAGCGTATCGGCCAACCACGCCGGGAGCATCTCAATGGCAGACATCGCCGCCCCAAGTTCCATCGCCACCATGGGCGACCGTCGCAGCAGCCTGCACAAGCTCATGCAGCGCAAGTCGACCATCGCCTTCCTGATGGCTCTGCCGCTGATCCTGCTGATCCTGATCCTGGTCGCCTATCCGGCTGGATACGCTGTCTACCTGGCGACGCTGAACAAGGGCATGACGCGCTTCGTCGGCTTCGGCAATTTCGAGTTCCTGTTCGGCCGCGACACCTTCTGGCTCGTCGTCTACCAGTCCTGCCTGTTCGCCATCACCGCCGTCATCTTCAAGGCGATCATCGGCTTCGTCGTGGCGCATTTCGTGCACAACATCCCGAGCAAGGGCCAGCGCAAATGGCGCGGCATGCTCCTTGTGCCGTGGGTCATCCCGCCGGCCATGAGCACGCTCGCCTGGCTGTGGCTGTTCGACCCGTCCTACAGCGCCATCAACTATCTGCTGGCGCCGCTCGGCATCGACCGCATTCCCTGGACCGGCGAGGCCGGCTGGGCGCGTTTCTCCGTCATCCTGGTGAACGTCTGGATCGGCGCGCCGTTCTTCATGATAATGTATCTTGCGGCGCTCAAGTCGGTGCCCGATCAGCTCTACGAGGCCGCCGCCATCGACGGCGCCACGTGGTGGCAGCGCATCTGGTACGTGACCCTGCCGATGATGCGCAACATCATCGCCATCACGGCCCTGTTCTCGCTGATCGTCACCTTCGCCAACTTCGACATCGTGCGCGTGTTGACCGCGGGCGGTCCGCTCAACAGCACCCACATCTTCGGCACCTGGGCGTTCCGCGTCGGAATCGAGGGCGGCGACATACCGCTCGGCGCCAGCGTGTCCCTGTTCATGGTGCCGATCCTGGCGGTCGCCGCCGCCTTCATCCTGCGCGACATCACCAAGCGGGGGAGTGAGGTCTGATGGCCAACACTGCAGTCGCGGACGCTTCCGTCCGTCCAGCCTATGGCAGCATGAGTCGTGACCGGCGCTGGGCGTTGCGCTGGTCCTATTTTTTCCTCGTGCTGTTTGCCATCTTCTTCCTGATGCCGCCGATCTACATGCTGATCACCTCGCTGAAGACCAGCCAGGAGATCTCGGCCGCCGGCAATCCATGGTGGATCTACAATCCGACGCTCGCAAACTACGCCGAGCTGCTGACCCAGAACCACTACCTGATCTTCTTCCGCAACTCGGCGGTCGTGTCGGTCTGCGTGGTGGCCGTCACGATGCTGATCAGTGTCATTGCCGCATTCGCCCTGGCACGCATGAAGTTCTGGGGCTCGGCCACGCTGGCGACCGGCGTGTTCATGACCTACCTGATCCCCGAGACGTTGCTGTTCATCCCGCTGTTCAAGATGTTCGCCTGGGTCAACGATACCTTCGGCATCCAGCTGATGAACCATTGGTGGACGCTGATCATCCTCTATCCGACCCTGACCGTGCCGTTCTGCACCTGGATCATGATCGGCTACTTCGCGTCCATCCCGAAGGAACTGGACGAGGCGGCGCTGATCGATGGCGCCACCTGGACCCAGACACTGACCAAGATCTTCATTCCGGTGGCGCTGCCCGGCATCATCGCCGCGACCATCTTTGCCTTCACCGTGTCGTGGGCCCAGTTTCTCTATCCGCTGGCCTTCACCACCTCGACCACGGAACTGGTGCTGCCGGTCGGCATCATCACGACGCTGATCAAGGGCGACGTGTTCAACTGGGGCCAGATCATGACCGGGGCGCTGCTGGGGGCCGCGCCGCCGCTCATCATCTACGCCTTCCTCATGGACTATTACATCGCGGGTCTGACTGCCGGCGCGACCAAAGGGTAAGGGACAATGGCTCAAGTAACGTTGCGCAAGATCGTCAAGAAGTACGACGAAGTCCTCGCAGTACGCGGCATCGACCTCGATATCGTCGACAAGGAGTTCATCGTCCTGGTCGGGCCCTCGGGCTGCGGCAAGAGCACGACCTTGCGCATGATCGCCGGCCTGGAGGAGATCAGCGGCGGCGACATCGCCATCGGCGGGCACGTCGTCAACGACGTGCCGCCGAAGGACAGGGACATCGCCATGGTGTTCCAGAACTACGCGCTCTACCCGCATATGAACGTCTATGAGAACATGTCGTTCGGGCTGAAGCTCAAGAAGACGCCCAAGGACGAGATCGACAGGCGTGTGAAGCAGGCGGCGCAGATCCTCGACATCACCGAACTGCTCGACCGCAAGCCCAAGCAGCTCTCGGGCGGCCAGCGCCAGCGCGTCGCCATGGGCCGCGCCATCGTGCGCGATCCCAAGGTGTTCCTGTTCGACGAGCCGCTGTCGAACCTCGACGCCAAACTGCGCGTGCAGATGCGCACCGAGATCAAGAAAGTGCACCAGAAGGTGCGTACCACCACGGTTTACGTGACCCACGACCAGATCGAGGCGATGACCCTGGCCGACCGCGTGGTGGTGATGAACGCCGGGCTGATCGAGCAGGTTGGAACGCCCAACGAGCTCTATCATACGCCGGCCACCAAGTTCGTGGCCGGCTTCATCGGCTCGCCGGCGATGAACTTCATTCCCTGCCAGCTCGAGCAGGCGGCCGGCGCGCTCAACTTGCGGCTGAGCGACAAGCTTTCCTTTCCGGTGCCCGCCGACCGCACCGCGCGTTACGCCAGCCATGTCGGCAAGGCCAATCTGGTGCTCGGCCTCAGGCCCGAGCACATCGCCGAGACGCGGCGGCATGCCGAGGCCAACCAGCACGACTTCGACATGATGATCGACGTCGACGAGCCGATGGGCATGGAGACAATGGTCTACTTCACCATCGCCGGCGCCGACATCTGCGGCCGGGTCAACCCCAACGCCGGTGCGACGGCGGGCAAGGTCATGAAGCTTCGCGCCGACCTCAGCAACATGCACCTGATCGACGACGGCACCGGCAAGGTGCTCTAGCTCCCTCCAGTCGAAGCCTTAAGGAGAAATCGATGGCTACATTGACGGGCAAGATCGCCTGGGTGACCGGTGCTGGCTCGGGTATTGGCCAGGCAGCGGCGGTCGCGCTCGCCCGGGAAGGCGCCACGGTCGTGCTGACCGGCCGCCGCAAGGGGCCGCTGGAGGAGACGGCGGCGACGATCAAGAAGGCGGGCGGCAAGGCCGTCGTGATGCCGGGCGACCTGATGAAGGCCTCGGCCGTCAAGAAGATCGCGGCCGACATCGGCAAGAAGTTCGGCCGCTGCGACATCCTCGTGAACAACGCCGGCCTGAACATCCTCGAGCGCACGTTCAAGCAGCTGACGCCCGCCGGCATCGACCAGGTGATCCAGGGCAATCTATCCAGCGCCTTCTATTGCACCACGGCGGTGCTGCCGATGATGCGCAAGCAGAAGGGCGGCCTCCTGATCCACACTTCGTCGGTCGCCGGCCGGGTGCCCGGCCCATTGAGCGGCGCCACCTACTCGGCGGCCAAGCACGGCGTGGTGGCGATGAGCCACACGCTCAACATGGAGGAGTGCGTCAACGGCATTCGTTCCTGCGCGGTTCTGCCGGGCGAGGTGGCGACCCCGATCCTCGACAAGCGGCCAGTGCCGGTGACCAAGGCCGAACGCGCCCGCATGGCGCAGTCGGAGGACGTCGGCGACCTGATCCGGTACATCGCCTGCCTGCCGGCGCATATCGTGATCAACGAGGTCATGATCAACCCGACTTGGAACCGCGGCTACGTCGCCAACCTCCAACGCAGCAAGGCCTGACATGACGGTCACGATCGGGGCGAAGGCGCTGGAAGCCTTCGTCGGGGACATCTTTGCCTCGGCGGGATGTTCGCCGGAGGAGGGCGCTCGCATCGGCCGCTATCTCGTCAGTGCCAATCTTTCCGGCCACGACAGCCACGGCGTCGTGCGGGTGCCACGCTACGCCATCCAGAAGAAGAACGGGACCGTGGTGCCGGACGTCACGGTCGAGGTCGTGATCGACACGCCTGTGATCGCCGTCGTCGACGGCAAGTATGGCTTCGGCCAGACGGTGACGCCGCAGGCGGTGCGCATTGGCATCGAGAAATGCCTCAAGAATGGCCTCTCCGCCGTCACCTTGCGCAACGCCGGCCACGTCGGCCGGGTCGGCGACTGGGCCGAGATGGCGGCGGAAGCCGGCCTCGTTTCGATCCACTTCGTGAACGCCGCAGGCAGCGTCCTCGTGGCGCCCTACGGCGGTGTCGAGCGGCGCTTCTCGACGGCGCCCTACTGCGTCGGCATTCCGCGGCCCGGGCAGGATCCGCTGGTCCTCGACTTCGCGACCTCGATCGTGGCGGAGGGCAAGGTGCTGGTGGCGAGCCAGGGCGGCAAGAAGGTGCCCGACGGCGCGCTGATCGGGCCCGACGGCAAGCCCAGCGCCGACCCGCACCTGCTCTACGGCGACTACACGCCGACCGGCCCGCGCGAGCATGCCAAGGGCACCGGCGCCATCCAGGCATTCGGCGACCACAAGGGCTCCGGCCTCGCCTTCATGTGCGAGATGCTGGGGGGCTCGCTCAGCGGCAATGGCGCCACCGATCCCAAGCGCGGTCGCTTCGCCAACGGCATGCTGTCGTTCTACGTCGATCCCAAGGTCTTCGATCCGGCCGGCTTCTTCCCGGCCGACATCGCCAGGTACGTGGCCTTCGTGAAGAGCTCGAAGCCAGCTGGTGCGGGCAGCGAAGTGCTGGTGCCCGGCGAGCCGGAATCCCGGACACGGGCCAAGCGCCTGTCCGAGGGTGTGCCGCTGCCCGACGACACCTGGGCCGCCATCGTCGAGACGGCGCGCGGCGTCGGCCTCGACGAGCGGCGCATTCAGCTCGCCACGATGTAGCCTTCAGCGGCCCGGTGCGCGACGGAGCCGGTGGAACGGCCCGGCAACCGGATCGTCGAAGGCGAGCGTCGCTGCATAGTCCGCGTGCAGCATGCGCTGCAGGGCGGCGAGCTTGAGGCCGTCGGCAATCATGCCGGTCTCGGTTTCGAGCTGCCTGAGTTCCATCGGCCAGAGCCTGGCGATGAACACGTCGTAGCCGAGGTCGAGGGCGCGATCGATCTGTCGGCGGAGGTCGGCGACGTGGGCCTCGGTGGTCCACTCCGGATGCCGCAGCACCTGGCTGGTGAAGCCGATCCACTTGAATTTCGGCAAGGCCTGTGGCGCCGGACCGAGGGCCGCGATGCCCGGTTCCGCGGGACCCCAGTGCAGCGAGGCGTAGATCATCGACCAGTCGAAATCATGCAGGACGAACACGCTGCGCGCCGGATCGGCCCGCGTCTCCAGACGCTCGATCGCCTGCTGCCACCGGCTGTCGAGGCCGCGCAGCGGCGCCAGGCTCCAGACATTGTAGGCGAGCAGCGCCACCGACAGGCCCCCCAGCGCCGCGAGTCCGTTGCGTCCCCAGCGCCGCCGGGCCGCCACCAGGACCAGCGCCCAGGCCGGCGTCAGCCAGGCCATGACGTTGATCTGCATCTGCGGATCCTGCGGCTGGGAATAGAGATTGAACACCGAGCCGGCGGCGAAGGTGATGCCGAAGACCGCGGCAAGTGCTCGGGCCCGGCTGTCGTGGCGTGCGCGCCACAGCATTGGACCAGCCACGGCAGCGATGGCCAGCATCCAGACCGTCGCGGTGTAGCGCCAGATGTCCCAGCCCGGAATGCCCGGGATGGCCGCCACGCCGGCGCCCAGCAGGTAGGCCACCATGCCGTCCCACAGGTAGCCGACCTTGGGCCAGGTGAAGCCCGCCCAGACCGAGCGCACGGCCTTGCCCGTCCAGAGGAGATCGAACGGGCCGACGGCGCCGTTGTGGCCGTGCCAGGCTGCAGCTGCAACGCCTGCCGTCGCGACCATGGTGGCCAGGAACAGCGCGATCCAGCCCAGCCGTGCTACCGGCCGCCGCTCGCAGAGCCAGAGCGCCGCCAGCATCGCGGGCAGGGTGGGAAACATCAGCCGCCACTCGAACAGCCATGCGATCGAGAACAGCACGGCCACCGCCACCACGCGCGGAGCTGTCGGCCGCGCGAACCAGACGGCGCCCAGCGCCATCGATGCGAACAGCAGCGTGTAGGACGGCAGGATGTCCTCGTTCACGATGGCGAGGAACATCACGAAGCTCGACGCGATGTGGAACAGCGCCGCGAGCAGCGCCACCAGCCGCTCGCCCGTGAGGGTGCGCACCATCAAGTAGACGGCGCACAGACAGAGGCTGCAGCTCACCGCGTTCAGGATGGTGATCTGCCGCCGTGGATCGCCGGCGAACACACCCAGCAGATCGAGCCCTCGGCACAACGCGCCGTAGACCGGATAGAACAGATAGTTCGACGGATAGAGCGGCGCGTGCGCCGGGTCGACCACCCACGGCTTCAGCTCGAGGCTCTTGAACACGCCGTTGCCGGTGAGGCCGCCCTGGGCATTGTCGAACCACAGGATGAGCGCGATCAGCAGCGCGCTGCCGCCGATCGCCAGAAGGGCGAGATCGGCCGCATAGCCCCCTTTTGGGGATGCCATGGGCGATGATCTGGTGGAGCCGGTGGCGAAGACCAAGGAAATACTATCCGCTTGCGCGCTCGCCTTGGCGCTCCCTACGGGATTCGAACCCGTGTTTTAGCCTTGAGAGGGCCACGTCCTAGGCCTCTAGACGAAGGGAGCTAAGGGCCGGACGCGACAGATAGTCGAATGGCCCTGCCGGTGCAACCCCTCCCGCTGCCAGGAGCCGGTCAGCCGGGTTTGCGGCCGGTAATCCGGGACAGGACGCCGGGCACGAAGGGGTGAACGGCGACGCCGGCGAAGCCTGCACCCTGCAGATAGCCCTTCACCTCCGATTCGGTATGGGCAAGGCCGGTGCTGTGCTGGATCGCCTCGTTGAGGCCCCACAGCGCGGCGGAGAGCGGACCGCGCCGGTCGTCGTGCAGGGTCTCGCCGATCAGATGCATCTCGCCACCGGGGACGAGGGCGGCAAAGGCCTTGCCGACGACGAGCCGGATCAGGTCGGGCTCGTACTGCGGCAGGTTGCTGGCCATCACCACGACATCGACGCCCTGCGGGAACTCGGTGCGGGTGAAGTCGCCGGGCAAGGTCGTGACGCGGTCGTCGGCGTTGTTGGCGGCGATGTACTCCTTTGCCACCACGGCCACCGGCGGCAGGTCGAGCAAGATTGCCTTCAGGCCCGGGAACGTCTGTGTCGCCACGATGCTGTAGGCGCCCGAGCCGCCGCCGAGATCGAGCAGCAGCTTGCGGCCTTTCAGATCGACGCTGCGGCTGAAGAGACGGGCAGCGCCCATGCCGATGGAGTAGGTGGCGGCGTGGTAGCGCCGCGCGTCCTCGACCGTGAAGTCGACATAGGCGCCAAGCCGGTTCTCCTCGGGCTTGCGCAGCCTCGTCGACAGCTCGCCGAAAGCGGCCCAGCGCGGCTTGGTGAACAGGATCCAGGGGCCGGCGTAACGGTCGCTGTCCTTCACCAGGAAGCGCTCGACGTCGGCGGCGTTGGCGAAGCGATCACCGTCGCGGGTGAGCAGGGTCATGGCGACCAGCACGGTCAGCAGGCGTTCGGCGTTGCGCTCGGAAATGCCCACGGCCTTGGCCACGGATGCGATCGTGTCCTGGCCATGGGCGATGGCGGTAAAAACTTCCAGTTCGACCGCGGCCATCAGGGCCGCACTTTCCCAATAGGCCTGCGCCATCTTCTGCAGGCGCGTCGTATCGAGGCGCGGTTTCTCGGCCATTTGGGGGATCCTCCTTTGTTGCCGGATCATACCGCTCGGGCCTAAGCTTGCCTCTCGCCTGTTTCCGCCGGGAGGAACCGCCCATGGACATGCATATCGCCCAGGACCTGCCGCTCACCGGCATCGACGTGCAATCGCTGCCGCCGGCCGAGGCCGAGGCGGTGCTGCGCCGCCAGCTCGCCGCGGCCTACCGGCTGGTCGACTATTTTGGCTGGACCGAGCTGATCTACGGCCATCTCACCGCGCGCGTGCCGGGCGAGCAACCGCACTTCCTGATCAATCCGTTCGGCCTCAACTACGACGAGGTCACGGCCTCGAACCTGGTGAAGATCGACCTCGACGGCAACGTCATCGGCAAGTCGGACTATCCGGTGAACTACGCGGGCTTTGTCATCCATTCGGCGGTCCACATGGCCCACGCCGCGCGCCACAAGGTCGTGATGCACACCCATACCCGCGCCGGCATGGCAGTATGCGCCATCAAGGAAGGGCTGTTGCCGATCTCGATGTCGGCCACCACCTTCCACGGCAAGCTCTCGTATCACGACTACGAGGGCCCCAGTCTCGACCTCGACGAGCGCGGCCGGCTGCTCGAGAACCTGGGGGACAACCAGGCCATGATGCTGCGCAACCACGGCATCCTGACCACCGGCCGTACCGTGCCCGAGGCGTTCATCCGGCTCTATCGCCTCGAGCGCGCCTGCCAGATCCAGCTCGATGCCGGGGCGGCCGGCACCCTCAACATCCTGGGCGACAATCTCGCTGCCAAGTCGGGGGCCGACGTCGATGGCTTCTCGGAAAAGGGGGGCGGCGCCATCGGCGATCTCGAGTTCGCGGCGCTGATCCGCAAGATCGACAAGACCGATACGAGCTGGCGGCACTAGCTCGGGTTATCGGCGCAGCTTGAAGAGTCCGCGAAGCGTTTCGTTCGGGAAGTCGCGCTTCGAAGCGATGTCGTAGATGCGCCACCCCGCCGGCGTCTGCACCAGATCGATGGTGAGCTGCCGGCGATCGACGCCATGGGCCGGCGATTGAATGACGAAGGCGACGGCACCTACAGCCTTGCTGCCGCTTACAACAACGTTGATGGCGAGATCGGTAATCGGGTCGGGGCCATCGGCATCGAGGAAGGCATCGCCACTGAGCGTCGGCACTTCGCCCTTGCGCTCGGCTTGCCTGAAATCCCGGTCGATGGCCTGGAACAGGTCCGGCACGAATATCTCCGCGTATTTCGCAGCGGACGGTCCCTCGTAGCCTTTGCGCAGGTAGGGACGATACACGCCATCGAGGAAGGCCTGAGCGGTGGCGGGTTGCTGGGCCGAGGCCGTGTGGACGAAGAGGCCACCGAGAAGCCCCGCCAGCATGCATCGCCTCGGGATCGAGTTGGGGTTCAGGGCATCCACGCGCATGTTCCGGCGTCGCTAGGGCATGACGCCGTGCGAGGCGCGGGGCACGTCGGCCGGCACCATCTAGCGCGCCGCAAAATCCGGCAGCTTGTGCGCGGTGACCGCCGGCGCCGGCCCGTCGAAACGTTCGATCTCGACCAGGCAGGTCTGGGCGATGCAGCCTTGGCTCAGTTTCGACGCGCCGATGTCGAGGGTGAGCGCGTTGGGGTTGCCGTGCTTTTCCAGCGGCCGGTTGGAGCCTGAATCAGAGGGATCGAACCAGGCGCCGGTCGAGAGGCGCACGACACCCGGTCGGATGCGGTCGGAGAGGCGTGCGGCGGCGAGGCAGGCCCCGCGGTCGTTGAACACGCGCACCAGGTCGCCCGCGGCAATGCCGCGCGCGGCGGCGTCGCCCGGGTGCAGCGTGACCGGCTGGCGGCCCTTGATCTTGGTCGCGCGGGCGTGCGGGCTGTGGTCGAGCTGGCTGTGCAGCTTGTCGGTCGGCTGGTCCGACAGCATGTGCAGCGGAAAGCGCGCGGCAGTCTTCGAACCCAGCCATTCGATCGGCTCGAGCCACACCGCATGCGGCGGGCAGTCGTCGTAGCCGAACGAGGCGATCTTCTCGGAATGGATTTCGATCCGGCCCGACGGAGTCTTCAGCGGATGCGCGGCGGGATCGGCGCGGAACTTCGCCAGCATCACGGGATCGCGGTTCTCGCCCTTGGCTTCGGCGATGCCGGCCTCCCAGAATTCCTCGAAGGAGGGAATGGTGACACCGGCGGCGGCCGACTTCTCGCGCGACTGCGCATAGAGATGCGACAGCCACGCCATGGTGTCGCGGCCTTCGGTGTAGACGTCGCCCTGGCCCAGGCGCCGGGCGAGCTCGGAGAAGATCCAGTAGTCGTCGCGCGCCTCGCCGATCGGCTCGCGCGCCTTCTTCATGGCGATCAGGAACGGCTCGCGGCTGCCGTAGCCGATGTCGGGGCGCTCCAGCGTGGTCGTGGCCGGCAGCACGATGTCGGC
>RGPT01000131.1 GCA_010032545.1 Alphaproteobacteria bacterium
GGCCCGACTGGATCATCTGCAACTGGAAGTCGCCCTGCACCCGGATCATTTCCAGCTCCTGGGCGTGGTTGCTCTTGGCCTCGAAATAGCCGATCAGCCGCGGGGCCATCGAGCCCAGCAAGCCGAGAAGCGCGCCTAAAAGTCCGATCATGTCTGCCTCCTGCGTTCAACGGGGGTGATGCGAGGTGCGCCAGTCCTCGAGCTTGTTGAGGCGCGTTTCGTGGTTGCTGACGGTGGTGTTGAGCTTGCCCAGCACCTCGGTACGAAGATCGCTGATGGCCGAAGCCTGCTTTTTGAGATCCGCATGGACGTCGGCCAGGAAGAAAGTGACCAGCAGCAGCAGCCCGCCCGACAACGAGCGGAACAGCCACTCGGCCGTGACCTTGCGGCCGTTGCCGTTGCCGTTGCCGTTGCCGTTCCCATTGCCGTTGCCGTTCGGGGCGGTGTCGCTCATGCGCCTCTCCTTCGTCAGACGGTCCGCGCGATGGCGGCGGTGATGATGGCGCGCACCTCGGCCGCGCTGACGCCCATCTGGCCCGCGAGGGCGAGAAGCATCTGGTTGTCGGAGCGCACGATGTCGGTGAAGTCCCAATACATCGTGGCGTCCTCGTTGGCGGCGATGGCCGCCTTGACCGCCGGCCACATGCCGCGCGCCTTCAATTCCAGCGCGAAGCGGAGTTTGGTGGTCTCGATCGGCGGCGTCGCCTGACGCGCCATCTCGGCGTCGACCTCGGCCTGCGTTGGCGGCACGAAGCCGTCCGGCCAGCGCAAGCCTTCGTAGGTGTTGTCGGTATTGACCACCGCACAGTCGGGTGGGCACAGTTTCATGACGTACTTCAGAATGTCCATGGTCACTTCCTCAATAGGTGAAGGTTCCAATCAAACCGCCCTGCGCCGCACCTGCCGTGACGTTTCCGTAGAAGGACGTCAGGCCACCAGACCCGAACTCGACGGCCGCGACGTAACGGAACCCGGCCCCCAGGAGGCCCGCGTATACGGCCGACGTCGCAGAAATCTCTGCGGTATTACCCACGCCGGCCGACGAACCGGAAGACGCCAGCATCGTATTCGCGCCTACCCCGACGCACGGAGCCACGCCCCCCGAACCGTAGGACACGGAAGCGATGTAGCTTGCGGATGTTGCGTCGAGGTCCAACCCGCGCAGCATCGACGCCCGCATCGTCGCCGACCCGAAAGCAGCCCGCCACGCACTGGCGGCGTAGGAGTTTGAGACTGCCGTGGTGCCGAGCGCGAAGGCAGCCGGTACGCGATTGTAGGCATTCCACAAGCCGATGACGGCCTCGCCGCCACCGGAGGCGTAGCTGCCCATCTTGAAGTCGACCTGCGAGGAGGCGTTGGTGTATACTGTCCCGACGTAGGTGCCCATACGCGCGGCCGGGCCGTTCGTGATGTCGACCTTGTTCACCCACACGCCGTTCAGCAACTCGAGCTCGGTCGTGCCGGCGCCGGTGCCTCGGCTCGTCGTGTAGTTCTCGCCGGTGTGGGTGCCCGACTGCGAGCCCGACGTGTTGATGTAGGTGCCGGCCACCTGGTTGGCGAGCGTGGTCGACAGCCGGAAGGTGTTGGCGTCGATGCGCGTCACGAAATAGTCGGTGTTGAGCGCAATGCCGGTCGGCAGCGCGCCGGTGGTTGCCGTCGCCCGCCAGGTCGCGCCATCCGAGAGGCCGTGGCCGTTGCGCGTCACCACGGCGGGCGCGGCGATGGAGATGGTGAAGGCACCGCCGTTGACCCATTTCGGCCCGCGCGTCAGCCGCACGGTGCCGGCATCGTTCCACACGAAGGCGTCAATGCACTGGTAGGGGCCGGCGGCGGCGGGGCCTGCCTTGCCGGTGGCGCTTTGCGTGAGGTCGTTCGACCGCTCGGTGAAGGCCGTTGCCACGAAGGTCGTGCCATCGTGGATTGGCAAGAAGCTGCCCGTGTAAGGTGTATAAAACAGGGAAGTCTTGCCAGTCTGATCGGCCGTCATCACCGGCTCTCCGGACGACAACGTCAGCCGACCCTGCGGCGCGACCGGCTGGCTGGGGATCGCCCACGCCAGATCGGCGCCACTCACTCCCAGGAACTGCCCGGCCGTCCCGCGCCCCAGCCGCTTGTAGGCCGACGCCTCCCGCGTCAGCAGATCGCCCTGCGTGGTCAGCAGGTTCATCTGCTGCAAGGCCTGGATCAGTGCATAGTTGCTCTGCTCTGTCGCAGGGTTGCTGATGCTGCTGAGCGTATAGCGGCTCACCCGCTCCTCGAGCTGCTGCAGCGCCATATAGATCTGGTCGAAGCGCTGCTCCACAACCTCAGGATAGTACCCTCCCTGGTTGGAGAGCACGGTCGTCTGCGTATAGGGCACGGTTCTGACGATGGTCAGCTTCGTGCCTGTGCCGATCGGGCTACCAGACAGGGGATAGGTGACTGATCCTCCCGCCGCGTCGCCAATTCCCGTAACCGTGTACAGGCTGGGCGACAGCGTCGTCTCGACACCGGCAATGTCGGCGAAGATGACCGCAAGGTGATTTGCCTCCAACACCGGAAAGGGAAATGGCCAGTCTGTGGCGAACGCATTGCCGTCATAGGTCTTCTTGTTGATGGTCGATGTGAGAGACAAAGAGTCCTCCTGTTCTTCATATCCAGAAACGATGAAACGGCCGGCCTTCGACGCCCCAAGGCGTCGCCGGATCGATCGTAAAACCCAGCCAGGAGAGCCAGCGCACAGCTCTGGCATGGCGAGCGTCCACCCGGTTCTCGAGATACGGATAGTGGTCGCGCATGTCGGCAAGCAGTGGCCGTGAAAGCCGCGCGACATCGGAGCCGAGCGCCTCGAAGGCATCGGCTGCCAGCAACCACGGACAGCCCCGCCCCGCGACCAGCGACAATGGTCCGACCCCCCATAGGGCGATCGGCTGGCCACTCAACGTGCGCACGGCCCAGACATGGGTGCTGAAGGAGTATGACCGGCGCAGCGCCGCGTCGGGTGCGAGACCCGAGGCGGCTCGAATCTCATCCACGTCGGCGACGCGCAACCGGTGCCCGAGGCAGCCGACATCCTCAGCCGTCGCCATGTCGATCACGAAGGCGCTCATTCCCCGACCTCCAGCCGCGGCACGGCGGCCACGATCGTGGCCGGTAGCGGCCAGGCCTGGCGCACGAGAATGCGGCCGGTGCTGTTCCAGGACGGATCGATCAGCACCCGCTCATCGCCGGTCGTAAGCAGGGTCGGCGCGCCGTAGCTTTCGGACGTGCGTTCCTTGATCTCGGTCAGGTGTCCGGCATCGGGCCCCACGGCGAGACCGCGCGTCGCCTTGACCCGCAAGACCACCTCCTGCACCCGCCTCGCCCGGCCCTGTAGCGTCGGCGGTCCCTGTTCGATGTCGAGCGTCTCCAGATCACAGGTGTAAGCCAAGCCGGCCAGTATTCGGCCCGAAGCGCGGGGAATCGTGACCGTGCCGTTCACAACCGTGGCCGGAGGCTGTGCCGACCCATCGGCGAGGATGGAAAGCTGGCGGCCTTCGAGGTGCCACAAGCCGGAAAGCGTCGCCCTGGCCATTGCCCAATTGGAGAGCCCCACAGCCTGAACCGCGGCGGGTGCCGCCGTGTCGAGCGTCGCGGTGGCGTGCGTCGAATCGAGGAACGACGTCACCGTCACGGTTGCCTGGTTCTGTCCTTCGCGCAGGATCAGCTTCTGCCCTACGCTCGCCGCCGAGAACGGCGTGTGACCCGATGCCGAAAGGGTAACCGCATTGCCGGCCGCGTAGGCGACCCCGGAGATAGCCATCGTCCTGCCGGGATCGACGTTCCAACCATCGTACCGTCGCCCTGAGTCGACACACCAGGCCGCGTGTACATCCGCGATTCCTCCGCTCAGGAATTGCCGCGACACCATGCGCTCGACATAGCGGACCGATTCTCCGGCCACGACGCGCCGCACAGAAAGATAGAGAGCGGTCTCGTTCTTCTCCTGGACGGCGCACACGCTCACCGACGCCTGCGGCATGCTCGAGACCTATAGCGAGATCGACAAGGCGCTGGCCGACCTCAACGGCAACAGCGCCGAGTTCCGCCTCTCCGAGGACAAGGCGTTCCTCGAGGGCCTCAGCCAACAGCTGGCGCAGACCCTGTTCTACGGCAACACCGCGACGGCCCCCGAGAAATTCATGGGGCTCACGCCGCGGTTCAATACCGTGAGCGGGTCGGCGGCGATCGCGCAGAACGTGATCGATGCCGGGGGAACCGGGGCCGACAACACCTCGATCTGGCTGGTGGTGTGGGGCGACCTCACCGTGCACGGCATCTTCCCCAAGGGCAGCAAGGCCGGCCTGCAGATGCGGGATCTCGGCGAGCAGACGCTGACCGACATAAACGGCAACCGCTTCCAGGGCTATCGCACGCACTACAAATGGGATGCGGGGCTCACGGTGCGCGACTGGCGCTACGCGGTGCGAATCGCCAACATCGACGTGTCGGACCTCTCGGCACCCACGCCGCCCGACCTCACCAAGTTCATGATCAAGGCGACCCACAAGGTGCCGTCGCTCAAGACGGGCCAGCCGGTTTTCTACATGAACCGGACCGGCCGGCAGTGGCTCGATATCCAGGCCGCCACCAAGGACAACGTGATGCTGAAGATCTCCGAGTTCGAGGGCCGGCCGGTACGCGAGTTCCTGGGCATCCCGATCCGCACCTGCGACCAGATCCTGAACAACGAGCCGCGCGTCCTCTGACGCCATTCCCATCCGACACGGAGATACATTCATGTACATCGATCGTCAGAACCTGTTCGGCCAGGACCAGGCCGTCACCACCAGCGCCGCCAGTACCGACTACATCGATCTGGGTGTGGCGCGCGACATCGGCAACGGCGAACGGCCGGAGATCCTGGTGTTGTGCACTCAGGACGTCACGGCCGCTGGCGCCGCCACCGTCACGGTGGCGCTTCAGAGTGACGACAACGCGTCGTTCTCCTCGCCGGCCAACCTTGTCTTGAGCGATGCCGTTCCGAAGGCGTCTCTGGTCGCCGGCACGGAAGTGCTGCGCGTGGCGGTGCCCCATGGCACAGAGCGCTATCTGCGCCTGTTCTTCACCGTGGGCACTGGCCCGCTCACGGCGGGCAAGTTCACGTCGGGCCTCGTGCCGCTGCGTCAGGCGAACGTCACCTACGCATCAGGCTACGTGGCCTAGAAACCGGGAGAGGCCAAGGCGCGATACCGTGTGACGGCATCGACTTTCCCGGAGGTGTGGAGCGCGAGACAGGCAAGGTCGCCGATGGTGTCAGGGTGCGGACGTGTGCCCGGCGCTGCTCGCCACCACTTCCGCGCCCTCCCAGGCGCGTCGTGCCACACCGTGACGGTCTGTCTGGCGCGTCACACCGCTGCCGCAGCCCCTTCCAAGGCGGCGGAGGAGAAATCCTCCGCCGCCATTTTCTTCCAGATGACGAAGGACTGATCATGGCGACGACCGATGTCGATATCTGCAACCGCGCTCTGTCGCGGTTGGGTACGCGGGCGACGATTTCAGCGCTCGATGAGAACAGCACCGAAGCCCGAACCGCGTCGATCTGGTACGCCGCGACGCGCGATACGCTGCTGCGCTCCCACGACTGGAATTTTGCGCGACGAAGAGTGGTTCTGGCCAGGCAGGGCGCCGGTCCGACGGGATGGACCTTCCGCTACGCGTTGCCAACGGACTGTATCCGGCTGCTGCGGATCTCTCCGGCGAGGCCCGATACTGGCTCCGCCCGCTTCGAAGTCGCGAGCGACGCTGCCAGTCGCTTCGTCTTCTGCGATGAGCCAGCCGTCGAAGCCGTCTACACCGCCCGGGTCGACGATCCGAATTTGTACGACGCGGGCTTTGCGTCGGCGCTGGTCGAACAACTCGCGGCCCACGTCGCCTACCCCATCACCCAGAAGACCGAGACGGCAGTGCGGCTGGCGCAGCTCGCCCGAGCGGCGATCGCGGATGCCATGGCGGCGGACGTCAACGAGGCGGCACCTGCAGACGAAGACCGTCCGCCCGACTGGATCTCCGGGCGTGCCTAGAGTCGGCGTGGCTAGTTTCCCTGCCGGAAGTTGTAGGTGAACAGGTTCTCTTCGTCGCCCGTGTTCACCTCGATGAACATCCGCCGATAGTACTGCTCGCCGCAGGTGTCGGACCGGATGGTGAAGGCGTCGCGGCTGACGCAGATCGGCACCTTGCCTGCCCACTCGCGATTGGTCGTCTTGTTCTGGGCATAGACGAGATAGTACTGATACTCGAGCTTGCCCGGCCACAGGAAGAGACAAGCGCCGCCGGCGAGCTTGTACCAGCCTTCTGAAACGATGATGCGGTTCTTGCCGTCGGTCGCGCCGGTGTTCAGCGCCTTGGCGACCTCGATCTCGTTGCCGGTTTGATTGCAGACCCGGAAGCCCTGTCGTGCCGGTTCTGGCGCACGCGACTGGGCTGCCGTCTCGCCTGCGGCCGTTCCGGCGAGCGTCGACAGCAACAGCAGCGCAAGAAACCGAATCCTCATGATCCACCCCCGGTGTAGGTGCCGCGATTCTGCGTCGACGGCGCGCGCCAGGCAACGACCTCGGGAGCCCTTCAGATGCCCACCCCCCTCATCTTGCCGAGCTTTGCCGCCGGCGAACTCTCACCGGCGCTACACGGCCGAGTCGACCTCGCCAAGTACCAGGTTGGTCTGGCGACTTGCCTCAACTGGTTCATTCATCCCTTTGGCGGAGCGAGCACCAGGGCCGGCACGGAGTTTGTCGGCGAGGCGCTCGATCCGGCTGTTCGATCGCGGCTGATTCCCTTCCAGTTCAATACGGCCGAGACGTATGTCCTCGAGTTCGGCCACCAGAAGATGCGGGTGATCCGCGAGGGAGGGTATGTGCTCGAGTCGGCGATCGCGATCGCCGGAATTTCGCAGGCCAACCCTGGCATTGTAACGACGTCGGTACCGCATGGCTTCGGCAACGGCGATCATGTCTGGATAGACGGCGTGGCTGGCATGTCCCGGGTCAATCGGCGGCGGTTCACCGTGGCTGGCGCCACGGCCACCACCTTCGAACTCGGCGATACGGACACCACGACCTGGGATGCCTGGGTGTCTGGCGGCACGACGGCGCGCTTCTATTCTCTCGTCACACCCTATGCAGCGGCAGATTTGCCATTTCTGAAGTTCGTACAATCGGCAGATACGATGACGCTCACCCATCCCGGTCATGCGCCGCGCAATCTGACGCGCTCAAGCCATACGGCTTGGACGATCGATACCATCGTCTTTGCGCCGACGACATCGGCCCCGACTGGACTCTCCAGCTCCAATCCGGGCGGCGCCCAGAGCTACGTCTTGACGGCGGTGAACGACGACACCGGAGAGGAAAGCCTGGCGAGCGCCACGGTCGGCGCGGCCGACTCGGTCTCTGGTATATCTTTCATGCCGGTTGCGGGGTGCACCTACTACAACGTCTATAAGCACAAGAACGGCATCTACGGCTTCATCGGCCGGGTGAAGTCCGGAAGCACGTTCACCGACAGCGACATCGCCCCTGATACGTCCGATACGCCGCCGATCCAACGCAATCCGTTCGCCGCCGCAGGAGACTGGCCAGGCTGCTCGACCTGGCACGACGGCCGTCAGTGGTTCGCGCGTACCGACAAGGGTCCCCAGACTTTGTGGGCGAGCCAGTCGGCGAACTTCAAGAACATGAGCGTTTCCGAGCCGACGCGTGATTCCGACGCCATCACCCGCACCATTGCCAGCCGCGAGGTCAATGAAATCCGCTTTCTGCTCAGTCTCAACTCGCTGCTGGTCTTCACCTCTGGCGGTGAGTGGAAATGCTGGGCGGGCAGCCAGTCGGACATCATTACGCCGGCCAATACGAGCCTCAAGCCGCAGGGCTACACGGGGATTTCCCACGTGCCACCGATCGTCAGCGGCAACTCGGCACTGTTTGTCACGCCGTCCGGCCGAAAGGTTCGCGACCTTGCCTACGACTTGGGCGCCGATGCCTGGCAGGGCAAGGACGTGGGCATCCTGGCAGGCCATCTGTTCGAGGGGCTGCAGATCGAGGAATGGGCGTATGCACGCGACCCTGATTCGATCGTCTGGTGTGTGCGCTCGGATGGCCTGCTGTTGGGCTTCACCTATCTCAAGGAACATGACGTCTATGCCTGGTCGCGCCATGTCACCGACGGTGCGGTGGAGATCTGCGTGGTCGTGCTCTTGGTCGGCTGGACGCCGTAGTTGAGCTGGCGCCAGGTACCCTGCGGCAGGCCGGTGCGCACCGAGGTGCGGTGCCCGGTCGGCAGGTTGCCCTCGACCCAGCGCATGTCGTCCAGGATCTCGTTGGTCTGCGACAGAAGCTCGACGATCACCGAGATCCTGCCGTCGTTGTAGCGCTTCGCCCAGTCGGTGTAGGTGAGCGCGGTGTTGCCGATGGCGGCCATTCAAGTCACTCCTATTTGTCGTTTCGATTTTGGGGATAGAGCGTTTCGGCGGCGGAGCGCCGGGACGCTTCCGTCTGCGCGCCGGCGTAGCGATCCTCCGCGAACGCCTGCCCGACGCGGACGAAGAAGCGGAAGAGCTGCGGGCTGTTGGACACCCCGAGCTCGTCCAGGGTTCGCCGGAGCGCGGGCGGACTCGAACCGCCGGCCGCCCAGGTCTGGGTCGTTCTTCACTTCGGCGACCCAGGCCTTCTGGCGGCTCTCGGCCGCCGAGATCTGGCTCTGGACCAGCTCGCTCATCTTGCCGGCATAGAGATCGACCAGCTTCTGTGCCTGGGGCTGGCTCAGCCTCGCCTCGGCGAACAGCGACTGCGCCTGTTCAAGGGCAACCGTATCGACCTCCACACCTTGCGGCAGCACGAACGGCTCGTAGGTGACCGGAGCCGCGTCCTCGGCCGGGGCATCGGACTGGTCCTCGGCCCCGGCCTCCGCCGTTGGTGCCGCCTCCGCCTCGGGTCCCCGATAGATCAGGGACGCGGCCCTCTCTTCGGAACTCCCACTTGTCGATGGGGGCGGAGCGACGTCGTCCGTAGCGCCTTGTGGGGTGGGGAGCGGCGCGATCAGGGACTCGGTCATGGTCTAAGACTCCTTCTGGGGTTCGCCCGCCATGCGGGCATAGAGTTCGGGACAGAGCCGGGTGATGTCGGCCAGCACCTGGAGGCCAACGTTGCGTTCGCCTTCGCGGAAGAAGGTCGCGCTGGTGCCGGTGAAGCTCGACTCGTAGAGGTGGCAGCTCTTCAGCAGCCGCCACACGAAGCGCCGGCCCTCGCGCTGGTTCATCAGCCAGACGAGATCTTCGTCCTCGCGCTGGCTCTGCAGCCGGCGACGCTTCTGGCGTTCGGACACGTGGGTGCGATCGCCGGCGTCATAGCCGGCGGCTGGATCGGTCATGGCGGGGCTCCGAAAATGAAAAACCCGGCCGGTCCGGGCCTCTGTCGAGGGCGGACCGCCGGGTGCTGGCGGGTGACTGCAATTGTCCTAGTGTGGTCTTTTTCCTAGCCTATTCCTGCTGAACCTGCAACTCCGAATCTGTGGATAAGTCAGAACAAAACAAGAATACAGGGCGCCGCCATTCCCGGCAACTTTCCTCCAGCGACGATGTGCTTCAGTCTCCCGCCGCCATGAAATCCCTCCTTCGCCGCCGCCGGCTGTTGTCCGGCGCCCTCGTTCCAGCCGCGATCGGCCTCGCCCTCCGCCCGGCCGGCGCCGTGGTCGTCCTCGACAGCACCTGGCGGGCCGAGGGCGGGCGGACCGGCCGCGAAAGCGAAGGCTTCGGGGCGCACGAGGCGCTGGCGCGTCAGCCCCAGTTCGCCAGCGTGATGTCGCTGTCGGAAGACGACGGCGAGAGCTGGGACACGGCCTCGGGCACCTGGATCGGCAACATGGCCGGGCCCGGCGGATCGCTGCAGGGCGTGGTGCTGACCTCCGGCCACAATTTCGAGCCCGGCGAAGGCGCCGACAACTATCTCTACCGCACGCTTGCCGGCACGGTGCGACGCGGCGTGCGGCTCGACATCCACCCGCTCTACAACCGCAGCAACAACGAGCGCAGCGGCTACGATGCCGCGATCGTGCGCCTCGACCGCGCGGTGACGGATGCGGGGCCCGCGCCCGCGCTCTATGGCGGGCGCGACGAGAAGGGCCGGCCCATCGTGATGGTGGGCTACGGCATGCGCGGCATCGGCTCGGTGGGCGAGAACGCCGACTACAACGACGGCGGCACCCCCGCGGCTGCGACCAACGTGGTCGACGAGGCGATGGACGCCGTGGTGCCGCCGCCCAAGGGCGACGATGGCGGCAACTGGCTGCAGGTGACGCTCAGGCGCGAGGGCGAAGGTGCAGGCCGGCTCGACGGGCTGCTGGGCTCGGGCGACAGCGGCGGCTCGGCGTGGATGCAGGTGGGGATGCAGGTGGGGATGCAGACCGAACGGTCCGGTTGGGCGATCGTCGGCATCAACGCCAACGGCACCGGCAACGCGACCTATGGCGAACACTCGGAGTTCGCGCGCGTCTCGGGCCTGCGCGACTGGATCCTGCGGCTGGCGCCGGGCGCGCGATTCGTCGGCTGAAGCGGCCGTCCGTGGACAAAGAAAAAGGCGGCCCGCAGGCCGCCTTTTCCGTTTCCTGGGTCAGCCAGCGTCTTACTGGATGACGATCTCGACGCGGCGGTTCTGCGGCTCGCGGACGTTCGGGCCGGTCTGCACCAGCAGACCCGCTTCGCCACGGCCGACCACCGAGAGGTTCGAGCGGTCCCAGTCGAAGAACACCATGAACGACGGCGCAGCCGGCTGTGCCGGCGGCGGCGGCGGGGCAGCGGCCGTCTCGCCGAACTTCAGCTGCACGCCCAGCATCACGCTGAAGTTGTTGTTGGTCCACGACGAGCTGTTCAGCGTCGGGTTGCTGGTGCCGTAGTAGCGGCCGTCCAGGCTCACGCGGATGTTGCTGTCGGCATTCCACGCCAGGCCGACCATGCCCTGATAGGCAAACACCGTGCTGCTCAGCGAGCTGGTGCCGTCGACGAAGCCGATACCGGCGCCGGCGCCGATGTACGGCGTGATCACCGAAGCGGGCATGAAGTCATACAGCAGGTTCGCCAGGATGCCGAGCTGGCCGATCTGGCTGCTGAAACCGCCAACGCCGATCGCGTTGATACCGGTCGTGTTCTGACGATAGACGCCCTCGAGCTCGACGCGCGGGCCGACGAAGTCGTAGCCGATCACGCCACCGGCCATCCAGCCCGTCTGCGGCGTAACCTGCACGGTGTTCAAATTGCCAGCGCTCGTCGAGGTCACGGCCGTCACGTTCGTGTTCAGAAGCCAGTTCAAACCGCCTTCCGCACCGATATAGAAGCCCGGCGCCGGTGACTGTGCCTGGGCGGCCATCGGCAGCGCGATCAGCGCGGCGGCAGCAAAAAGTGACTTCTTCATCCTGTATCTCCCTTTTTCTTCGTACACGGCCCCGGCGCCAATGGCGCAGGCCAAACTCAAATCGTGGGCGCACTGTAACCGACGGCCCGACCCGGATGCCACCCCTGACAGGGCCGCACCGGGCTTTGGGCGGCGGGTGTGGCAACCCGGTCACACCACTCCCCCGCATACCCCGGGATATTCCCTCTTTGTTCTATGTATGCCTGGGCAGGATGTTCCGCTTGTTGGCAACTTCGAACAAATCGGCCCCGCC
>RGPT01000132.1 GCA_010032545.1 Alphaproteobacteria bacterium
TGGCCCTGGCCGGCAGCGACCGATCGGTGATCTGCACCGAGGTGACGCGATTGCCATCGCGGCCAAAGCCGCGCACGCGGCCGCGCAGGATCGTGCCGCCGTCGGCCGTGAAGCGTTCGGCCAGCGTCTCGACCACGCGGTAGGGATTGATGGTGTGCGAGGCGTTGGGATAGTGGATGCCGCGCACGATGTGCGGGCTGAGGCCGGGCGCCAGTTCGCGCGCCCGGTCGCCGCTCACGACCTCGAACTCGGTGCCCTTGTTCATCTGCAGGCCGCGCATCTCGTCGGTGCCCTGGAAGGCCGCCTCGCTTTCGTAGACGTAGAGGCAGCCCCTGGTCCGGAACAGCTCGCCCAGGCCCGACGCCTGGATCTCGGCCTTCCAGGCGACGTCGGCCTCGATCATCAGGGCCTTGAGGGTGTCCATGCCTTTCCGCACCTCGGCCTTGCTGAGGGCGGCCAGCGCAAAGCGCGCCATCCACGGCAGCAGCCACGGCAGGCTGGGCGGATGGACGGTCAGCGGCCCGGTGCGGTCGGTCAGCATCCTGGGCAGGCTCTTCAGGGTCGATGGCCGGGCGAGCGGCATCAGGCTGTCGAACGACAGGTAGCCGGCATTGCCGAACGATGTGGCCCGGCCGGGCTCGGCGCTGTCGAGCAGGGTGACGGTGTGGCCGGCACGCTGCAGTGCGCGGGCGGCCGCGGTGCCGGCGATACCGGCGCCGACGACGATGATGGGGGGCTGGTCGCTCATGCGACCACGTTAGCACGCCCCGTGCGGGCGCCGGGAAGGGCGGGACGATTGATTTGTCGGCCCAAATGCCTATCTAGGGGCGCATGTCCCCACAATCCCACAGTTCCGCCAGCCCCGGCTGGCATGCCACGACCATTCTCTCCGTCCGAAAGGGCAACGAGGTGGTGATGGCCGGCGACGGCCAGGTCTCGATGGGTCAGACCATCGTCAAGGGCAACGCCCGCAAGGTCCGGCGAATCGGCAACGGCCAGATCGTGGCCGGCTTCGCCGGCGCCACGGCCGACGCCTTTACGCTCTTCGAGCGGCTGGAAGCGAAGCTCGAGCGCCATCCCGGCCAGCTCCTGCGCGCCGCCATCGAGCTCGCCAAGGACTGGCGTACCGACCGCTACCTGCGCCGGCTCGAGGCGATGATGGCCGTGGCCGACAAGGACGTGTCGCTGCTGCTGTCGGGCACCGGCGACGTGCTGGAGCCGGAAGGCGGCGTCATCGCCATCGGCTCGGGCGGCAACTACGCGCTCTCCGCGGCGCGGGCGCTGATCGATGTCGAGGGCCTGGATGCCGAGGCGATCGCCCGCAAGGCGATGAAGATCGCCGCCGACATCTGCGTCTACACCAACCACAACCTCGTCATCGAGAAGCTCTGATCCCCCATGAGCAATGATTTTTCGCCGCGTGAGATCGTCTCCGAACTCGACAAGCACATCGTCGGCCAGCAGGACGCCAAGCGTGCCGTGGCCATTGCGCTGCGCAACCGCTGGCGCCGCCTGCAACTGCCCGAAGGCCTGCGCGAGGAAGTTCTGCCCAAGAACATCCTGATGATCGGCCCCACCGGCTGCGGCAAGACCGAGATCGCGCGCCGGCTGGCCAAGCTCGCCAACGCGCCGTTCCTGAAAGTCGAGGCGACCAAGTTCACCGAAGTGGGCTACGTCGGCCGCGACGTCGAGCAGATCGCACGCGACCTGATGGAAGCCGCCATCGACATGACGCGCGAGCGCCTGCGCAAGGACGTGCGCGCCAAGGCCGAACTCGCTGCGGAGGATCGGGTGCTCGACGCGCTCTGCGGCCCCAATGCCAGCGAGGAAACGCGCCTGCGCTTCCGCCACAAGCTGCGCGAGGGCGAGCTCAACGACCGCGAGATCGAGGTCGAGGTCGCGGACTCGAGCTCGCCGATGCAGTTCGAAGTGCCGGGCCAGCCCGGCGGCTCGGTCGGCATGATCAATATCGGCGACATGCTGGGCAAGGCCTTCGGCGGCCGCACCAAGAAGCGCAAGATGACGGTTGCCGACAGCCATGCCGCGCTGCTGCGCGAGGAGAGCGACAAGCTGCTCGACCAGGAGCGCGTGGTGCGCGAGGCCCGCGAATCGGTCGAGCAGAACGGCATCGTCTTCATCGACGAGATCGACAAGATCACGGCGCGCAGCGAGTTCCGCGGCGGCGGCGACGTGAGCCGCGAGGGCGTGCAGCGCGACCTGCTGCCGCTGATCGAGGGCACGACGGTCAACACCAAGCACGGCCCGGTGAAGACCGACCACGTGCTGTTCATCTGCTCCGGCGCCTTCCACATGGCCAAGCCCTCGGACATGCTGCCCGAGCTGCAGGGCCGGCTGCCGATCCGCGTCAGCCTGGCGTCGCTCGGCAAGGACGATTTCCGCCGCATCCTGACCGAGCCCGAGGCGAGCCTGGTGAAGCAGTACAAGGCGCTGCTGGCGACCGAAAAGGTCGACCTCGATTTCAAGGACGACGCCATCGACGAGCTGGCGCGCCTGTCGGCCGAGATCAACGAGACGGTCGAGAACATCGGCGCCCGGCGGCTGCATACGGTGATGGAGAAATTGCTCGAGGAGATCAGCTTCACCGCCTCGGACAAGCCTGGCCACAGGCTCGAGATCGATGCCGCCTACGTGCGCTCCCACGTGAGCGAGCTCGCCAAGAACACCGACCTCAGCAAGTTCGTGCTCTAGCCTAGAAGCAGTAGGCCGCGATCAGGTCGACGAGGTAGGCCGGTCCGTTCACGCCCCACAGCACGAACGATACCACGGTCGCGGCGACGACGACGGCGACGGCGCCCCACAGAAGCGCCGTTCGCCAGCCCGCCATCATGCCGGCTGCGGCACCGCGGCACGGCGCGGCAGGCGCTCCTCGACGATCGGCCAGTGCATCGCAGCGGCGATCAGCCCGAGCCCGATCGCGATCCACCACATGGTGTTGTAATTGCCCTGCAAATCGAACAGCAGGCCGCCGCCCCAGCTGCCGACGAAGCTGCCGACCTGATGGCCGAAGAAGACGATGCCGTTCAGCATCGTCACATGCACCGGCCCGAAGATGTAGCCGACCAGGGAGGTCGTGAGCGGCACCGTGCCCAGCCACAGGAAGCCCAGCGAACCGGCAAAGATCAGGACCGAGGCCGCCGATAGCGGCGCCACCATGAAGCCCAGGAACACCAGCGAGCGCAGCAGGTAGAGCAGGGTCAGCAGGTTCTTGCGCTTGTACTTGCCACCCATGGAGCTCCACAGGATGGCGCCGGCGATGTTGAACAGGCCGACCATGCCGATCGCCCAGCCGCCGAGTTCGACCGGCGTCAGCTCGATGCCGAACAGCGACAACCCGATCCCCTTGTCGGAAATGTAGGCGGGCAGGTGACCGCCGACGAAGGCTACATGGAAGCCGCAGACGAAGTAGCCGGTCACCAGCAACACATAGCTGCGCAGGCCGAACGCCTCGGCCAGTGCCTCCCGTGTCGTCTGAGTGCCGCCGCTGCCCTTCTTCGAGGCCGCAATCTCCTTGCGGTCGTTGAGGCCGATGGGCAGCACCATGATCAGCAAGGCTAGCGCCGTCAGCGCCCACATGGTCGGTCGCCAGTCGCCAAAATAGCTCTGCAGGATGGCCGCGAGCGGCACGATGAAGAACTGGCCGAACGAGCCGCCTGCCGAGCAGATGCCGACAGCCAGAGCCTGCTTCTCGGGCGGGGCCACGCGCAGGATCACACCCAGCACCGGACCGAAGGTCGCCGCCGAGAGGCCGATGCCGACCAGGACGTTGCCCAGGATCAGCATCGCGCCGTCATGCATGACGGCCGTCACCACCATGCCCAGCACATAGAGCGCCCCGCCGCCAGCGATGGTGGGCGCCGAGCCAAACCTGTCGGCCAGACGGCCGGAAAAAGGTGCGACCACCCCCATCAGCAGCATCGAGAGCGCGGTGCCGAACGAGAACAGTTCGCGACCGACGTGAAGCTCGGCGGAAACGGGCTTCAGGAAGATGCCAAAACTCTGGCGAACGCCAAGACCGATGGTCAGGACGAGGAAACCGCACCAGACGGCGGTCCAATACGAACGGGTGGTCATGGACCGCAACTTGCGGCGACACGGCCGGGCTGACAAGGCATAAGGGCCGCGCGCCCCATAGAATTACTTCATGCGGTCACAAGCTCAGATGTGGCAGAACCCCTCCATGGCGCGACTGCTCCGGTACGTTCTGGCAGGATTGCTGTTGGTTTCGGCAGGAAACGCCATGGCCGCGCCCCGGCTGGAGCGCGAGCGCTGTCCCTTCAAGCCGCCGCGCGGCGACCGCGTCGAGTGCTTCGTGCTGATCGTGCCGGAGAACCGCGAGCTGCCGCAGGGACGCGAAATTCGTCTGAAGGTCGCCGTCCTGAAAGCCAAGCGCACGGCCGGCCTCGAACCTCTTGTCTATCTCTCGGGTGGGCCCGGCGACGCGCCGCTCGTGGCGTCGAGCCCCGGCGCCGATGCTTTGGCGGAAGGCGACTGGTGGAACGAGACCGCCAACATCCGCAAGCGCCGCGACGTCATCATCATGAGCCAGCGCGGCGCCGGCGGATCAACGCCCAATCTCGACTGCTTCGATGCACGCACTTCCGAACCCGCCAAGGCACGGCGGCGGGCGATCACCGAGCAACAGGAGCGCGACATCCTGGTCGGCTGCCGGGCCTCGCTCGAACGGCGCAAGATCGACCTCACCATGTACACGACGCCGGCACTGGCCGACGACGTCGCCGACCTCGTGACGGCCTTCTCACTGACGAAGGTCAATCTCTACGGCGTCTCCTACGGCACGCGCTGGGCTCTCGAGGTGATGCGGCGGCATCCCGGGATCGTGCGCGCCGCTGTGCTGGACGGGGTCTATCCTCCGCAGGTGAACGGCGAACAGAACGAGCCCGAGATCGTGCGCCGTGCCTTCGAGCGGCTCTATGCCGACTGCGCGGCCGATCCGGTGTGTCGCGAGCGCCATCCGGCGGTGCGCGCAACCATCGAGGGTGCCATCGCGGCGGCCGAACGCACCCCGCTGCAATTGACCCTGCAGCTCGATGACGGCGCCCAGCTGGCGCGGCTCGACGGCGCGAAGCTCCTCATGGTGCTGCTGCATATGATGCGCGAAGGCGAGGCGGCCCTCATTCCCGAAGCCGTGGCGGCCATCGGGCAGGGCGACCTGCGCTTGCTGCGCATGTTCGCCGAGGATCTCGAGGGTAGCGACGGTGGCCTGCTCGAGCAGAACGCCCAGCAGTTCGACGGCCTCTACAACAGTATCGAATGCCGCGAGACCTGGTCGGCGGTCGACCGGGCGGCGCGCCGACGGCAGATCGAGGCCAACGGTCTATACAGTCTCAATGCCCGGCAGAGCAGGTCGCCGGCTTTGTGCCAGGCGTGGCGTGTTCCTCCGGCCCCCGCCGCCGAACGCCAGCCGGTGACCTCGGAAGTCCCGACGCTCCTGCTGAGTGGCGGCTACGACTGGCTCACGCCGCCGGCGTGGGGCCGGGAGGCCGCCAAGTCCCTCCCATCGTCGCGACACGTCGTGTTCCGAGCCCAGGGCCATGGCGTCGTCGTTCAGGATCCCTGCGCCGGGCGCCTGCGTGACAGCTTCATCGACGATCCGGATCCCAAGCGGGCGCTGCCCTGCCGGGCCGATACGCCCCTCAACTTCACCGCCGCCTACCAGCGCGCGCGCGACCTGCCCAGAGTGTCCAAGGAGAAGAACGAATGAACCGCGTGCTCGCCCATACCGGCGTAAAATACCCGATCGTGCAGGCCCCGATGGGCTGGATCGCCCGCAGCCAGCTCGCCTCGGCGGTGTCAAACGCGGGCGGCCTCGGCATCATCGAGACCTCGAGCGGCGAAGTCGACGCCTGCCTGGCCGAGATCGAGAAGATGAAGGACCTCACCGACAAGCCCTTTGGCGTGAACTTGCCGCTGCTGTTCATCAAGGAGCCGCGCGTTGTCGATCTGGTGGCGAAGAGTGGCGTAAAGTTCGTCTCCACCTCGGCCGGGTCTCCGGCCAAGCTGTTGCCGACGCTCAAGGCCGCCGGCCTCATCGTCTATCACGTCGTACCCAACCTTTCTTCGGCGCTGAAGGCGGTGGATGCGGGCGTCGATGGGCTGATCGTCGAGGGGGGCGAGGGCGGCGGGTTCAAGAACCCCGACGATGTCTCCACCCTGGTCCTGCTTCAGGCTGTGCGTGAGAAGACCGATGTGCCGATCATCGCCGCCGGCGGTATCTGCGACGGGCGCGGCATGGCCGCAGCCTTTGCACTGGGCGCCGAGGGCATCCAGATGGGTACTCGTTTCGTGAGCGCCGCCGAAAGTCCGGTGCACATGAACTACAAGCAGGCGATCGTCGATGCCGACGATACCGGCACGGTGATGCTCAATCGCAAGTCGACACCGTGCGTGCGGGCACTCAGGACCGAGCGCGCCAAGGAGATCGACCGTGCCGGTTCGTTCGACCGCTCGCTGTTCGGCAACGTCCGCGACGTCTATTTCGGCGGCGACATGGAAGCCTCGCTGGCGCTGGCCGGCCAGACCGTCGGGTTGATCCACGAGGTCCTGCCCGTTGCCGACATCATCGGCCGCACCGTCGAAGGCTTTCATGCCATCCGCAAACGCCAGGGCGAGCGCTCGCAGGCCGGCGGGTTCTGACGGCTATTTCAGCAGCTCCGGCGCGATCAGACGGGGCAGGAAGAGGGCGATCTCCGGCCACACGATCATCGCTGCCAGAACGACGATCATCGGTACCAGCATGATCAGCGTATCCTTCAGTGCGAAGCGCAGCGGTACGCCGGCGACGGCGCAGGAGATCATGAGGCAGAGGCCGTAGGGCGGCGTCACCAGGCCGAAGGCCAGCGATACGATCGAGACGATCGCGAAGTGGACGGGATGCATGTCGGCCGACTTGGCCAGCGGCTCCAGCACAGTGCCGACGATGATGATGGCCGGGATGGCGTCGAGGAAGCAGCCCACCACCAGGAACACGAAGGCGATGAAGAAGCCGACGCCGATCGCGCCCATGCCCCAGGCGGTGACGTTGGCCAGCAGCTCCTGGGGTATCTTGTAATAAGCCAATAGCCAGCCGAAGGCCGAGGCGGTGCCGATGCAGAACAGCGCCACGGAGGCAAGCTTTCCGGTGTCGACCAGCGCCGTATAGAGTTGCTTCGGCCCCATCTCGCGATAGACCACGATGGAGAGCACCGCGGAGTAGAGCACAGCCACGCAGGCCGACTCGGTTGCGGTGAACCAGCCCGCCAGGATGCCGCCCACGATGATGACCGGCGTCATGAGTGCCGGAATCGACACCCAGATCGAGCACAGAAGCTGGCGGAAACCCTCGCGCGGATAGGTCGGATAGCCGCGTTTGACGGCATAGATGTGCACCGTGGCCATTTGGGCGCCGGCGATCAGGAGGCCAGGCACCACGCCCGCGAGATAGAGCGCGCCGATCGAGGTCGAGATCAAGCCGCCCCAGACGATCATCAGGATCGAGGGCGGGATGATGACGGCCAGCACCGCCGAGACCGCCGTGATGGCGATCGAGAAGGAGAGGTCGTAGCCCTCGCGCGTCTGGGCATCGATGAAGATCTTGCTCTGGCTGGCGGCATCGGCGGTCGAGGAGCCGGAGATGCCGGCGAAGAACACCGACAGCACGACGTTGATCTGGGCCAGCGACCCCGGCCAACTGCCGACGATGGCGCGGGAGAGCGCCACCAGCCGGTCGGTGATGCCGCCCACGCTCATCAGATTGGCCGTCAGCAGGAAGAACGGCACGGCGAGCAGGATGAAGGAGTTGTAGGCGTTGAAGGTTTCCTGCGCGAGCATCATCGTGCCGAGTCGCGGCTCGAGATAGAACAGCGGCAGGCAGGCGAGGCCCAGCGCAAAGGCCACCGGCACGCGTAGCACCAGCAGCACGAAGAAGCAGCCGAACAGGATGGAGGCCGCCTCGCCGGCGGAAAACAGCGCACCGGTCATGGCACGTTCCATCCGAAGAGGATGCGTATCTCGTCGTAGAACTGCTCGCCCAGAAAGATGACCCAGGTGACGGCCGCGACCGGCCAGGCGATGTGGATCATCCAGAGCGGCATCTCGGCCAACTCGGAGGTGCGGTACCAGGCGAACCGCGTGAACTCGATGCCGCCCACCACGAACACCAGCGCGAAGGCCAGGATGCCGAGTCGCGCGGCGATGCGTACGGCAGCCTCGCTGCGCCGCGACAATGCTGGCCACACGTCGACCTCGAAATGCGACGCTTCGCGCACGCCGATCATGGCGCCGATCATGATCATCCAGATAAACAGGAATCGCGCCATCTCTTCCGTCCAGATGTAGGACGGGATCAGCGCGGTGTAGCGCGAGATGATCTGCAAGGTGACGGGGATGATGATGATCGCGACGGAGAGGGCGAGGAGCGCGGTCAGGAACTGGGCGTAGCCGGCGGTGAACCGCCGCCAGAGGCTGGGCGGTGTCGAAGCAGAAGAGGGCATTGGGGAAACCGTTCAGGAGAGGGGCGCAGCGGAGCCTGTGCTCCGCTGCGCAATGGGCGTCGATCCGATCAGTTCGTGGCAACGATCTGGGTGAAGATGCCGTCGGCGCCGATTTCCTTGGCGTAGGCCGCCATCACCGGATCGACCAGCTTCTTCATCTCGGCGCGATCCTTGAAGGGAATGCGCTTCAGCTTGCCGGCCTTCTCGAGGGCCACCAGCTTCTGCTCGTCCTCGGAGCTCTCGACCTGTCGGCCGTAGGCGCCGGCTTCCTTGCCCGCCTTGAGGACGGCGTCCTGCAGGTCCTTGGGCAGGGCCTTGAAGGTCTTGCCCGAGAAGCAGATCGGCCGGATCGTGATGGCATGCTCGGTCATGGCGAGATTGGGCGCCACTTCGTAGAACTTCATCGTCTCGACGCCGGCGGCTTCGTTCTCGCCGGCGGCGATCACGTTGTTCTGGATGGCGTTGTAGACCTCGTTGTAGGCGATCACCGTCGGCGACATGCCGGCCGCGGCGAAGGTCTTGGACCAGATCGGCGCCCCCTGGACGCGGACTTTTAGGCCCTTGATCTCGGCCAGCGTGCTGACCGGCTTGTTGACGAAGATGTTGCGCACGCCGCCGCCGGCGTAGCCCACAAGCATGACGTCGGCCTTGGTCGAGATCTCTTCGGCCACCGGCTTCAGGAGGTCGAGCTCGAGAACCTTGTTCCATTGGGCGAGGTCGCGAAACAGGAACGGCGCGTCGATGAAGGGTGCCGCCTTGGAGAACGTCGACATATGGGCCGGCGAGACGATGCCGTAGTCGACCGCCTTGCCCTGCGCCATGTACTCGAAATACTGCTTCTCGAGGCCGAGCGACGAATTCCGATGAAGCACGAAGTTGATCGGCTTGCCGTAGTATTTCTTCACCAGCTCCTCGAACCGGAGCAGCGTCTTGTTGAAGGCGTGGTCGTCGTTGAACTGTACGGCGCCATTAAGTGTGATTGGCGCCTGGGCGTTCGCGCCGCGAATAAATGGGGCCGCAATGGCGGTGGCAGCAAGGCTGCCCACCAGGATTCTGCGCTTCATCTTGTCTCCTCCGTGGGTCCTGATTGTTCGGTTTGTGCGAGAGGACCTTCCATCGACTATGCAACGTAACCGTCGATGCGGCCAGACTGCACCACGGACAGCCACGGTCGGCGCTGAAACAGGCGGGGCGTTGTGGGGCGCGCCATTGTCGGCTAGTATAATACACAATTATTTAGTCAAATGACCGCCCAGCACCGATCCGCTTCTCTTGTTGAACAGCCGAGCTTCGTCGAGCTTTTCATGCCGAAGCTCGTGTCGGTGTTGCGAGAGGGCTACGGCCTTGCTGCGTTCCGCGCCGATGTCACCGCCGGGCTCACGGTCGCCATCGTGGCCTTGCCGCTCTCGATGGCGATTGCCATCGCGTCTGGTTTCGGCCCTGAGCGCGGGCTCTTCACCGCCATCGTCGGCGGCTTCCTCATCTCGGCGCTGGGCGGCAGCCGCTTCCAGGTCGGCGGCCCGGCCGGTGCCTTCATCGTGTTGGTGGCCTCGGCCGTGGCGCGGCACGGCATCGACGGCGTGCTGCTCGCCACCATGATGGCCGGCGTCTTCCTGATGGCGGCCGGCTTCCTGAGGCTGGGTGACTACATCAAGTTCATCCCCTACCCGGTGACGGTGGGCTTCACCGCCGGCATCGCCGTCATCATCTTCGCCAGTCAGATCAAGGATCTGTTCGGACTGACGCTGCAGGGCAAGGAACCCGGCGCGTTCATCGCCAAGCTCGAGGCCCTGGCGCCCGCGTTCGGGACCGTCAATCCGGCCACAGTCGGCCTGGCGATACTGACGGTCGGCCTCATCGTCGGGCTGAAGAGGTTGCGGCCGCACTGGCCTGGTCTGCTGATCGCCGTCGTCGCGGCGTCGGTCGCGACCTGGGCCTTTGGCCTACCGGTGGAGACGATCGGTACGCGATTCGGCGGCATCCCCTCGACGCTGCCTGTGCCCAGTCTCCCGGACATCACCTTCGCCAAGATGCAGGCCGTGCTGCCCGACGCCGTGGCCTTCGCCCTGCTGGGCGCCATCGAATCGCTGCTCTCCGCCGTCGTTGCCGACGGCATGACCGGCCGCCGCCATCGCTCCAACTGCGAACTGGTGGCCCAGGGCGTGGCCAACATCGGCTGCGCCCTGTTCGGCGGCATCTGCGCCACGGGTACGATCGCGCGCACCGCCACCAACGTCCGTGCCGGGGCTCGCGGGCCTATCGCCGGCATGCTGCATTCGGTGTTTCTTCTGCTGTTCATGCTGCTGGCGGCACCGCTCGCCTCGCTCATACCGCTGGCGGCGTTGGCCGGCGTGCTCACCATCGTGGCCTGGAACATGGCCGAGAAGCACGAATTCCTGACCCTGCTGCGCAGCTCGCGCGGCGATGCGGTGGTGCTCCTGGCGACCTTCCTGCTGACGGTGTTCCGCGACCTCACCGAGGGCATCGTCGTCGGCTTCGCGCTGGGCGCGGTGCTGTTCATCAATCGCATGGCCACGACGACCGGCATCGAGGAGCACGCGCCCCTCGTCCCCCCGGATCGTGCCGACGGTTCGGGCGCGCGCGGCCCCTACGATCCCGGTCTCGCCACCGACAGCAAGGTCGTGGTCTATCGCCTCTCCGGCGCGTTCTTCTTCGGCGCCGCCTCGACCGTGGGCGCGGTACTCGACCGCATCGCCGACCAGCGCAAGGCCTTCGTGATCGACTTCGCCGCCGTCCCCTTCGTCGATTCCACGGCGGCGAACGTGATTGCGGGCATCGGCCGCAAGGCCGAACGCCACGGCGTGCGCCTGTTCGTCACCGGTGCGACGTCGTCCGTGCGCCACGCCCTGCTGCTGGCCGGCGCCCGCCGGCCGCAGGTCCGCTATCTGCCGCACATCGACGATGCCGTGCGCGAAGCGCACAAGACCTAGCCGGAAGTTTCTCCGATGAAGGCGGCCCTTCACGCGGCGTGTCGGGTCCCGCAAAATGGCGCATGTGCAAAGTCGTTGCGATCTCCGGCCTCGCGCTCAGCGCTCAGATCTCGGCTTTAGGGGCCGAACTCGTCCGGCTGCAGGATGGTCGCGGGGCGGACCTGCTCTGGGACGGCGACC
>RGPT01000133.1 GCA_010032545.1 Alphaproteobacteria bacterium
TTGCAAGGCTTGGACTGACCTGCTCGCCACCCCGCAAAGGATCGCATCCATCACAAGCCGGCGATGGGCTGAACTGTCATGAGTTCTGTCGGTTGGTATAAGGGCCCGAAGACGTATGCATTGCAGCGCAAATTGTCTCCAACGTACTGTTATGCTTCAAGAAATATGAGCAAGCGCCTGCCTTATTACTGCGTCTTGACTGCAAAATTGAAGGGTTGCGTACGACTGTCTCGCGCCTGGCTCACCGGGTTCGCCACGCGGCGTCGCGACGTGTCGTGTCTCGCCTCGGGCCAGGCAGCGCATCATTTGGCTTCGGGCGCGCCCCTCCCTAAGGTTCCGTCCGTGTCCTAAGGTTCCGTCCGTGAAAGTGGAAGTCGTCAGATGCGCATGAGTTGGCTTTTCGGCCGAAAGACTGCGCAGCGCGCGCCCTCGATCATGGCGCTGCTGATCCTGGCCGGTGCACTTTTCTTGCGTGCGGTCGATCCCGGGCCGCTGCAGAACCTGCGCAGCCTTGCCTTTGACAGCTTTCAGCAGATCCAGCCTCGTGAATACCTGCCTGACACGCCGGTCCGTATCGTCGATATCGACGAGGCGGCGCTCGCAGCCCACGGCCAGTGGCCATGGCCACGCGACGTCCTCGCCAAACTGGTGGACAATCTCACCAAAGAGGGCGCCGCGGTCATCGCGTTCGACGTGATTTTCGCCGAGGCCGACCGGTCATCGACCAACCGGATGGCGGTGACACTGGGAGGATTTGGAGATTCGGAGGCCGCTCGACGGCTCGCGGCGGCTCAGGACAACGACACCGCTTTTGCCGCCGCGATCGCCCGGTCCCGCGTCGTGGCCGGCTTCGGCTTCGATCCCAAGGGCAGCAAGGATCCGCCGCGCCGCTTCTTCGGTGTTGCCTTCGCGGGAGACGATCCCACCCGGTTCCTGCCCATGCAGCTCGGTGTTGTGCGGTCGCTGCCGCAGCTGGTGGCCGCAGCCAAAGGCAACGGCAGTGTCAATACCGCCCGCGAGAGCGCGATCGTTCGGCGTGTGCCACTGATGTTTCGCCTCAAGGACCAGGAAGGCGTCTTTCCGTCGATTGCGATGGAAGCATTGCGAGTTGCCCAGGGAGCGAGCACGTATTTGATCAAGTCGTCCGGCGCCAGTGGCGAGGAAGCCTTTGGCCAGAGCACCGGGATCGTGTCCATCAAGACCGGCGACGTGCTTGTGCCGACGGACTTTCGGGGAAGTATCGCGCTTTGGGACACCGGCCATCTCGAGCGAAGGTTCATCTCGGCGAAGTTGGTCCTCGCCGGTGAAGTGCCGGCAGGTGAACTGGATGGCCGGATCGTCTTGATCGGCACCAGTGCGACCGGCCTCAAGGATCTGCGCAATACGCCGGTAGAGCAGGCTGTGCCCGGCGTGGAGATACATGCCCAGCTCCTGGAACAGATGATCGAGCAGAGGTTCCTGGCGCGGCCGGATTGGAGCCATGGAGCCGAGTTTCTCTATCTCGCGGTGATCGGGCTGCTGTTCGTCTGGCTGCTTCCGCGGCTCTCGGCCGCCAAGATGGCCGTGGTTGCAGTGATGTTCATCGGTGCCGGCGTCCTGATTCCGTGGTTTGCCTATTCAGAGCTGCAAATTCAGTTCGACCCCGTCTATCCGCCGGCTACGCTGGCGTTGATCTATGTCAGCGGTTCGGTGCTGGCCTTCATGCGCGCGGAACGCGACCGGCGCGAGATCCGCGGTGCGTTTTCGCATTATCTTTCGCCTGATGTCGTCGAGCAGCTCGCGCTGAACCCGGAGCTGTTGCAGTTGGGCGGAGAGATGCGTGAGATCACGGTGATGTTTACCGATGTCCGCGGCTTTACCACGATCTCCGAGCAATTCGATCCGGCTGGTCTCACACGATTCATGAATCGCTTCCTGACGCCGATGACCGACCTCATCCTCGGCAACAAGGGGACGATCGACAAATACATGGGCGACGCGATCATGGCTTTCTGGAATGCGCCCTTGCCCGTCGAGGGGCACGTCGCACACGCCTGCCGTACGGCGCTGGAGATGCAGGCACGGCTGGTCGGCCTGAATGAGGAGTGGAAAGCCGAAGCCGAAAGCGAAGGCCGTGGCCATATTCCGGTGCACATCGGCGTTGGCCTCAATACCGGCAACGCGTCGGTTGGAAATTTTGGATCTTCGCAGCGTTTCACGTATTCTTGCCTCGGCGACGAGGTCAATCTTGCTTCCCGCCTTGAAGGGCTGTGCAAGACCTATGCGGTCGGTATCATCGTGGGCAGCAATACAGCCGCACAAGTTGCGGACTTCGCGACACTCGAACTGGACCTCGTGATGGTCAAGGGAAAGACCCAGCCTGAGGACATCTACGCGCTGGCGGGCGATGCCGCGATGGCACAGGCGCCCACCTTTCAGGCTCTGAAGGAGCAGCAGGCGGCATTCCTTAAGGACTATCGGGCCGGCGCTTTTGCCCAGGCATTGGCAATGATCGACAGCTGCGAGGCAGCCGCCGGAAACGCAGGCTGGCAGCAGGGATACTACGCGATGATGCGGGCACGGATCGAGGGTCTGATCGACCACTCACCGCCGGACTGGACGGGAGTGTATGTCGCAAAGGACAAGTGAGCAGGCTCACCGGATCGCCGTGATCGAGGCGTTGGTCTGCCGCGATGTCGGCCGCAGGACGCAGGAACTCATGACGGCCAATCGTGGGGGGCTCGGTGATGCGGCTGAGGCTTTGTCGGCCGCGACGTGTGTAGGCCTCATCACCGGCTTCTTCGTGCCGCGGGGCGAAGTCGCCGCGCCCGAGACCGACGGGCCCGTTGGTGCCGCGCTTCTTGCCGTGGCGCTCGCTGCCTGCGGCGTGCCGGCGCGGATTGCGGTCGACTCGCCCTGTGCCGAAGCCGTGCGTGTGGCTGTGGAAGTGGCCGGGGGCGGAGCACCTGTCGATGAAGTCGGGGTCGATGACAGACCAGGTCTGGAAAGTGTCTTGAACGCATGGCGGCAGACGGGCGTCAGCCACGCCATCGCGATTGAACGCTGTGGCCGCAGCGCCGACGGCCGGCCACGCAATATGCGCGGCGTGGACGTCTCGCCCTGGACGGCGCCGCTCGACGACCTGTTTCTCGGCGGTCCGTGGGCCAAGCTCGCGGTCGGTGACGGTGGCAACGAGATCGGCATGGGCAGGCTGCCGCCGGGACTAATCGCGCAGACCGTCCCAAACGGCGCCGAGATCGCCTGCGTCACGTCATGCGATCATCTCGTCGTCGCCGGAGTGTCTAACTGGGGCGCTTATGGGCTGATGGCGGCGGTGGCCGTGCTGCATGCCGGCTGGAGACCCACCATTGCACGATACCTGACGGCGGAGCGCGACCTCGCGGTCACGCGCGCGATTGTCGAGCGCGCGGGCGCGGTCGATGGCGTGACTGCGCGCGGCGAGGCCACGGTCGACGGCTTTGGCCCCCAGATCCATGGTCCGCTGATCGACGAACTCGGTCGCATTGCACGTGGCGAAGGAGCACTCTAGTTTGCTCCGCCATGGAAAATCCTTACGCCCCGACTCATCCCGAAATCCGCGACGCGGTCCGCCAACTCTGCCTGAAATTCGACGGTGCCTACTGGCGCGAACTCGATCGTGAGCGTGGCTATCCCACGGGGTTCGTGAAGGCGCTGACCGAGGCGGGCTGGCTCGGAATTCTTATCCCCGAGGAGTACGGCGGTTCGGGGCTGGGCCTCTCGGCGGCAAGCGCGGTGCTCGAGGAGATTCATCACGCCGGCTGCAACGCCGCGGCATGTCACGCCCAGATGTACATCATGGGCACCGTGCTCCGGCACGGCAGCAAGGAGCAGAAGGAACGCTACCTGCCCAAGATCGCCACCGGCGAGTTGCGGCTACAGGCCTTCGGCGTCACCGAACCCAGCAGCGGCACCGATACGCTCAGTCTTCGCACCACGGCGGTGAAGAAGAACAACAGCACCTACGTCGTGAACGGCCAGAAGGTATGGACCAGCCGCGCCGAGCATTCCGACCTGATGCTGCTGCTGGCGCGCACCACGCCGCGCGAGCAATCGGCCAAACGCACGGATGGCCTCTCGGTGTTCCTCGTCGACATGCGCGAGACGCTGAACAAGGGGCTCACCATCCGGCCGATCAGGACGATGATGAACCACAACAGCACCGAAGTGTTCTTCGACAATATGGAGGTGCCGGCCGAGAATCTGATCGGTGAGGAAGGCCAGGGCTTTCGCTACATCCTGAGCGGCATGAACGCCGAACGTGTGCTGATCGCATCGGAGTGCATTGGAGACGGGCGCTGGTTCATCGAAAAGGCCGTGAACTATGCCAAGGAGCGCAAGCTGTTCGGCCGACCGATCGGCCAGAACCAGGGTGTGCAGTATCCCATTGCGCGCGCCTACACGCAGATCGAAGCGGCCGACCTGATGGTGCGCAAGGCGGCCACCCTTTTCGAGGCCGGCATCAATGCCGGCGCCGAAGCCAACATGGCCAAGATGCTGGCCTCGGAGGCGTCGTGGGCGTGTGCCGAGATGTGCGTGCAGACGCATGGCGGCTTCGGCTTCGCCGAGGAGTACGACATCGAGCGCAAGTTCCGCGAAGCGCGGCTCTATACGGTGGCACCCATCTCGACCAACATGATCCTGAACTACGTCGCCGAACACATACTCGGGCTGCCGCGGTCTTACTAAGTTCAGTCGAAAAGGTAGGCCTTTCCGGCAGCGATCAAGGCCATGATCGCGGCGTGTCCGGCCAGTAGCAGAAATACAGTCCAGAGCGCCGTTACAGTCGTGAGCAGCCAACCGAGCATTGCCATCATGCCGTCGTCCTCGATGAGGGCCAGGCAAAAAAACAGGATGGCATAGGCGGGGAACAGGTTGTCGAAGGGAATCGGCAGCGCCAGAATCAGAATGTTGAGCGACCATGCCGCCAGCAGAAAATGTCTCAGTGTACCCGTCACCCACCATTCGCGGCGAGCATGAACGGTGTTTTCGAGCCATTGGACAAAGCGGCGACAGCGACCGAGGAAAATCTGGAGCTTGCCCCGGGGAAGGCCGCGTCGGCCGATGGCCCCGGGCAGCGACGGCACGGGCCGGCCAGCAAAAAATTGTGCCAGCAGGAACAACATCGGCACTCCGGTGATCGTCGACAGCCAGGGGATGCCGGTCGGAATGATGTTGGGAACGTTGAGCGCCATGATGGCAAAGGCATAGGAGCGGCCCTGCAGGCCGACCAGGAATTCGTCGAGCGTGAGGACCGAGTCGCGCGCGCCGGCAAACATCCCGTCGAGCGCGTCGTAGAGTCCGAAGTTGTCCTTCATTCCGCCGCTCGCGCCAGAAGCCGGCGCGCCAGAACGAGGTGTGGCCGGTCGAGCATTTTGCCATCGAGGGTAAGGACACCCGACGTTGGGTTGTTTTCGAAGGTCGCCACGACGCGCCTGGCCCAGTCGATCTCCTGGGAGGTCGGGGTGAAAACCTCGTGGATGATGGCGACCTGGTCGGGGTGGATTGCGATCTTGCCGCCGTATCCCATGCGCCGGGCATCGTGCGCTTCGGCGCGCAGGCCTTCGATGTTCTTGATGTCGGGATAAACCGTATCGTACGCCGTGACGCCGGCGGCCACCGACGCCATCAGGTTTACAGTGCGGGCGAACTTGAAGGTGTCGTCGTAGACGCCGGCTGCCGGTCCCTTGGCCAGCGCACCGAGGTCGGCCATCAGATCCTCGCCGCCCCAGGAATGACCGATCAGCCGGGCATGCTTTGCAGGCGCGGCGGTGAGTGCCAGCACGGCGGCAGCGCTTTCGGTGGCGATGGTCAGTATGCGGGTGACCCCGGGCGTGATTCCCTCACGCGCCTCGAGGGCGTCGAGATAGTTGGCCAGCAGGTCGAGGTTGGCCTGGCCGACGCACTTCGGAAAGACGATGCCGTCGGGCTTGCCCTGCATGACGACGGCGAGGTCGTCCAAGGTGAGGCCGGTATCGAGGGCATTCACGCGGACATAGAGCTTAGGGCCGGCGCGGTTGGCGCTCTTCAGATAGGCAAGAGCCATGTCACGTGCGACCGGCTTGCGATCGGCGGCGACCGAATCCTCTAGGTCGAGGATGAGGGCATCCGGGCCGGAAGAGGGGCCCTTGGCGAGCTTGCGCTCCGAATCGGCGGGAACGAACAGGAAGGAACGCATCGATCTACCTCAGCCCTTCGGCTTCTTGTGCATCAGTGCCTGGCGCGTGCACTCGGCAACGATCTCGCCGCGCTGGTTGATGGCGGTATGGGCGAACTCGACGATGCCAGCGTTGGGTCTCGACTTGCTCTCGCGCAGGCTGAGCACCTTGCTGCGGACGTGGAGCGTATCGCCGTGGAAGACCGGCTTGGGGAAGCGCACGTCGGTCATGCCGAGATTGGCGACGGTCGTGCCCAACGTCGTGTCGTTGACGGTGATGCCGATCATCAGGCCCAGGGTGAACAGGCTGTTCACAATGCGCTGGCCGAACTCGGTCTTTGAGGCGAATTCCTCGTCTATGTGCAGAGGCTGCACGTTCATGGTGAGGGAGCTGTAGAGCACATTGTCCATTTCCGTGACCGTGCGGGTCCAAGGGTGCTCGAACACCTGGCCCACGGCAAACTCTTCGAAATACAACCCTGCCATATTCTTTCCCCGAATTCCTCCACCCGAAAGTCAGGCTTTCTAGCATGGATGGACGCTGGCCGGTTCGCCATCGTATCAAGGGTGCCACAGGATGAAACTTCGCGACTTGGGAGCGGAACGACATGCGCGCAATGCTGAGCGAGACTCCGGGCGGACCAGAGAGCCTGAAACTTGTGGAACTGCCGTCCAAGCCACTGGGCAAGGGGCAGGTCCGCGTCGCGGTGCGGGCTGCGGGTGTCAACTTTCCCGACACGTTGATCATCCAGGACAAGTACCAGTTCAAGCCGCCGCGGCCGTTCGCGCCCGGTCACGAGATTGCGGGCGACATCACTGAGGTCGGCGAGGGTGCCGGCGCCTACAAGGTCGGCGACCGGGTGATTGGCATGATCGGTCACGGTGGCTATGCGACGGAAGCCGTCGTCGATCTGGGCAGCCTTCTGCCGATGCCGAAGAACATGAGCTACGACGACGGCGCGGCCTTCACCATGACCTACGGGACGTCCTACTACGCCCTGAAGCAGCGCAGCAGCTACAAGCCCGGTGAGACGCTCCTGGTTACCGGCGCGTCGGGCGGCGTCGGCCTGACCGCAGTCGAACTCGGTGCGCTGATGGGCCTGAAAGTGATCGCCGCCGTCGGTTCTGACGAGAAGATGGAGATCTGCAGGAAGTACGGCGCCACGATGTTCGTGAACTACGCCAAGGAGAAGATGCGCGACAAGGTCAAGGAGCTGACCGGCGGCAACGGCGCGGACATCATCTATGACGCCGTCGGCGGCGATGCCTTCGACGAGTCTATCCGCTGCATCGCCTGGTATGGGCGACTGCTGGTGGTGGGCTTCGCTGCCGGTCGAATTCCGTCGCTGCCGGCCAACCTTGCGCTGCTGAAGAGCTGCGACGTGCGTGGTGTGTTCTACGGCGCCTGGCGTGGCCGTGAGCCGGCGGAGGCACGCAAGAATTTCGATGAGATGCTCGGATGGTACGCCGAAGGCAAGCTGAAGCCGCACATCTCGATGCGCTTTCCGCTGGAGAAGAGCGCCGACGCGATGAATGCGCTTCTGTCGCGCAAGGCGACGGGCAAGGTCGTCCTGACAGTCGGCTGAGGAGGCTGCCGTGGGTCGTCTCAGCGGAAAGATTGCGATTGTGACGGGAGCTGCCTCCGGCATCGGCGCGGCGTCGGCCAAGCTGTTCGCCGACGAGGGCGCCCAGGTGCTGGCGGTCGACCGGCCTGAATCGGCGATCAGCTCGGTGCATGCCGCCAATGCTGCGATCGCTTCGTTCGCGGCAGACATCACCGGCGACGATGCGCCGAAGAACATCGTTGCCGAGGCACTGGCGAAGTTTGGCGCGATCGACATCCTGTTCAACAACGCGGGCGTCAGCGGTCGCGCCTTCGTCGAGGAGATGACTGACGAGCACTGGGATCGCGTGAACGGCGTCAACCTGCGAGCCATGTTCCGGCTCTGCCGCGAAGCCATTCCGGCCCTCAAGAAGAGAGCGCGGGAGAAGGGCCGGGCGCGCATCGTCAACACCGCCTCGGTAATGGCCTTCGACACCGATTTCGGCCTGGCGGCCTACTGTGCCTCCAAGGCCGGCGTCGGCGGGCTTACGCGGACGCTGGCACTGGAACTCGGCAAGTTCAACATCACCGCCAACTATGTCTGCCCCGGCGCGATCTACAGCGGCATGACGCGGACCAATTTCGACAATCCAGAGATCCGCGCAGTGTGGGAGAAGAAGGCGGCGCTTCGCCGGCTCGGTCAGCCGATCGACATCGCGCGCGGCGCGCTTATGCTCGCCTCAGACGACGCCGACTTCATCACCGGCCATGAGCTGGTGGTCGATGGCGGCCTCACACTCCGAACCTAGGTGGACAGTGGACGATGTCCCTGTGAGCAGTGTCCGTTCCTTCGCCGCCGACTACAGCGAGGCGCGCGACAAGTTCCTGGCCGCGGCGCGGCTCGCCGGTGCCACGACCTATCGCTACGACAACCCGACCAAGGGGCCGCGGGGCGAATCACTTTCGACCGACGTCGCCAGGGTAGGGGCGGACGATGCATCCAAGGTCGTCGTGGCGATTTCCAGCACGCACGGCGTCGAAGGCTATTGCGGCTCGGGTTTCCAGGTCGACTGGCTGGCGACAGTTGGCGAGGCCGGTCTGCCCGCAGACACCGCGGCAGTGTTCGTCCACGCCATCAATCCCTACGGCTTTGCTTGGACGCGGCGCGTGACCGAGGAGGGCAACGACCTCAATCGCAACTATGTCGACCATTCCAAGCCCTACCCGGTCAATGAAGGCTATCTCGAGATCGCCGATTTCCTGATCCCACCAGACCTGAGCGAGGCCGGGACCAATGCCGCCGAGGCCAAACTCGCGGCCTACCGAAAGAAGGTAGGCGACATCGCCTACTTCCGTGCCGTGTCGGGCGGCCAGTACAGCCATCCCGACGGCATGTTCTTCGGTGGTGGTGGACCCGCCTGGTCCAATCGTACCCTGCATGCCATCGCCGACAGGTTCCTGAAGGGCCGCGGCGACGTAAGCGTGATCGACTTTCATACCGGCCTCGGGCCCTACGGCTACGGCGAGCCGATCACGCACTACGACATCGACACGCCGGCGTCGCGCCGGGTGCGCGCCTTTTGGGGCGAGTCGGTGACGGAATCGAAGCGTGGCCAGACCGCCTCGCAGGCCCGCGACGGTTTGGGGCACTATGGCCTTGGCCGCGTACTGATGGAGCCGGAGACAAGGCTCACCATGTGTACGCTGGAATATGGCACCTTTGACCGCGAAAGCGGCCAAAAGGCCTTCCGGGCCGACCATTGGCTGCACAAGTACGGCGATCCGCTGGGCAAGGAAGCCGGACCGATCCGGGCCGCGATGCGCCGCCAGTTCTACCCGGACACCGACGACTGGAAGGAAGCGGTCCTGTTCCGCGGTCACCAGATCACCCGGCAGGCCATCGCCGGCATGCAACACCGGGCCGTCTGAGCCGATTGGGGACAATCACCCCGGAAAAGCCATTCGCCTGGCGACCGATCCTGCTAAAACCTTCTGCATGCGAACTCTGATAGCACTGATAGCGTTTGCGGGCGTGGCGGCGCTCAATCTTCTGTGGTGGTGGTTGCCGAACAGGCCGGTGGACATCTCCGGCTGGACGGCGGAGCCGCTGCAAAGCGTGTCGTTCGCGCCCTATCGCCCGGGGCAGAGTCCGCTCACCCGGACCTTTCCGACGCCCGACCAGATCGAGGAAGATCTCAAGCGGATCCAGGGCAAGGTTCGCGCGGTGCGGACCTATTCGTCGGGCGAAAATCTCGAGGCCGTCCCCCAGCGCGCAGGCAAATACGGCCTTAAGGTCTGGCACGGCGCATGGCTCAACAACAACGAGAAGGAAAACCTCGAGCAGATCAATCTGCTGATCGATCATGCCAACAAGTACAAGGACACGATCGAGCGTGTGATCGTCGGCAACGAGGTGCTGCTGCGCAAAGACCTGACGGCAAATGAACTGAGACGCTACATCCGCCAGGTGAAGCAGCGGGTGTCGCAGCCGGTCACCTATGCCGATGTCTGGGAGTTCTGGATGAAAAACCCGTCGCTTGCCGACGAGGTCGACTTCATCACCATTCACATTCTGCCGTACTGGGAGGACGAACCGATCGGTATCGACCGTCGGGAACCCGACGGCACGCTCAGCATCGAGAAGCACCTGGTCGACATCTACAAGAAGGTGCAGGCCCGCTTCCCCGGCAAGAAGATCGTGATCGGCGAGACCGGTTGGCCGAGCGACGGCCGCATGCGCTCCGATGCGCGGCCGGGGCGTGTCGAGCAGGTGAAGTACTTCTCGATCTTCCGTTCCGCCGCCGAGCGCGAGAAGTTCGACTACAACATCATCGAAGCTTTCGATCAGTATTGGAAGGCGCGCCAGGAAGGCACGGTTGGCGCAGCTTGGGGGCTGCTCGATGCACAAAGGCGCGACAAGTTCGAACTCGGCAAGCCCGTGGTGGCGGAGCCTCACTGGCGGATCTTGTTTGCGCTCTCGACGATAATCTCTGGCCTGCTCCTGCTCGGCTTTGTGAGCCAACGCCGCAAGATGACACGCAAGGCAGTCCTTCTCTTCGCCTTCTTCGCTCAGCTGGTGGCGACCTGCTATGTGCAGGCGACCTGGATCGACGTCTCCCGCAGTTTCTACTTCGAGCGCATGCTGGGAGTGGTGTTCTGGGCTGTCTTGTTGGGGCTGTTCAGCTACGCCCTGCTGCGGGGCATCGCCGACAGTCTTACCGGGCGGATGGCGGATCCGTCGCTTTATGGGGCACGGGTACGCGAGGCCTGGAGGGGGTGGCGGGAACTGCCTCGCCATCGCATCTGGCAGCGCACCGATCTCATGGCTCAGCTGCTCTATCTGGCGCTGACGGTGCTCTGCATCTTCTACCTCATCGTCATCAGCATCGATTGGTACGATGGCGTCATCCGTATAGGCGACTGGTTCCGACAGATTGCCATCGACGGACGCTACCGCGATTTTCCGATCTGGAGTTTCGTCATCCCGAGCGCCGTACTCATGGCGTGGAAGGTCCTGACCATCCTGCGCAAGGAACCGGTGTCACGGGCCGACCGGATGGCCAAGGCCTTGTCGTTCGGCCGGCTGCTGGGCTACGACGGCAGCAAGGGGTTCGTGCGCATGGACCGAACCTTCAGCCGCGTCAGGCCTGTTCTGCCGGAGATCGCTCTGGCGGGTCTTCTCATTTTCTGGGCGATTGTCATGTTGGTCACCGAGGGGGCCATCAAACTGCATGACGGTGGTGCAGGGGGCTTCGTTTCGATGGACGGTGGCCGTTGGGTCATCAAGACGCTGTTCTGGAATACCCAGGCCAACTGGTTCGCCTTCGTCGCGGGATTCGGGCAGAAGACTGCAACTGGCATT
>RGPT01000134.1 GCA_010032545.1 Alphaproteobacteria bacterium
CTGATGATCGGTTCCAACAAGGACGAGCAGACGCTGTTCATCGGCCATCAGCCGTGGGTGGTGGGCGCCACTTTCGAAAACCTGCCCGAAGGATTGAAGTCCTATCTCGGCGCACGCACCGCCGAGGTGATCGCAACCTACCGCAAGGCACAGCCGACGAAACGCGCCGACGAGATCGCGGTTTCCATCGTTTCCGATCTCGGTATCCGCTCGCCGTCGCTGCAGATCGCCGACCGCAAGCTGGCGCAAAAGGCGAGTCGGGTGTTCGTCTATCTCTTCGCCTGGGAGACGCCGGTGCTGGGCGGGCGGTTGCGTTCGTGCCACACGCTGGAAATCCCCTTCGTGTTCGGCAATGTCGAGACTGCCGCACTCACGGGCAACGACCCGTCGCGCGTGAAACTTGCGGACAGGATGAACCGCGCGTGGCTGGCCTTTGCCCGGCACGGCCGGCCGGACCATGCCGGACTGCCGTCCTGGCCGGAGTATTCGACGACCGAGCGGGCCACGATGATCTTCGACACGACCTGCCGGGTCGAGAACGATCCTTACGGCACCGAACGACTTGTATGGGAGACAACACCATGAAGGGTATTGGGCCATGAAAATCACCGACGTCACGCTGACGCTCTTCGCCTGGGACGACATCCCGCCGACCACCTATGGCGCCCACAGCCGCTTCTCGGGTTCGAGCGCGCTCGGCCTGCTGCGGATCGTCACCGACGAGGGCGTCGAGGGAAATGCCTTCCTGGGCTCAGCCTCCAATTCGGCGACGACGGACGGGCAGGGGCTCATCACCCATCTGAAGCCGATGCTGATGGGACGCAATCCGCTGCATCGCGAAGCCGTCGTCCAGGACCTGTGGAAGAAGCAGCGGGCCTGCGGCGTGCGTGCCATCGGTGCCGTCGACGTGGCCCTGTGGGATCTCCTGGGCAAGTCGATGGGCCAGCCGATCCATCGCCTGCTCGGCACCTACCGCGAGTCCGTGCCGGCCTATGCGAGCTCGGCCGTCATGTCGTCGCCGACGGAATATGCCGAGGAGGCGATGCGCTTCAAGGAAGGCGGCTGGGCCGCCTACAAGATCCATCCGCCGACGCAATGGAAGCAGGACATCAAGGTCTGCGAGGCCGTGCGCAAGGCGGTGGGCGACTACACGATCATGCTCGACTCGACCTGGAGCTACGACTACCCGGCGGCGGTGCGCGTCGGCCGCGCCGTCGAGGAGATGGACTACTACTGGTACGAAGATCCGCTCGCCGACCAGGACATCTACAACTACGTGAAGCTGAAGCAGCAACTCTCGATCCCGATCATGGCCACCGAGTATCCGATCACCGGCCTCGATTCCTACCAGCCCTGGATCATGCTGCAGGCGACCGACTTCTTGCGCGGCGACGTTGCCGTAAAAGGCGGCATCACCACGCTGGTGAAGACTGCGCATCTGGCCGAATCCTTCCGCATGAACTACGAGGTCCATCACGGCGGCAATTCGCTGAACAACGTCGCCAACCTGCATGTCATCGCCTCGATGAAGAACACCAGCTTCTTCGAGGTGCTGCTGCCGGATGCGGCGCAGAAATATGGCCTGGAGCAGGACATCGTGGTCGGCCGCGACGGCTTGGTGCATGTGCCCAACGGCCACGGCCTGGGTGCTGCCATCGACTTCAAGCTGATCGAACGCAAGAAGCTCGTGGTGCTCTCCTGACATGATCGTCGACCGCCACGCCCATGTGTTCGCGCACGAGGGCGAGGACTACGCCGTCCAGTACATGCCCGTCGGCATGCAGGAGCAGTCGGCGCCACCGGAGCTGATGCTGGCCCAGATGATGAACGCGGGGGTCGATCATTGCGTGCTGCAGGCGGGTGACGGCTATGGGGCAATGACCGAGATGAACGCCTTCGCCGAACGGCAATATCCGGCGCGGATGACCGGCTTATGCATGTCGACGAGGCGATGGCGGGCAAGCCCGGGCAGCTTGCCGAGATCGATCATGCGGTCGATGAACTTGGACTGCGCGGTCTCTACTTCGGTGTCGATGCGATGAGCCGCCACGGTTTCCCGTGGGCGCTCGACACCGACGACATGGCGCCGTTCTGGGACAAGATCGCGCGACGGGATATCCTGCTCCGCTTCAAGATGAGTTCGGGGCCGGGCTACGACGTGGCGGCCTACATGGCGAACCTCACCGCGTTCGGCCGCGTGCTCGCGCGCCATCCGTCGCTCCGCGTGCACATGGCGATGAGCCCGCCGGTCGCGTTCTTCGCCCGCAACGGCCGCTACGAATTTCCCGACGAGGCGCTCGCCGTCTGGCGCCACGAGCCGATGATGCTGGAAGTGATGTTCCCGATCACCTATGGCGGCGTCTGGGATTATCCCTACCCCGAAGCACAGGCGTTGATCGCCGACATGCGCGACAAGCTCGGCGCCGAGCGGCTCATGTGGGGCTCCGACATGCCGAACGTCGAACGGTTCTGCACTTACAAGCAATCGCTCGACTACGTGCGGCGGTACTGGCCGTTTCTGACCGCGTGCGAGAAGGACCTGATCCTAGGCGACACCTGCGCGACCTCTTATGGAATAGACAAACCAGTCACCTGACCCGGGAACGCCCCGGCGCCCGAACCGACGTCTTCACGGCAAGACAGCTCACTCGGCTCGGATATTGCTGGCGTCGATCACAATCTTCCACTTGGCGCGGTCGCGCTGGATGGTGGCCTTCATGTCGGCCACGCTGCCGCCTGCCGGCTGGAAACCCAGCGCCACCAGCTTGTCGGCAAAGTCCTTGTCCTTCACCAGCCTGTTAACCTCGGCGTTCAGCCGGGCGACGATCTCCGGTGGCGTTCCGGCAGGGGCTCCGAGGCCGAACCAGTTGTCGGCGCCGTAGCCAGGCAGCGTGGCGGCGATGGTGGGTATGCCGGGCAGCACGGGCGACGGCGGCACGCTGGTGAAGGCGATGGGGCGCACGGCGCCGGACCGGATGTGCGGCAAAATCTCGGCGAGGTTGCCAAACATCATGTCGACGCGGCCGGCGATGATCTCGGCGATCGCGGGCGGGCCACCGCGGAACGGCACATGCAGCATCTCGATGTCGGCCATCTGGGTGAACTGCGCGGCCCACAGGTGATACGAGCCGCCGACGCCTGACGAGCCGTAGGTGAGTTTGCCGGGATTGGCCTTGGCAGACTCGATCACATCCTTGACCGTCTTGAACGGTGTCGCGGGCGAGACGTAGAGAAGATTGTCGAGGCCAGCGATGATTACGATCGGCGCCAGGTCCTTGTCAGGGTCGATGTTGATCTTGTTGCCCGGCATGATCGGCGAAGTACAGGCCATGTTCATCGTGTAGAGCAGGAGCGTGTAACCGTCGGGAGCCGAAGCGGCGACCGACTGGGCCGCGATCATGCCGGTGGCGCCGGTGCGGTTCTCGACCAGCATCGGCTGGCCCAGTGCAGCGGACAGTCGTTCAGCCACCAGGCGGGCCAGGATGTCGGCGCCGCCGCCGGCCGGAAAGCCGTTGATCAGCTTGATCGGCTTGGCGGGCCAGGTCTGCGCCGGCGCCGGCAGGGCGCCGGCGACCAGGACCGCCAGGACGAACGCGACCTTGAGCAGGTATCTCATTTGCTTGCCCCTTTCAGCGGAAGATGATGGAAGGGATGGGCCGTGCAGACAACGGCGGGGAGCGCGCCAATTCCGATTTCGATCTACATCGATGCCGATGCCTGTCCGGTCAAGGCGGAGATCTATCGCGTGGCGGAGCGCTACGGGCTGAAAGTCTTTGTCGTCACCAATTCCTACATCAACGTGCCGCGCGATCCGCTGATCGAGCGCGTGGTGGTGAGCGACGGCTTCGATGCCGCCGACGACTGGATCGTCGAACGCGCGGGCCCCAGCGACATCGTGATCACCGCCGACATCCCGCTTGCCGACCGCAGCCTGAAGAAGGGGGCGGCGGCGATCGGCTCGACCGGCATCGCCTTCACCCCTTCGTCGATCGGCATGGCGATGGCCAACCGGGAACTGATGTCGAACCTCCGTGCCATGGGCGAGATAACCGGCGGCCCCAAGCCGATGGGCCCGCGAGATCGCTCGCGTTTCCTGTCGACGCTCGACGAGACGGTCCAGAAACTGCGGCGAATCCGGCCGTAGAATGCAGACGCCGCCTCGCCGCTACTTGTCGAGCCAGACGTCCTCGAAACGGAAGCCGTTGTAGACGCTGTTCACGCTGGCGACGTAGCCCTTCACGAAAGGCTGCATGCAGATCGCGGCGCGGTTCCACATGATGACCGGCCGCGCGCCGTCCTCGAGCAACTTGCGGTCGATCTCCCATACGATCTTCTTGCGCTTCTCGATGTCGATTTCCTGGCTCTGCACGTCGAACAGCTTCTCGATCTCGGGATTGCAGTAGCCGGTATAGTTGCGCTCCGACTTGCAGGCGAAATTCTCGTAGTAGTTCTGGTCGGGGTCGTCGACGCCGTTGCCGGTGGTGTTGAGGCCGACCGAATAGTCCTTGCGCGCCACCTTGGGGAACCATTGCGTCGTCTCGATGATGTCGACGTCGGCGTCGATCCAGATGTCCTTGAGCTGGCTGGCCAGGATCACCGCCGGGTCCTTGTAGAGCGAGATGCCGCGGGTTGCGATCTTGAGCTTCAGGTGCTTGTCGGGGCCGTAGCCCGCCTTCTTCATCAGCGCCCGGGCTTCCTCGCGGTTCTTCTCCACGTCGGTGCCGTAGCCCGGCACGCTGCGCAGCATGTCTTCCGGCAGGCCCCAGATACCGTCCTTGAGCGGCTGCATGGTGCCGCCGTCCTGGGCGTCGCCCTGGTTCAGGATGTCGATGAACGCCTTGCGGTCCATGGCGAGGTTGAGCGCCTTGCGCACGTCCGCGTTGTCGAACGGCGGCGCGTCCCGATTGACGATCAGGTTGGTGCTGTTGTTCATCGACGTCACCTGGCATTGCGCGTTCGGCAACTGGGCCCTGACGTCCTTGAGCAGCGGCATGGTCACTTCCCACGGGAAGGTGATGTCGAAGCGCCCGGCAATGAAGCCAAGCACCGCGGTGCCGCGATTGGGCACGATGGTGAACTCGATGCCGTCGAGATGGGGTTTGCCCTTCTTCCAGTAGTCTGTGTTCCGCGCGAGCTTGAGGCCTTCGTTCTGCTTGAACTCGACGAACTTGAAGGGCCCGGTGCCGACCGGCTTGGTGCGCATCTGCGCCGCCGGCACATGGCACGGATAGATCGGCGAATAGCCCGATGCGAGCAGTGTCAGGATCGAAGGCTGCGGCCGCTTCAGATGGACGGTTGCCTGGGTGTCGCTGTCGGCCGTGACATGATCGACGTTGGTGTACCAGGACTGGCGCGGATTGGCGCGCAGCTTGTTCTCGGCCTTGCCCTGCAGCAGGTCGAAGGTGCAGACCACGTCGTTGGCCGTGAAGGGCTTGCCGTCGTGCCACTTCACGCCCTCCTGGAGCTTGAAGGTGAGCGCCTTGTTGTCCGCGCTCCAGCTCCATGACCGGGCGAGATCCGGCACGATCGTATCGGGGCCGTTCTGCGGCTTGCCCTGGTCGAACAGCACCAAGTTGTTCATCACCGACATGATCGGGATGACCGTGGAGTTCGTCGCGGTTTCATGGATCGACAGGGTCGGCGGATTGTCCCGGTGATACATCTTCAGAGTACCGCCGCTCTTCTGAGCCAGCGCCGCACCCGTCGAGCAAGCAAGGGCGGCTAGCAAGCCGCCCAGCAGGATAACTGGCCGCATCGTCGCTTCCTTCCGTCGGTTTCCTCCCGAGCGCGCCGCGTGTCGAGCCGCAGCGTCGTCAGGGGAAGTACCCTAGCCGACGACCTAGGGTCGGTCGAGCCAGACGTCTTCGAAGCGGAAGCCGTTGTACATGCTGTTGACGTGGGCGACGTAGCCCTTGACGTAGGACTGCCAGCAGGTGGCGGCGCGGTTCCACATGATCGGTGGCCGGGCGCCGTCAGCCAAGAGCCGGGCGTCGATCTCCCACACCAGTTCGCGGCGCTTCTCGACGTCGAGTTCGGCCGACTGGATGTCGAACAGGCGCTCGACTTCGGGATTGCAGTAGCCGGTGTAGTTTCGTTCCGAGCGGCAGGAGAAGTTTTCGTACAAGGCCTGGTCGGGATCGTCGACGCCGTTGCCCGTGGTGTTGAGGGCGATCGCATAGTCCTTGCGACTGAGCCGGGTGAACCAGTGCGAGGTCTCGACGACATCGAGCGTTGCGTTGATGTGGATCTCCCTGAGCTGCTCGATCAGGACCTGCGCCGGGCTCTTGTAGAGCGGGATGCCGCGCGTCACGACCTTCATCGTCAGCGGCCGGTCCCGGCTGTAGCCGACCTTGACCATGAGCGCACGGGCCCGCTCGCGGTTCTCCGCGACGTCGGGCCCATAGCCGTCGATGGTTGCCAGCCTCTCGGGTGACAGTCCCCACATGCCGTCGCCAGGGGGCTGAAGGCTGCCACCGACTTCGGCCTCGCCGTTGCTGAGGACGGCGATAAAGGCCTTGCGATCGAGGGCGAGCGACAGTGCCCGGCGGACGTCGGGATTGTCGAAGGGTGCCGCGTCGCGATTCACCAGCAGGTTCGTGTTGTTGTTCATCGACGTGGTCTCGCACGTCACCCTCGACCCCCGGCGTCTGGCGTCCTTGAGTTGCGGGATCGCCACTTCCCAGGGGAAGGTCATGTCGAAGCGGCCGGCGATGAAGCTCAGCAATGCCGTCGAGGAGCTGTCCACGATGGTGAATTCAATTCCGTCGAGATAGGGCCGATCGGGCTTCCAGTAGTCCGGATTGCGCGCCAGCCTGATGCGCTCGAACGCCACGAACGAGTCGAACTTGAACGGCCCGGTGCCGATCGGCCGTACGCGCATCTGGCTGGCAGGGACATGGCAGGGGTAGATCGGCGAGAAGCCCGAAGCGAGCAGCGACAGAAGAGACGGTTGCGGCCGGTTGAGGTAGATGGTCACCTCGAGATCGCTGGCGCTGTGGACGTAGTTTATGTTGCGATACCACGCCGCGCGCGGGTTTCGACGCAGCTTGTCGCGGGCCCTGGCGGTCAGAAGGTTGAAAGTGCACTCGACATCGGCCGACGTGAAAGGTCGGCCGTCGTGCCACCGCACGCCCTGGCGCAGCTTGAAGGCGAGTTCTGTCCCGTCGTCGTTCCAGGTCCATGACTCGGCGAGGTCGGGTACGATCGACCGCTCGCTGTTCTGGGCAGTCGCCTGATCGAACAGCACGAGGTTGTTGAACACCGGCATGAAAGGCACGACGGTAGAGGCCGTCGACTCCTCATGGATCGAGCTGCTCGGCGGATTGTCGCGATGGAACATGCGCAACACGCCACCGCTTTTTTGAGCAAACGCGGTTCCGGTCGAAAGCAGCATGGCAATCACCATGCTGCCGATCAGGACTCTCGAACGCATGCTATGCCCTTACGCCCGGCACCGGACGTTCGCTTCCATCATCCCGACAGAGAGTACATCGGTTGGAGGCGGCCGATAGTTCAATTCGTGCACACCCGACATACATAACGGCATAGCGTCAAAGGCGGTCGAATCGGTGAAAGACAACCGATTCGGCGTGCGGCTATGCGGCTTTCGTCCGGCGCATGGCGGTCGAATAGCGCGGGCAGATCTCGCCTGCGAAACGGGTCATCATGCGCTGGCGCAGTTCGATCGGCGTGCCGGGCGTCGCGCATGAAACCATGAAGTAGTTGAAGCCGAGGGCGGCCAGGGCGTCGATTCGCCGGCAGATCGTCTCGGGACTGCCGACCAGGTTGGCGTCCATGAACGGCCCCAGTTCGCCGGGATCGGTGAGCTTGCGCAGGTTGGCGAACATGCGGCTGAAGTCCTGATATTCGGGGATGTCGGCCCAGGGATTCGCGTCCGACTCGTAGTGTGCGCACTGCAGCGCGAAGTAGGGCGGGTAATAGCGGCGGCCCAGATCGCGGGCCTCCTCGTCGGTGTCGGCGATGAACATCTTGACCGAGATCGGCAGGATGGCGTCATGGGCGGCGGACCCGGCCCGGGCTCGCCAGCGTTCCAGGATCTTGGCCAGCAGCTTGTCGGGGAAGGTCGAAAGGCAGATCGGCGCCACGCCAAGGTCGCCCATGACCTCGGCGCTCGCCGGGCTGCCGATGGCGCCGTAGAAGTGGACCTTCTTGGCCACCCGCTCGGGGCGGATCCGGATCGGTTGCGCGATCTTCCAGAAATGGCCGTCGTGGGTGAAGGGTTCGCCCGCCAGCCCCTTCTCGACGATGCGATAGCATTCGTTGAAGCGCGCGCGTGCCTCGTTCATGTCGACGTTGTAGGCGTCGTATTCCATCTTCGCCGTGCCGCGGCCGATGCCGAGGTGCAGCGTGCCGCGCGTCATGCTGTTCAGCATGGCGATCTCTTCGGCCAGCCGCAGCGGGTGGTACCAGGGCAGCACCAGGACCGAGGTGCCGAGCGACAGGTCGGGGAAGGCTGCCGCGATGTGCGCCATGAACAGCAGCGGGCTTGGCGTCGGGTAGTAGTCGCTGAAGTGGTGTTCCAGCAGCCACGCGGCGTCGAAGCCCAGCTTCTGGCCCAGCGCGCAATCGTCCATGACCTCGCGATAGAGCGCCTGATCCGACTTGTGCGCGTCGCTGGCCGGCGCCGCCTGAAACCCGAACGCAATGTCGCCCATGCCCGTCTCCGTTCCGTCTTGCCGTGATCCTAGGTTGCCCCGGAAAGGCCCTACTTCGAAAGGAATCTTTCTCCGACGGCATCCTGACGCGCCGTGCTGCGTTCAGGTAGTCTATGACCATGCGCTTGCGAGCCAAGATCGGACTGGCGGTCGCCGCCGTCGTCGGCGTGCTGGGGCTTGCCGCCGCGGCGGCGCCATACCTGGTGGATGTCGAGCAGTTCAAGCCGGCGCTCGTCAAGGCAGTGAAGGACGCGACCGGTCGCGAGCTGGTGATCGAGGGGCCGATGAAGCTCTCGATGTTCCCACGGCCGCAGATCAGCGCCCGGCAGGTACGTTTCGCCAACGCCGCCGGCAGCATCGGCGCCCAGATGGTCGACGTAAGCTGGGTCGGCGCCTCGCCGTCGTGGCCCGCCCTGATGCGCGGCGACTTTGAGATCGGCCGGCTCACGCTCGCCCGCCCCAAGATCGTCTTGGAGACCGACGCCCAGGGCCGGCCGAACTGGGAGTTCGCGCCCGGCGCCGCTGCCGCCCAGCCGGCGGGGGCGCCAAGCACCGGCCTGCATCTGGCGATCGGCCGGCTGCGGATCGTGGACGGCACGGTGAGCTACACCGATCCCCAAACCGGCAAGACCCTCAAGGCGGAGAAAGTCGACCTGACAGCTTCGGTCCAGTCGTTTCAGGGCCCTTTGGCGATGAAGGGCAGCGCTACCGTGAACGATGTGCCCCTCGCGCTTGAGTTTTCGATGGGGGCGCCGCTGAAGGGCGGCCATGACGTGGTGCTCAAGCTCAAGGTCGACAGCGGTACCCTGGACTTCAGCGGCCGGGCCAGTTCCATTGGCCCCGATGCCGAGGTTGGCGGCGTGCTGTCGGTGGCAACCGGCAAGCTCACCGACTTCATCGCGGCCGTCTTGCGCGCCGTTGGCGAGGCGCAGCCCACGTTCGACGCATCCGTCGTCGGTCAGTTCACGTTCGATGGTGGCGTGGAGTATTCGCCCCGGCGGCTCGCCCTGAATGACTTCAAGATGTCGGCGGGCGGCGATACCGCGACGGGCACTCTCGCGCTTACGCCGGGGATGGTGCCGACGCTCACCGGCCGCCTCAGCCTGCCGAAGCTCAACCTCGAGAAGTGGCTGGCGATGCTCGAGCAGCCCAGGCTGCTGGCACCGCGGCCTGCTGCCACCAAGCGCCCGCCAGGCGCGCCGGAGCCCGCGGCGACGCCGGCCTTCAACGTGAACCTGGCCCTCGAGGCCGCCGAAGTTGTCTACCGCAAGGGAACAATCCGCGACGTGTCGCTGGGATTCGATGTGCACAAGGGTGCCCTCGCCGTGTCGCGGGTCCGTGCCATCCTGCCCGGCGGCATGGTGCTCAGCGCGACCTCGGCGGTCACCGGCGGTCCGGCGCAGCCGGTCGCCAGCGTCGGTGATGGCGCAGATCGACTTCAAGCAGTTCGATCTCGACGCCTATGTGCCGACGGAGCTCGTCACCGCGACCACGGTTCCCCTCCCGGCGGCCCCCGCGATCCAGCCGGGGGACGCGCCGGTGAAACCGGCAACGGCGCCGGCTTTCGGCCTGAAAGCGAAGGTGGCGCGGCTAATCTATCGCGGCGAGCCGCTAAAGGGCGTCGAGGCCGACATCGCGGTGCAGGCCAACCTGCTCAAGCTGAACACCCTGAAGATCGCCGATCTCCTGGGGGCGAAGGGCGATCTGCGCGGCTCGGTGGCCGACTTCGGCACGGTGCCGCGCTTCGATCTCGCCTTCAACGCGACCATGCCCGACACCGACCGCCTGCTCGACTATGCCGGCCTGCCGAAGTTCGTGAACGGCGCGATCGGTGCGGCCACCGCCAGCGGCGAGGTCGCCGGCACGATCGGCAAGCTGGCGGTCCGAAACGTCGCGGTCACCATGCTGGGCGCCACCGCCAGCGCCGCAGGCTCAGTGGTCCTCGGCTCCGACTTCCGCTTCGACTTCGCCCGCTTCTCGTTGCAGGCGGCGGACGCAAGCCGGCTTGTGTCGGTGGCCAGCGGCAGTCCGCAGAGCGGCCTGGGTGCGCTGTCGGCCACCGGTACCTTCAAGGGTGATACGGCCCGCGTGCTCTTCGAGGGCGACCTGGTGGCGCTGGGCAGCGAGATGACGGGTACGATCGATATCAAGCTCGCCGCGCGGCCTGTCGTCACCGCGACCGTGAGGGTTCCCGGCACCATCGACTTCGACCAGTGGCTGGGCGTCTCGGCCGCCCCGGTCCCGACCACCGTGTCGCGCCCGAGGCCCGACACAGCGCCGCCGGTCGTGGCGCCGCCCCTGCCTGGCGGCGCGCCGCGCACGGCGACCGCCAAGCCGATCGACCTCGCGGGGTTCCGCGCCTTCGACGCCGAGCTCACGCTGTTCACGCGGTCGATCGTGGTGAGTTCGCTCCGGGTCAACTACGGCGACCTGTCGGCAACGCTGAAGAACGGCGTCGTCAAGGTTTCCAAGCTGACCGGCCAGTTCTTTGCTGGCGCGGTCGATTTCACCGGAACCATCGATGCGTCCAAGGCGACGCTGGCGCTTGATTTCCGGGGCAGCCTTCAGGGCATACATCTCGGCGAGATGCTGCAGGGTGCCGCCGGCACCAACGCCTTCGGCAACGACAACCTGACCGTGGCGATCGACGGCAAGGTGAGCATCATGGACATCGAGCTTAACGGTCGCGGCAACTCGCCCGAGGAAATCCGTGATTCGCTTGTGGGGCGCGGCCAGCTCACCGGTAACTTCTATCCGGCGGTCACCAAGGGCTCGCTGTCCTTTGCTTCCTTCGCCACCGGCGTCGGCAGCGTCTTCAGCACGGA
>RGPT01000135.1 GCA_010032545.1 Alphaproteobacteria bacterium
TCGACGATGCGGCCGAGATACATCACCGCGATACGATGGCTGATGTGGCGCATCACCGCCAGATCGTGGCTGATAAAGAGATAGGCGAGCCGGAACTCCTCCTGCAGGTCGATCAACAGGTTCAGCACCTGGGCCTGGACCGAGACGTCGAGCGCCGAGACCGGCTCGTCGGCCACGATCACGTCGGGATTGACCGAGAGCGCCTTGGCGATACCCAGCCGCTGACGCTGGCCGCCGGAGAACTCGTGGGCGTACTTGCGCATCGCATCAGGGCGGAGGCCAACACGTTCGAACAGCCTGGCGACGCGGTCTTCGGTGTCGCGGCCGCGCGAGAGGCCGAAATTTTCCAGCGGTTCTCCCACGATGGTGCCCGACGGCAGTCGCGGGTTCATCGAAGAGTAAGGATCCTGGAAGATCGTCTGGATGCGGCGGCGATGCGGCCACATCGCGGCGGGGCCAAGCTTCGAAATGTCCTCGCCCGCCAGCACGATGCGTCCGGCCGTGGGCTCGATCAGCTTCAGTACGGTCTTGCCGATGGTCGACTTGCCGCAACCCGATTCGCCCACCAGACCCAGCGTCTCGCCGCGGGCGATCGAGAAGGAAACGCCGTCGACCGCCCTCACCTCCCCCACGCGCCTCTGCAACAACCCGCCGTGAATGGGAAAATGCTTCACGAGGCCGTCCACCTCAAGGACCGGGCGTTCCGTCGTCATGGCGCGCTCGCCCGCACGCGCTCGACTTCCCAGCACGCCACCGTATGCCCCGCGCCGGCATCGATCAGCGGTGGCGGATCGACGGCACAGCGCCCGGTCGCGAAGCCGCAGCGCGGCGCGAAGGCGCAACCGGGAATGGGCTGCGTGAGCCGCGGCACAAGGCCGGGAATTTCCTGCAGCCGGGGCCGTGTGCCCGCGGCATCGGCCTCGACGTCGAGGCGCGGGATCGCCCGCATCAGGCCGCGCGTGTAAGGGTGCAGCGGCTCGTCGAACAGCGCCTCGACCGGCGCCTCCTCGACCTTGCGGCCGGCGTACATCACCACGACGCGCTCCGTGGTCTCGGCAACGACGCCGAGATCGTGGGTAATCAACACGATGGCGGTGCCGGTCTTCTCCTTGAGCTCCAGCATGAGCTGGAGGATCTGGGCCTGGATGGTGACGTCGAGCGCGGTGGTGGGCTCGTCGGCGATCAGCACCTGTGGATCGCACGACAGCGCCATGGCGATCATGACGCGCTGGCGCATGCCACCCGAAAGCTGGTGCGGATATTCGTCGAGCCGGCGCCTTGCATCGGCGATGCGCACCAGGTCGAGCATCTCGAACGCCCGCTCGCGCGCCGCCCGCCACGGCACCGCCATATGACGCACGACGTTCTCGGCGATCTGGGTGCCGACCGTCAGCACCGGATTGAGGCTGGTCATCGGCTCCTGGAAGATCATGGAGATGCGATGGCCCCGCAGGCGCTTCATCGCCTCCTCGCCGAGCGTCGTGAGTTCCTCGCCCTCGAACTTGATCGAGCCCGCGGCAATACGGCCGGTTTCGGGCGGAATCAGGCGCAGGATCGAGAGCGCCGTCACCGACTTGCCGCAGCCCGACTCACCCACGATGCCGAGCGTCTCGCCACGCGCCAGGTCGAAGGATACGCCATCGACCGCGCGCACGACGCCGTCCAGGGTGTTGAACTGGGTCTGCAGGTTGCGGACCTCGAGAATGTTGCCAACGGCCACGCTCACAGGCGCCTCGCCAGGCGTGGATCGAGCCGGTCGCGCAGGCCGTCGCCCAGCAGGTTCACCGCCAGGACCGTGATGGCGAGAAAGACGCCGGGAATCAGGATCGTCCACGGTGCGATCTGGAAGAAGGTGCGGCCCTGGGCGATGATGTTTCCCCAGCTCGGCACCTCGGGCGGCACGCCGGCGCCCAGGAAGCTCAAGCCGGCCTCGATCAGCATCGCCGAGGCACAGACATAAGTCGATTGCACGATCAGCGGCGCCAGCGTGTTGGGCAAGACATGGCGCAGCAGGAGCTTGGTGTTCCTGGTGCCGCCGGCGATGGCGCTTTCGATGTAGGGCTGGCTGCGGATCGACAGCACGACAGCCCGCACCACTCGCACGATACGCGGCACTTCGGGAATGACGATGGCCAGGATCACGATACCGAGGCTGGGACGCGTCAGCGTGATGAGCGCGATGGCGAGCAGGATCGATGGGATCGCCATCAAGCCGTCCATTATTCGCATGACGATGCCGTCGACCTTGCGGAAATACCCACACAGCAGGCCGAGTCCGAGGCCGACGGCGCTGGAGAACAGCGCGACCGAAAGGCCCACGATCAGCGACACGCGCGCGCCGTAGACGGTACGCGAAAAGATGTCGCGGCCGAACTGGTCGGTGCCGAACCACCAACGCTCCGACGGCGGCCTGAGGCGATTGACCGGCGCGATCTTGAAGGGATCGCTGTAGGCGATGTAGGGCGCGAAGATGCCTACGACGATGAGGGCCGCCAGCAACACGGCGCCGAAGGCGATCGTGGGATTGCGCCGGATGGCGGTCATCAGCGAGAAGCGGCGCTGCGGCAGGACGAGATCGTCTGTGATCGCGGTCATGTCAGTAGCGGATGCGTGGATCGAGGAAGGCATAGGAAATGTCGATGATCAGGTTCACCAGCACCTTGGCGGCAGCGAATACCAGGATCAGTCCCTGCACCACCGGATAGTCGCGCTTCAGCACCGCGTCGACGGTGAGACGGCCGAGGCCCGGAATGTTGAATACGGTCTCGGTTATGACCACGCCCGAGATCAGCAGCGCGATGCCGATGCCGATCACGGTGATGATCGGCACGGCGGCGTTCTTGAGCGCATGCAGCAGCAGCACGCGGTCGGTGGCCAGCCCCTTGGCGTTGGCGGTGCGAATGTAGTCCTGGGCCAGCACTTCGAGCATCGAGGCACGCGTGATGCGGGCGATCAGCGCCATGTAGGTAACGCCCAGAGCCACCGACGGCAGGATCAGGCACTCGACGAACGGCCACAGGCCCTCGCCGATCGGGCGGTAGCCCTGGACCGGGAGAAGCTGCCACTGCACGGCGAAGAAGTAGATCAGAATGTAGGCCAGCACGAACCCCGGCATGGCGAAGCCCAGCACCGCGAAGCCCATGACCAGACGGTCGACGAGCTTGCGCGCCTTCCACGCCGCCACGACGCCGATGGGAATGGCGAGCGCCACCGCCACGAACAGGGTCGAGAGCGTGAGCGCCACCGTGGGCTCGACGCGCTGCGAGATCAGCCGCGTGACGGCGAGGTTGGAGAAAATCGAGACGCCCATGTCGCCCTGTGCCAATTGCAGGATCCAGACGAAGAACTGCTCCACCATCGGCCGGTCGAGGCCGAGCTTGGCGCGGACGGCGGCAATCGCCTCGGCCGTGGCGTCTTCGCCGGCAATAATCGCCGCCGGATCGCCCGGCGCGAAGCGCAGGAGGAAGAACACGAACAGCGCCACCACCGCCATTACCGGCAGGGTCGCGAACAGCCGCCGCACGATATAGGCGGTCAAGTGCAGTGCCTCGACGGAAGCGTCACTTCTTCGTAATGCCCCACAGAACGGCCAGACCCGTGTTGGGCACGATGCCGTCGATCTTGTCGGCCCGATAGGCGAGCGGCGTGTTCCATTGCCCAAACGGCAGGAACACGACCTGCTCCATGGCGCGGGTCTGCAGATCTTTGGCGATCTTCTTGCGCTCCTCCTCGGTCTGGGCGAAGGCAAAGGCGTTGCGCAGCTTCTCGATCTCGGGATCGCACGGCCAGCCGAACAAACCCTTGTCGCAGGCAGCACCGATCCAGGTGTGAAGCACCGGATTGGCCGAGCCGACCCCGCCCGAGGTGGTAACGAAGATGTTCCAGCCACCCTGCGCCGGCGGCTCCTTCTTGGCACGGCGCGAGACGACCGAGCCCCAGTCCATCGATTGGGCATCGACGTTGAGCCCCGCTTCGCGCATGGCCTGCACCAGCACCTGCGTCGCCGGGGTGATCGTGTTGTGGTCGGTCGTGAACAGCACGGTGATCGGCTCGCCCTTGTAGCCGGCCTCCTTCATCAGCTGCGCCGCCTTCTTGGGATTGTATTCCTTCATGAAGGACGACCCGCCGTCATTCTCGTAGGGGCCGCCGCAGGTCAGCAGACCGTGGCAAACCCGATAGTATTCCGGGTTGCCGACGATGGCGCGCAGGAAGTCCTCCTGGTTGATCAGATGGTACATCGCCTGCCGCGCCTTGATGTTGTCGAACGGCGGGTGGAGATGGTTCAGCCGGATCATGCCCTGGGTGCTGTCGATCTTGCCGGTCATCATCAGCTTGACGCCCCTGGCCTTGGCCAGTAGCGGCAGGAAGTCGTTGTTGGGCGCCTCGTAGAAGTCGATCTCGCCATTGACCAGCGCCGACATCGCCGTCTGCGGGTCGGAGATCCAGATGAGCTCGATGCGGTCGACACCCGGGATCTTGCTGCCGGCAAAGGACGACGGCGGCTCGTTGCCCGGCCGCGGCACGTAGTCCTTGTTCTTGAGATAGATCGCCTTGCTGCCCGGCACCCACAGATCCTTGGCGAACTTGTAGGGACCGGAGCCGATCGCTTCCTTGACCTGCTGCTGCGGATCGGTGAGCGCCTCCTGTTCGCGCATGATGATGGCCACCGAGCTGCCGCTCTTGCCCAGCGACTCCAGCACCATGCCGTACGGCTCGCTCAGCACCATGGTGAAGGTCTTGTCGTCGACGGCGTCCATTTTTTTAACATAGGACATGAGCCGGATGCCGACGCCGTCCTTGGCGCCCCAGCGCTTGAGCGAGGCGATGACGTCCTTGGTGGTGACGGGCGAACCGTCGTGGAACTTCAGACCGTCGCGCAGGGTGAAGGTATAGGTCAGCCGGTCAGGACTGACCTCGTACTTGCCCACCATCTGCGGCTGCGGCTTGAGGTTGGCATCGTTGCCGAACAGCGTGTCGTAGATCAGCATGCCGTGAATGCTGGCGATGGTCTGGGTGGTCCAGATCGGATCAATGACGCGCACATCGGCGTGCATTACGGCGCGCAGAACCTTTTCCTGTCCCTGCGCATGGGCCACGAACGGAACGACCAGCGCCAACGCGAAGGCAAGAATACGCTTCAACATGTGATCGTCTCCCTAGGCTCCCCGCACAGAGTATGCAAAGCGCCGTGCGCGATTGTCCAGCACGACGCTCGAATCGACGTCAGACGATGAGGCCGCGCGGCCTGGCATCGGGATCGAGCGGCCAGATCGGCCGCTGAACCTTGGTGTAGGGCACCTTGCGATGATCGCGCCTGAGCGGTCCGCTCGATTCGACATAGATCACCTTCTTCGCGATCGGACCGTAGGCCGCCATGAAGTGATTGGTGGACTTCACCACGACGATCTTCTTCTGTGCAGGATCGATGCCAAGGTTGGTAAAGAGCTCGAGGCCGGTTGCCTGCGTGCGCTTGGTGATGAGAACGACATCGACGCCGCCGATCCGGACGGCGGCGCAGTCTCCGACCGGCACCTGGGTCGGCCCAAAACGTTGCCAGGCATCGCGCTTGAGCCCAATGATCTCGACCTCGGCGTCGACGGGCTGGCCCGAGGATGGCGCGATCTTGCCGCCGAAGCGCAAGCCGATCCTGGCCCCCAGCCCGGCGTCGAAGCAGATGCGGACGGCGATCGGATCCCAGATCGGGCCGAGGCAGGCGTTCTCGACCTTGCGCGCGATCAGGTGGCGCAGGATGTCGGTATTGTCCGAGGGTGCGCCGCCGCCGGCATTGTCGGCCGGGTCGGCGATCACCACCGGCAGGTCGTTGAAGGCGACGCCCTCCCCCACTCCGGTAGCGATGTCGAACGACGGTGGCGCGGTCTTGCCGCGCAAAGATACCAGCTCCTCGCCCAGCTTGGTGGCGAGCGCGTCGGCCTTCTTCTTGTCGCCATCGGCGATCACCAGCACCCGGGTGCCGATCTCGGGCACGTCGCCGTAGGGAAAGCAGTGGGCGATGGAGACCGAGAGGATGCCATCTTTGCCCTCCATCGCCTTGATCCTGTCGACCAGGCCACGCATCGGCTGGATCGTCGTGGGATAGCTCTGGATCTGGCGGCAGTCATAGACCGAGGTTACCGGCTTGATCTCGTTTCGCAGGGTACGCAGCACCAGGTCGATTACATCCTCGGCCCGCTCGACCACATCCGTATGCGGAAACTCCTTGTACAGAACGACGATGTCGGCTGCCGTCACGCGCTTTAGCGTGAGATGGCAGTGCGGATCGAGCTCGACGCCGATCACGCACTTGGGGCCGGCGATGGCGCGCGCCCGCTCGATGATGTCGCCTTCGACGTCGTCGTAGCCGTGCGCCACCATGGCGCCGTGCAGCCCGAGCAAGAGCCCGTCGACCGGGAGCGCGGCCTTGAGCTGGCCAAGGATCTCGTCGCGCATGGTCTCATAGTCGGCGCGGTTGGTGGTGCCGGCCGGGCTGGCCGCAAAGCAGCTCCCCTCGATCAGTTCGAAGCCTTCGGCCTTGGCGCGGGCACGGCCGACAAACAACGGCGCGGTACACATGCGCGGCGCATCGGCCGGATGCTCGCCGGGGCGAAAGAACACCGACTCGCGGTAGTTCTCGAGGCTGGTCGGCAACGGCGAGAAGGTGTTGGTCTCGGTCGCGAGCGTGGCGGTGAACAGGCGCATGGGACTCCTCAGGGTACGACGCCGGCAGGAAGCGCGGCACAATGGCGGGCAATGGCGCCCGGCGTGGTCAGCCAGATTTCGTCGCGTCGCGCCGCGATGTGCCGCAGCGCCCGCTTGAGATGCCTCAGACGGTGCGGCTGGCCGACGATGTAGGCGTGCAGTGCCACGCCCATTACCAATGGGCGGGCCTTGGAGAGCTCCAGCATCTCGTCGAACTGGTCGACGACGATGTCAGCGAACTGCGCCGCACCGTCCTTGCGTCCCACGATCGAGGGAATGTCATTCGCCTCTTGGGGATAGGGCACCGCGAGAAGGCGCCCGCCGTTGCGGCACCGGAACCAGATCGGTTGATCGTCCATGCACCAGTCGAGCTGGTAGCGATAGCCGGCCTCGGCCAGAAGATCTGGCGTGCGGTGGCTTTGCGAGATCCACGGTCCCAGCCAGCCCTGGGGCGGCGCCCCTTCCTCGCGCGTCAGGCGGGCCGTGGCCCCGGCGATCAGACTCCGCTCCGCCGCCTCGTCCAGAACGCCCTGCCGCTCGGCGTTGGTGCGACCATGACCGACGATTTCGTCGCCCCGTGCCCGGCAGGCTGCCACGAGCTGCGGGGCATAGTCGTACATCGCGCTGTTCACCAGCGCGGCCATCGGCAGGTCGAGCGCGTCGAAGGCATCGAGCATGTACCAGGCGCCCACGCGGTTGCCCCAGTCGCGCCACGCGAAGTTGAGGACATCGGGCTGTGGCCCGCCCGGGGCCAGCTCCGCGCCGAGCCCCTCGCCAAAGCGGAAATGCTCGAGGTTCAAGGCGAAGTACACGGCCAATCCGCGATTGCCCGGCCAGGCGTAGTTTTGCCGCCCTCGAAGCGGCACGTAGTCATATCGATCGTGGGTCGGAAGTTTCATTACCGAAGCGTAGCGTCTGATTTCACGATGGGCTACGGTTACACAACAAATGAAGAAGCCGCCGGCAAAGCCGCGGACGCATTGGAGGAATTTGAGCGTTGACGGCGACGAGCGTTGAAGCCTTGCCCACAGTTGCCGAAATGCAGCGCCCGCCGCGCCGCATTGCCGCGCCGCTCTGGGTGACGGCACTCCTTCTCATACTGACGTTCCTGGTCATCTACCCGCTGCTGATGCTGTTCTTCGGTGCCGTCAGCGATTCCAACCCGGTGATCGACGGATTCGGCAAGTTCAATCCGTCGCTGACCCATTTTATTGCGGTGCTGGGCAACGAGAACGTCCGCCTCGCCTTCTTCAACGCGCTGGCGGCATGCGGTGGGGGCACGATCCTGGCGGTGGTGATTGGCCTCGCCTTCTCGTGGATCGTCGTACGCACCAACACGCCGTTCAAGGGCTTCATCGCCGGCGCCAGCATGATCCCGCTGTTCGTGCCGCCGCTGGTCGCAGGCGTCGCCTGGAGCATCCTCGGGTCTCCGAAGACCGGCCTGCTTAACACCGCACTCAAGTGGATGGGCGTAGACTTTCGCTTCGACTTCTATTCGATGTCGGGCCTGATCCTGGTTTTCGGCTTCTATTACGCTCCCTATGTCTACATGTTCACGGCCTCGGCGCTCCGCAACATGGATCCGAGCCTCGAGGAAGCGTCCGAAGTCGCGGGTGCCTCGGCCTTCACCACCCTGTTCACCGTCACCTTCCCGCTGATCGCGCCGGCGATCCTGGCAGGCTCGCTGCTATCCTTCGTGGTGATGCTCGGCATCTATGGCGTTCCGGCCGCGCTGGGTGCCCCCGCGAACATCAGCGTTCTCACGACCTACATCTTCAAGCTCACCGCCTGGGCCCCGCCGCTCTACAATACGGCCGCCGCGGTCGCGATCCTGCTGATGATGGTCACCGCCATCATGGTGTGGGCGCAGCAACGCGTGCTTTCGGGGCGCAGCTTCGCCACCGTTGCCGGCAAGGCCTTTCGCCCGCGCAGCCTGAACCTCGGTCCGTGGCGCTGGCTCACCTTCAGCCTCGCCCTCGTCTATCTCTTCGTCGTCGTCGTATTGCCCACGATCGCCCTGGTGATCGCGGCGTTCCGCAGGTTCCTGTTCTTCAAGGACTTCGACGCCGTGTTCGACATGAAGGCCTATAGCTGGGTGCACTTCAACTCGATCTTCGACAATCCGCTGACCATGATCTCGATCTGGAACACGATGAAGGTCGGCGTGATCACCGCGGTCGTGGGCGGCGTTCTGGCCTTTGCCATCGGCTACACGATCAACCGCACGCAGGTTGCCGGGCGCAAATCGATCGATCTGCTGTCTACCATCCCCGTCGCCATTCCCGGCCTGGTCGTCGGCGTCGCCTATCTGTGGGCCTGGATCGGCCTGCCGGGCGGCCTCTACGGCACGATCTGGATCCTCGCGCTGGCTTTCGTGGCGCGCTTCATCCCCGACACGGTGAAGTCGCTCTCCACGTCGTTCATGCAGATCCACAAGGAACTCGAGGAAGCCGCCTGGATCTGCGGGCGCGGCCTGCTCAGCACCATCGCCACCATCATGGTCCCGTTGGCCCGACCCGGCATCATCGCCTCGATGACGCTGCTCTTCGTGCTGGCGGTGCGGGAGTTGGGCTCGTCGCTGTTCCTCTACACCAGCGACACGACCGTGATGGCCGTGCTGCTGCTCGACTATTACGAGGGCGGAAACATCGGCAAGACCGCCGCCTTCAGTCTCGTGCAGACCGTGATCCTCGGGGTTCTGCTCGGCATCACCACCTGGCTTTCCCGCGGCTCGGCCGAAAGCACCGCCCGCGCGGGCTGACCACAGAACAACAGGAGGAAATGACAATGAAGCGCAGAACCATACTGGCCGGCATCGCCGGCGCCGCGGCAACCGCCGCGCTCCCCGCCCGCGCCCAGCAGGACGCCTTCGGCTCCAGGGAACTCATCGCCGCCGCCGAAAAGGAAGGCGGCCTCACGCTGTACACGGCCGACTTCGCCGAGACCCAGCAGGAAGTGATCAGGGAATTCAACAAGCGCTTCCCCAAGATCAAGGTCGCGATGGTCCGTGCCCCGGGCGGCCAGCTCATCACCCGCATCAAGACGGAAGCCGCCGCCGACAAGCTCGGCGCCGACGTGGTCAATCATTCCGACCGCGGCCTGATGCTGGAAATCGCTGACCTCTTCCAGGATTACGCGCCCCCGAACGCCGCCGATTACCGCAAGGATGCGCTCGTGTCGCCGAAGCTGTGGCCGGGCGTGACGCTGGGCTGGGCCATCGCCTACAACACGCAGCTCGTGAAGAACGCCCCCAAGACGTGGATGGATCTGACGAAGCCCGAATACAAGGACAAGCAGATCGGCCAGGTCATCGGACCGTCGGGCGGCACGACCTGGACGCGCATCATGTTCGAGCGCCAGGTACTGGGCGAGGACTACTGGAAGAAGCAGGCCGCGCTCAATATCGCGCTGTATCCGTCGGGAGCTCCGCTCTCGGACGCGCTGGTCCGCGGCGAGGTCTCGATCGCGCCGTTGCTCTACAACATCATCTTCACCAAGATCGTAGAGGGCGCTCCGGCCGAGGCGATTTTCGCACCTGAAGGCGTCCCGATCGTTCCCTACGCCGACGGCATTACGAAGTCGTCGAAGAACCCGAACGCCGCCAGGCTGTTCATGAACTGGCGCCTGTCCAAGGAAGGCCAGACCTTCATGATCAACAAGCTGGGCAACATCACGTCCCTCAGTGAGCCGCCAGCCTATCCGAAGGGCTGGGATCCCAAGGTGATCAAGGTCTGGGTGCCGAAGTTCGAGGAGTTCGACAAGCTGCGCGCCTCCTGGATGGAAGAGTGGAACAAGACCTACGGGTACCGCCAGTGAGCGCTGCGCTCCTCATCGAGGACCTGGTCAAGAAGTTCGGGACCGGCAAGGCGGCCGTCGACGGCGTGAGCTTCGACGTGCCGGCGGGCGAGATCGTGGTGCTGCTGGGTCCTTCGGGCTGCGGCAAGACCACGACCTTGCGCTGCGTCGCCGGCCTCGAACATCCGACCGGCGGCCGCATCTCGATCGGCGGCCGCGTCGTCTCGGAGCCCGAGCGCGGCACGCTGGTCAGTCCGCGCGAACGCGACATCGGCATGGTGTTCCAGTCCTATGCGGTGTGGCCGCACATGACGGTGCACCAGAACGTCGCCTATCCGCTGAAGTATCGCCGCAAGAACACCAGCGGCAGCGACAATATCGAGACCAAGGTCCGCGACACGCTCGAGCTGGTCGGCCTCGGCGAATACGCCCAGCGGCCGGTCACGTCGCTGTCGGGCGGCCAGATGCAGCGCGTCGCGCTGGCCCGCAGCCTGGTCTACCGGCCGCAGCTCCTGCTGCTCGACGAGCCGCTGTCCAATCTCGATTCCAAGCTGCGCATCCGCCTGCGCGACGAGCTGCGCCGCATCCTGAAGATGACCGGCATGACCGGTCTCTATGTCACGCACGACCAGTCCGAAGCCGTGGTGCTGGGCGACCGGATCGGCGTCATGAAGGACGGCAAGCTGCTGCAGATGGCGCCCCCGGGCGAGATCTACAACAGACCGGCCGATTCCTTCGTCGCCAACTTCACCGGCGCCTCGAACGTGCTCAAGGGCAAGGTTCTTGAGCGCACGGGAGACCAGGCCGTCATCGACCTTGGCGCTGCCGGCCGGATCTCCGCCTGGACGCCGCAGCCACTCAGCCCCGGCGACAATGCCCGCGTGGCGTTGCGGGCGGAGAACATCCGCCTCGGCGAACGCGGCCCCGCCAACAGCTTCACCGGCCGGGTGGTCGAGCGGCGCTACCAGGGGATGCAGACGATCTACGACGTCGAGTTCG
>RGPT01000136.1 GCA_010032545.1 Alphaproteobacteria bacterium
GGCCGCGCCCGACCCGTCATGCATCAGGTGGCGGTCGACATAGAGCAGCGTGTTGCCGTCGTCGCGATCGACGACGACGTGACGCTGCCAGATCTTCTCGAACATCGTGCGCGCTGCAGCGGCCATGGTGCGAACTCCCTACTCTGCGGCAATCTTGATCGGGTCGCGGAAAGCAGTGCGGCGCGCGTCCCATTCGGCGGCGCCGAAGCGGGCAAAGGTCTTGCCTGGCGAGCCGGAGACGGGCGGAAACTTGCCCTGCTTGAGGTCGGCCAGCAGGCGGTCGCAGGTCTGGATGATGCCGCCCAGCAGCAGGCCGGGCACGATGGCGATGGCGTAGCCCATGCGCTCGGCCACCTCGAGCTCGATCTCCGGCGTCTTGCCGCCGCGCACGACATTGAGCAGGCACGGCCCCTTGACGAGTTTTGGGACTGCCTCGATCTCGGCCATGGTCTGGGGGGCCTCGACGAAGGCCACGTCGGCGCCGTTGGCCAGCGCGAGGTTGGCGCGCTCGATCGCCTCCTCGAGACCGACCACGGCGCGCGAATCGGTGCGCGCGATGATGCAGAAGTCCTTCGACCTGCGGGCCGCCGACGCTGCCCGGATCTTGGCCACGAAGTCCTCGCGGCTCACCAACTCCTTGTTGTCGAGATGACCGCACTTCTTGGGGAACACCTGGTCCTCGATGTGGATGGCGGCAACGCCGGCGCTCTCGAACTCCTGGACCGTGCGGAAGACGTTCAGCTCGTTGCCGAAGCCGGTGTCGCTGTCGCTGATCAGCGGAATGTCGATCGACTTGGAGATCCGGCTCGCATTGCCCACCATCTCGCTCATGGTGATCAGGCCGTAGTCGGGATAGCCCAGCGTCGCCGAGGTGCCGGCGCCGGTCATGTAGACGGCGGAGAAGCCTGCCTGGGCGATGGCCCGGCCGGTGATGCAGTCGATGGCGCCCGGCGCCACGATCATCTTGCGGCTGGCAAGCAGGGTGCGGAACTTCGCGGCATTGGGAACGGCACTGGACATCGGGATTTCCTCTCTCACTTGGGGTTGTTGCGCGACGATTTCTGTCTGGCCTTCGAAGGTCCAATCTGGCCGGAGCCGAGTTCCATGCGGAGCGTCATGCGGTCGGGAATGGCCAGCATCTCGATGTATTCGACGGCCCGGCCCTTCTGGTCGAACAGCAGGCGGCGCATGTCGATCAGCGCCGCACCGACCTTGATGCCAAGGTGCTGCGCCACGGTGGGATCGGCAAGCGTCGCCGAGACGACCTGGTCGCCGCGGGCAAGATGGACGCCGGCGCGGGCCAGCAAGCGGAACAGCGAGACGCGGCCAAGGTCGTCGGCGCTGAAGGTCTCGCCGAGCACTGCCGGCACGTAACTGGTGAGGTGCATGATCGGCACGCCCTCGTGCGAGCGCACGCGCACCGCCCGTTGCATCGGCTTGTCCATGGCTTGCCACAAATGCTCGCGCACGAAGCCGCGGGCCTCGACATAGCCGAACTCGATGACCTTTGCGTAGGTCTCGGCGCCGTAGGGCACGATGTTCTCGATGACGGAATTCATCGCCATCCGCATCGGCCGGCCGATCTGGGCGCGCACAACAGTGCGGCGCCCGGCGCCACGCTCGATCAGGCCGGCGCCGTGCAGGCTCTCCATGGCGCGCCGCACGGTGATGCGCGACACGCTGAACATGCGGGTGAGCTGCTCCTCTGTCGGCAGCGCCTCGCCTTCGACGTAGCGGCCGGTCGAAATGCCGTCGGCGAGCACGAGGTAGATCTGGTGATGGAGCGGCGATCCCAGCTCGCGGCGCACGGCGATGCGATCCATGGGCGCCTACTTGCCCGAGGTCTCGGGGGCTGCACCGCGATGCAACCGCGTGTCGACGGCCAGCAGTGCTGCGTTGCAGAGGACGGCGAAGGCGGAAATGAGGACGGCGATGGCCAGGATCGTCTTCACGTCGTTGAGCTCGATCGCGGTCATTAGCAGGAAACCGAGGCCGCGCTGCGAGGCGAAGAGTTCGCCCAGCATCGTGCCCAGCAGCGTGAGCGAGAAGCCGATCCGCAATCCGGTGAAGATCTCGGGCAGGGTCGCGGGGATGAGGATGAACCAGGCGGTCTGCATCGGGGCCAGCCGCATGGTGCGGCCGGTTCGGAGATAGGTCCGGTTGACGTTGCGCACCGCGTTCATGGTGAACAGCACCACCGGGATGATACCGTGCAGCGCACCGAAGGCCACCTTGGCCGGCATGCCGAGACCGAACAGCAGCAGGATCACCGGATAGAGCGTGATCTTGGGGACGGAGTAGAGGCCGACGAGAATCGGCTCGGCGACCTCGCCCGTCAGGCGATGGCCGCCCAGCACGACGCCGATCAGGATGCCGCCACCGCAGGCGATCGCCAGGGCCTGCAGGAAGGCGAGGCCGGTCTCGCGCAGGTGCGGCAGGAAGCGGGCCTGGCCGATCATCTCCCAGAGATGGGTGAGCGTCGGCGCCGGCGCCGTGATGGCGGAATCGCCCGCGATATGGTGCAGGACCTGCCACAGGGCGACCAGCGACAGCGCCACCAGGACGGGATCGCGGAAGGAGCGCAATGACATCATGCGCGCCCTCATATCCCGCGTCGCCGCATCAGGCGCCGTTCATAGGCATAGACCGTCATATTGAAGGCGGTGACGATCGCCAGGACGAACAGGATCAGCGCGTACATGCGCGGGTTGTCGAAATTGTCGTAGGCGAAGGCAATCTCGTGGCCGATGCCGCTCGTGGACAGGATGAACTCGCCGGCGATCACGCCGATGAAGGAATAGGCGACCGCGAGCTTGAGGCCCGACAGGAGATGCGGCGCCGCGGCCGGCAGGCGGACGCGCCAGATCTCGTCGAGCAGCGACAGGCGGTGGATGCGCGCCGTCTTGAGCAGCACCCGCGGCACGCGGTCGAGGCCCGTCATGGTGGCCACGATCATCGCAACCATCGCGAACAGCGTCGCCAGCACGATGAGCGGCGTGGAGCCCAGGCCGAAGATCACGATCAGCAGCGGATAGAAGGCGAAATGGGGAATCGCATAATAGGCCGCCAGAAAGGGGGCGAAGGCGCGGCGCAGGACCGGGAACCAGTTCAGGATGAACCCGATGGCGAAGCCACCGGTAATCGACAGGGCCATGGCGATCGCGACCGCCGACAGCGTCTGCTCGATGTGGCCACCGATCTCGTCGGATTGCATCGTCTTGACCAGCGTCGTGACCATCGCCGACGGCGCGGTGACCATGGTGGCGGGTATCGCGCCCGACCGGCAGGCGACTTCGAGGGCCCCGAGGGCGCCGACCAGGAAGACCGTGCGGATCCACGTTGCCTTCTTCACGGCGTGGCGTCTCCCTGGCCCATCGCCCGCATCGACTCTGCCCGCAGGTGGGACCACAGCCGTGCGGTGACGGCGCCGAAATCCGGCCGTTCCGCCAGCCGCGAATCGCGCTCGTGCGGCCAGCCGGTCTCGACGATATCGAGGAAGCGGCCGGGCCTGGCAGACATCACGCCGATGCGGTCGGACAGGAGATTGGCCTCGTCGAGCGCGTGGGTGATCAGCAGCACCGTGGCCGATGTCTCGCGCCACAGCCGCAGCAGCTCGTCGCCCATCAGCAGGCGGGTCTGCTGATCGAGCGCCCCGAACGGCTCGTCGAGCAGGATCAGGCGGGGCTGCAGCACCAGGGTGCGGGCGATGCAGACCCTCTGGCGCATGCCGCCCGAGAGCTGGCTGGGATAGGCGCGCCGGAATTCGCGCAGCCCCATGAAGCCGACCGCGAAGTCGACCCGGCGCTTGGTTTCGGCCGCCTCGACACCTGAGCGGCGGAGGCCAAAGGCCACGTTGTCCTCGACCGTGAGCCAGGGAAAGCTCGCATCCTCCTGGAAGACGACACCGACGCCGTCGGGCACCTCGCCGAGGACCCGGATAGATGCGCGTCACCCCCTCGAGGCGCGCATGGATTTTTTGCGGCCCGCCGACCGCGCCTGGCGCCTCGACTGCCGCCCGCTGCGACGCGCCCGCCATCATTGCGTCTTGGCCGCCGGTGGAATGAAGCTGTCGTTGATCGCGGCCTTCCAGTCGACCGGCAGCTGCAGCGCGCCCACCGAGCCCAGCGCCTCGGCCATGGCTTCCATCAGCGGCTGCTGGAGCCCGCCGCGATTCCACCACGTCGGGTTCATTTTCAGGATGTTGTCGATGGCGCTTGCCGCCACGTCGGGCGGCAGATTGTAGGCCTTGGCGAGGATCGCGGCCGACTCCTTGGGATTGGCGTAGAGGAACTCCACGCCCTTGCGGCGCCCCTCGATGACGGCCCGGAGCTTGGGTCCGTGCTTGGCGATGGTCTCGTCGGTCGCGATGCCGACCGTCTGGGTGTAGGCCGGCAGCTTCTCGTCCAGCCACGGCAGGAGCTTGTACTTCACGCCGGCCTTCTCCTTCTGCGAGTAGATCGGCTCGGGAATGATGGCGATGTCGATCTTGTTGTGCTCGAGCGCCGTCAGGCCGGCGCCGAAATCGCCGATGGCGATCATCTTCACGTCGGCCGCCGGCACGTTCCACGACTTGAGCGCGGCCAGGGTGATGCTCTCGCTCACCGACTTCGGCCGCGAATAGACGAAGCGCTTGCCCTTGAGATCCTCGGGCTTGTCGATCTTCTCGCCCGGGCGCGTCACCCAGAAGCTGCTACGCCCGTCGGTGCCGCCGCTGATGATCTTGATGTTGAAGCCTTCCTTGATGGCGCTCAGCGCCGCGGGCAGTGCCACCTCGGCGAACAGGGTCTCGCCCGCCATCATGTTGCGGACGGAAGTGCCGCCGCCCTTGGAGGTCAGGATACCGGTGATGTCGATGCCGGCTTCCTTGAAGTAGCCCTTCTCCAGGGCAATGGCATAGGGCACGCCGTACAGCAGCGAACCATAGTGGGTGACGACAATCTCGTTGGCGCGCGCCGCCGACAGCGAAGCAAGACCAACGCCTGCAAGCGCCAGCGCCCGAACGGCGGCCTTCAAAGCCTTCATCATTCCCTCCCAGGAACATCGCGGCCGGCGCCTTGTGACGTCAGCTCTTCTATTGTCATGATATCAGGACATTCCGGACCCGGACGAGTCAAACGCCCGAGTCCGCGGGGCGAACGCATCACGTCGCCACGAGCGGGCCATCCGGCCGCGGCCAGCCGGCGCAGGCCGGGCATAAGGTACATTCTTGCCCTGTTACTGGTCCTGACCGCCGGCACCGCCACATCCGGCAAGTCATGGGCGGAGAGCCCGTCGCTGCCCTGGCAGAAGTGGGACCCGACGCTGTCCTACCGCTACGAAATCTGGGGCTGGCCCGCGACCGTCGTGCTCGACAAGGACGGCAACGAAATCTTCAAGCGCCGCGGCTACATTTCCACCCGAGCTGTTCGAGAAACTTCTGGCCGCGGTGATCGAAGATCCTTCGGCGCTGCCGACCTTCGCCGTGGGCGCGGCGGTCCGTCCCGAGGCCGTGGCAGGGGCCGCTGGACCGTGTAGATCATTCCGACGCGAGCCTGTTTCGGTCCGCAATTGTCGGCGCTCGACCGACCAAGGCCAATGTAGGTACCTTGGGTAAGCTGGCGCCAAGCTTCCTGCTCTCTTGTCTGAAAGCGATCATTCGATGCTCCTGGAGCACCTGACCGGATACGAGATTCGCGCAACCGCCCGGTGCGGCCTGCGCCGACTGGCGCCGACTCTGATGCTGATGCTCGCATCCGCCCAGCCGGCCCTCGCCCAGACCAGGGTTGCGGAGAACGCGCCGCCGGTCGTGCTGGTGCAGCCGGCCGAGTTGCGGCCGCTGGCGCCGCAGTCGGAGTATGTCGGCCGGGTTGCGGTGTTCGACAAGGTCGAGCTGCGCGCGCGGGTGAAGGGGACGCTTGGCAAGCGCGAGTTCACGGACGGCAGCAAGGTGACGGAAGGCCAGCTCCTGTTCACCATCGAGCCCGCCCCCTACCGGATCGCCGTCGACCAGAAGCGGGCGCTGCGCGACGGCGCGCGCGCCGCCCTGATCAACGCCGAGGCGCAGCTCAAGCGCACGGCCGAGCTGCTGCGTTCGAGCACCGCCTCCCAGGTGGTCTACGACCAGCGGCTCGCCGAGCAGCTCCAGGCCAAGGCGACGCTCGACGATGCCGAGGCGCAGCTCGAGGATGCCGAGCTGCAGCTCTCCTACACCAAGATCACGGCGCCGATCGCCGGCCTGATCGGCCGCGCCACCGTCTCGCCCGGCAACATCGTCGGGCCCGAGTCGGGCACGCTGGCCACGATCGTGAACGAGCGGCAGATCCGGGTGCTGTTCTCGGTGTCGCAGGCCGAGCTGCTGAACGTGCGCCGCGACCTGCGGGCCGGCGAGCAGCTGCCCGTCCGGCTGCGCCTGGCCGACGGCAAGCTCTACCCCGAGAAGGGCAAGGTCGACTTCATCGACGTCGCCGTCGATCCCAACACCGACGGCCAGATGGCGCGCGCGGTGTTCGACAATGCCGACGAATTGCTGACCGACGGCCAGACGGTACGGGACCGGCCCCTACGTCTACGTCGTCGACAGCAAGGGCGTCGTCGAACTGCGCCGCATCACCGTCGACTTCGTGCGCGACGGCATGATCGCCGTGACGAGCGGCCTCAAGGAGGACGACCGGGTGATCGTCCAGGGCCAACAGCGCGTGCGCGCCGGCATGGCGGTCGAGGCCCAGGCGGCGCCGGCCGCCCCCGGCGAGCGGAAGCGCTGACCCCATGGGCATCGCCTCGGTCTTCATCCGCCGCCCGCGGCTCGCCTTTGTCGTCTCCGCGGTTATGGTGATCGCGGGCGTGCTGGCGCTGGGCAGCCTGCCGGTCGCCCAGTTCCCCAACATCGTCCCGCCGGAAGTCACCGTCACGACCAGCTTCGCCGGCGCCTCGGCCCAGGTGGTCGAGGAGAGCGTGGCTCAGATCATCGAGCGCAATGTGAACGGCGTCGAGAACATGATCTCGATGAAGTCGACCTCGGGCGGCGACGGGAGCTATAGCCTCAGCATCTATTTTAAGGTCGGTTCCAATCCGCAGGACCACACGGTCAACGTCAACAACCGCATCAACCGGGCGATGCCGCAGCTGCCCGACGAGGTGCAGCGCAACGGCGTGCTGGTGAAGAAGCAGTCCTCGGCGCTTTTGCAGGTGGTCGCGGTCTATTCGCCCAAGGGCAGCCGCGACGCGCTGTTCCTGTCGAATTTCGCCACCATCAACGTGCTCGACGCCATGCAGCGCGTGCCGGGCGTCGGCTCGGCCGGCCTGTTCGGCGGGCTCGACTACTCCATGCGCGTGTGGCTCGACCTCGACCGCATGTCGAGCCTCGGCATCACGTCGCAGGACGTGGTGAAGGCGATCGAGGCCAAGAACATGCAGGCCGCCGTCGGCCGTGTGGGCGCGGCGCCGCTGCTCGACGGCGTCGACTTCCAGCTCAACATCACGGCCAAGGGCCGGCTCACCTCGGCCGAGGAGTTCGGCAACATCAGCGTGCGCGCGACGTCCGACGGGGCGTTGCTGCGCATCCGCGACATCGGCCGCGTCGAGCTGGGCTCGAACAACGCCGACGTCACCACGCGCTACAACGGCAAGCCAGCGGCAGGCATCAACATCTACCAGCTGGCTGGCGCCAACGCGCTCGCCACCGCCGAGGGCGTGCGCAAGGTGTTGAAGGATCTCGAGGACCGGCTGCCGGACGACGTGGCCTTCGACGTGATGTACGACACCACGGTGTTCGTCGAGGCGACGATCCACAGCGTGGTGAAGACACTGATCGAGGCCTTCGTTCTGGTGGCCATCGTGGTCTTCCTCTTCCTGGGCAGCCTGCGGGCGACGCTGATCCCCATCATCGCCGTGCCGGTGGCGCTGGTCGGCACCTTTGCCGTGATGCAGGTGCTGGGCTTCTCTCTCAACACCGTGTCGCTGCTGGCCCTGGTGCTGGCCATCGGCATCGTCGTCGACGATGCCATCGTCGTCGTCGAGGCGGTCGAGCATACGCTCGAGAAGGAACCCGGCCTGACGCCCGCCGAGGCCACGGAGAAGGCCATGGCCGAGGTCACCGGCCCCATCATCGCCATCACCCTGGTGCTGCTGTCGGTGTTCATCCCGACGGCTTTCATGCCGGGCATCGCCGGCAAGCTCTACCAGCAGTTCGCACTCACGATCTCGGTCGCCATGGTGATCTCGGCCATCAACGCGCTGTCGCTGTCGCCGGCGCTGTGCGCCCTGCTGCTCACCCGCCGCGGCGCGCCGCGCGGCCTGATGGCGCGCATCCAGCGCGGCCTCGACGCCACGCGCGGCGGCTACCTGCGTCTCGCGGGACCGCTGATCCGGCGCAGCGTGCTCGCCGTCGGCCTGGTCGCGCTGTTCGCGCTGGCCACCGGCGGGCTGCTGCGCGTGGTGCCCACGGGCTTCCTGCCCGAGGAGGACCAGTCGTCCTTCATGGCCGAGATCCAGCTGCCCGACGCCGCCTCGACCAGCCGCACGCTGGAAGCGGTAATGCAGGTCGAGGGCATGCTGGCGGGCCAGCCGTGGCTGCAGAACTTCTTCACCGTCAGCGGCAACAGCCTGCTCGATGGGCTCAATCTGCCCAACCGGGCGATGATGATCGTCTCGCTCAAGCCCTACGCCGACCGCCGGCAGCACGACATGTCGGCCTTCGCCGTGCTGGAGCGGCTCAACACGGCGTTCCAGCGCGTGGCCGTTGCCAACGTCTATGCCTTCAACCCGCCGCCGATCGCCGGCCTCGGCAATTCGTCGGGCTTCGAGTTCGAGATCCAGAGCCTCACCGGCGCTCCGCCCGAGGAGATCGTCGCGGTGGCGCGCGGCGTGCTGAACGCGGCGAAGGGTGCACCGGAACTGGCCGGGGTGTTCACCACCTACAGCGCCTCGACGCCGCAGATCCGCCTCGAGCTCGACCGCGACCGCGCCGAGACGCTGGGCGTGGACATTCCCGACATCTTCTCGGCCCTGCAGACCGCGATGGGCAGTCGCAACGTCAACAACTTCAACATGTTCGGCCGGACCTGGACGGTCCGCGTGCAGGCCGATGCCGCCGACCGCCGCACCATCGAGGACGTCAACCGCGTCCGCGTGCGGTCCTCCAGCGGCAAGCTGGTGCCGCTGCAGGCAGTGGCGACCCTCGAACTCACCACGGCGCCGGCCTCCATCGTGCGCTACAACAACCTGCGTTCGGTGACGCTGAACGGCGCGCCGGCGCCGGGCTATTCGTCGGGCGAGGCGATCACGGCAATGGAGCGCGTGGCGCGCGCCAGCCTGCCGCCGGGCTATGCCTTCCAATGGTCGGGCACGGCGCAGCAGGAGAAGGAAGCCGGCAGCCAGACGGGCTTTGTCCTCGCCCTCGCTGTGCTGTTCGCCTACCTGTTCCTGGTTGGGCTCTACGAGAGCCTGGCGCTTCCGATCGCCGCCCTGCTGTCGGTGATCGTCGGACTGTTCGGCGCGCTGGCCGCACTCTGGCTCACCGGACTCGCCAATAACGTCTATGCCCAGATCGGCATCGTCGTGCTGATCGCGCTTGCGGCCAAGAATGCCATCCTGGTGATCGAGGTCGCCATGCAGGAACGCGCCGGTGGCGCCGACCCGGAGACGGCAGCGACGACCGCCGCGGGGCAGCGCTTCCGTGCCGTGATGATGACCTCCTTCGCCTTCATCCTGGGCCTCGTGCCGCTGGTGATCGCCTCGGGGGCCGGCGCCGCGACGCAGCGCGCGGTCGGTACCGCCGTGTTCGGCGGCATGCTGGCGGCCGCGTGCCTCGGCATCTTCGTCATCCCGGGCCTCTACGTCGCCTTCGAGAAGATGCGCGGGGCGGCACCCCGGCTGTTCCGGCGACCGTCTCTTTCCCACAAGCCTGCGGGCGGTCGCGACGGCGCCTGACGGCGCGACCGGTCTGCTCGTCGGGTGCGGCGCTGGCCGGCGTGTCAATGCGGACGAGGGCGGATACGACGGCGGCCTGGCGGAATCCGCATGGCAGGATTGAAGTGGGAGATTTTTAGGCTCAACCGGGGTTGGCCTATATTTCTGCTATCGTTACAGGAACTCCGTCTCTCTTCTTCTCCTGCCCCGTCTCAGGCGAGGTGCCCGAAGGGCGGAGGGGCAAGGCAACACCAAGACTATTGCTTGCCCCCTACCCGGTCCAAACACCCGAAACGGGGGAGGAGGATGAGAAATTTCCAGCTCCTGATGAAGAGCTGAGATCGCCGACCCGAGGGGTCGGCGCTTGAACCTTTGGCCATACCCCGTCCGGCGCGCCCGCCGGATACGATCCCTGGAGGATGAGGGGCCGTCCCGCGGTCTTGCCCATACCGGGTACTGAGCCGTGAGTAGAAAAGCACAAGGCCGCCCCGCCGAGGATCGTCCGGCAGGTGGGTGGACCGAGATGCGGTCAACGCATCCGAGAGCTGAAGTTTGACGGTCGTCTGCGGCCACCCGAGGCGGGCCGCAGGGGCAAATTCCCTCGAAATCACAGGTGGGTGACGGGCCTGTTTCACGACATTTGTCTCAACTTGGTGTGACACCTTCGGGTGTGACATCGGGGCGGTGCCCCGCCTCCCCTTGCGTGACGGGGGGGCGGGGGCCACATTGCGAACGAACCGAAATTTCCCCCTTCGAGGACTCATGGAAACGTTACTGACGGGCGCCGCGCCGCAGGCTGTCCCCGCCGATCTCATCAAGGACAGCGACCAGACCAAGTTCGCCAAGGACGTGATCGAGGCCTCGCGGACGGTCCCGGTGATCGTCGATTTCTGGGCGCCGTGGTGCGGGCCGTGCAAGACGCTGCAGCCGATGATCGAGAAGGTCGTCAAGGAGGCCAAGGGCGCGGTCAAGCTGGTCAAGATCGACATCGACAAGAACCAGATGCTGGCCCAGCAGCTGCGCATCCAGTCGATCCCGGCGGTCTATGCCTTTTTTGGCGGCCGGCCGGTCGACGGCTTCATGGGCGCCGTGCCCGAGAGCCAGGTGAAGGCCTTTGTCGACAAGCTGATCCAGGCCTCCGGGGGTGCGGCCGGCGGCGCCGGCAGCGAGATCGCCGAGCTGCTCGAGCACGCCAAGACGGCGGTAGCGCAGAACGACATGGAGACGGCGGCGCAGATCTACAGCGAGATCCTGGGCGTCGACCCGGCGAACGTGCCGGCGCTGGCCGGCCTCGCACGCTACCACATGAACGCCGGCGACTTCGAGCAGGCAACGACCCTGCTGGGCCAGGTCCCGGCCAAGGAGCAGAACCACGCCGAGGTGGTGGCGGTGAAGGCCGCCCTCGATCTCGCCGAGAAGGCCAAGGAAGCGGGCCCGGTCGACGACCTCAAGGCCAAGGCCGCGGCCGATCCCA
>RGPT01000137.1 GCA_010032545.1 Alphaproteobacteria bacterium
CCGAGCCGTTGTCCTCGCCCAGTGCCATCCTGAAGTCCCTGGCGGCAAAGGCGGTCTGCGAGACATCGATGCCACCGTCGAACTTGAACTTGCCCGCGAGCAACGGCGGCAACACAGGCTCGGGCTGGCCGCCGAGCTTGACCAGGGTGGCGATGAACGTCGTGAGTTGCTCGGCCGTGACCGACGCGGTCCCGGCCAACCGTGCGGCAGGACCGAGTTCGCTGAGCGTCCCCTTGAAGCCGAGCTTGCCGCCGCCCGCCTGGAGCGTGACGTCGGCACTGTGCCCGGCCGTACCCTTGGCCCCGAGAGCAAGATCGAGGTTGAGCGGGGCGCCGTTCGCGGTGGCGCTGCCCACCAGCGTGTACGGGCCGTCCAGCGACCCCATCGAGGCAGAGAAATTGGCTTTCTCCGCAACCATGGAGAGGCCTGCCTTCGAATCGCTGAAGATCAGCGTGCCGTTGTCGATCGTGAGGCGGCCCAGCGACAGCGGCTTGGGCGAACCCGGCTTGGCAGCGACGGGCTTGGCTGCGTCCACCGACGGCGCGAACTCCCAGTTGGGTTTGCCTTCGGCGTTAACCTCGAGAACGATCTTGGGCTCGATCAGCGTGACCTCGCCGACCTCGATCCTGCCCATCAGCAGGCCAAGCAGAGACGGCTTCACCGTGACCGACTTGACCTCCACCATGTTGGGATTCTTTGAGCCCGCCGCGTTGAAGAACTTGACGTTCCGCACCGTGACGGTGGGCATCGGCAGCAGCGAGAGGCTGATCGGCCCATCGAGCACAAGGTCGCGGCCGGTGGCCGTCTTGACCTGCGAGGCGATCAGCGGCTTGTAGGCGTTGACGTCGATGAAGAAGGGTGCCGCCACCAGCGCCACGACCAGCAGACCGATCGCGCCTGCGCCGCCAATCAGGATCTTCTTGCGTGTGGAGAGTGTCATGGAACGCTCCTGTCGTCCGTCTCCTCGAAACACTAGCGCATCGCCCCGGAGCGCGGCATAGAGAATTCAGGATCCTTGGGCGGACAAGAATGGCCGAGATCGTCAACCTGGGACGCGCGCGCAAAGCCAGGGCACGGCGCGAACGCGAGAGCGAGGCCGATGCCAATCGTCGGCGCTTCGGCCGCACCAAGGCGGAGAAGGCGGCCGACCGGGACGCCAAGACACGCACCCGCCAGTCGCTCGACGCCAAGCGTCTCGAACCCGACAAGGAATGACAACGGACCGCGCGGCCCAGCGCGAACGACTCAGCGTGAGGGCCGATTGAGCGCCAGCCGATCGAAGAAGTCGCGTGTTCCCTGGTCGGCGCCGGGCCCCGCCACGGCGCGCACGTTGGTGAGTTCAAGTCGTCGGCCGCTCTCGGCGTCGATCAGGACCGGGTCGAGCGGATGGCCGTCGTTGCGGTCGACGAGATCCATCGGCTTGCCGCTGCGTGCCGCCGCGCCATGGCGGTCCCCCCACTGCTTGAGACCGACGATGACGGTGAACAGAGCCGCGCCCTTGTCGGTCAGCCGGTATTCGTGGCGCAGCGGCCGTTGGCGGTAGACGGTCTTGCGGAACACGCCCGCCTCGACGAGCTTCTTCAGGCGTGCCGTCAGCACGTTGCGCGCGATACCGAGATTCTCCTGGAATTCGTCGAAGCGCCGTACGCCGTAAAAGGCGTCACGCACGATCAGCAGCGTCCACGGCTCGCCCACGACGTCGAGAGCCGAGGCGATCGAACAATTCATCTGCTCGTAGGACGTACGCCGCATGACGCAAAGTATAGACCGCGGCGGGCGTCGCGCAATCTTGCCCCGGCAGAGGGCCGGCCTTAACGTTCTTCCAGACCGTTCGGAAATTCGACGAAAAGCGGCCGGCCACGCGATGGCTTCGCGCGGCGCCGGATGATCTTGTTCTCTAGCCCACCGTCACGGGCGTCGTTTCTCCGGCGGCATCAGGCTGAGAACCAGGTAACCGACCACGGCCGATATCAGAGACCCGGCGAGGACCCCGAGACGAACCTGTGACTCCTGCGAAGCATCGGTGAACGCAAGGGTGCCGATGAACAGACTCATGGTGAAGCCGATGCCACCCAGGATCGATACGCCATAGAGCTGGCGCCAGGAGCCACCGGCCGGCATGGCCGCGAAGCCGAGCCCGATCAAGAGGCCCGCCCCCAGCATGATACCGACCTGCTTGCCCACGAAGAGTCCCGCCGTGATGCCGAGCGGAACCGGCTCGAAAAGGCTCGCCAGCGACAGGTCGCCGAGCGAGAGACCGGCATTGGCGAAAGCAAAGACCGGCATGATGAACCAGGCCGACCAAGGCTTCAGTACATGTTCGAGATGGATCGCCGGGCGCGCCTCGTCGGGCTCGCCGGCTGACTTGAGCGGGATGAACATGGCGAGCACGACGCCCGCCAGCGTGGCGTGAACGCCGGACTTCAGGACCGACACCCAGAGCACCACGCCGATCAGCAGGTAGGGCCCGATGCGGCGCACGCCGGCGCGATTCAGGATCGCCAGCCCCGCGATGCAGAGGGCGGCCAGCGCCAGCGCCTGCAACGACAACGCGCTGGTGTAGAAGATGGCGATGATCACGATGGCGCCGAGATCGTCGACGATCGCCAGCGTGGTGAGGAAGACCTTAAGGGTGAGCGGCACCCGGCTTCCCAGGGCCGCCAGGACGCCCAACGAGAAGGCGATGTCGGTGGCCGCGGGGATCGCCCAGCCGCGCAGCGTCTCCCCATTGCCCCAGTTGAAGGCGACGTAGATCGCGGCCGGCACGATCATGCCGCCGGCCGCGCCGGCGATGGGCAGCGCCACCTGCGACGGTCGCGACAGGGATCCTTCGACGACCTCGCGCTTGATCTCGAGGCCGACCAGCAGAAAGAACACCGCCATCAGCCCGTCGTTGATCCACAGCAGAAGCGGCTTGGAGAGGCCGATGCCCCCATAGTCGACCGTCAGCTTGCCATGCAACAGGTCATGGATCGCCCCCGCGAGCGGCGAGTTGGCGAGCACCAGTGCCAGGATCGCCGCCCCGAGCAAGGGCAGCGCCGACGCCGCATCGCTACCGATAAAGGCTTTGAGACGATTGAAACGCAACACACCACCCCCGGACAGCAAAACGCCCGGGCCTTTCGGTCCGGGCGCCTCGATTACTACGCCTTGCTACTCGAGTGCTACTCGCGTTCCTGACCGAGGAAGCTCATCAGGAACTGGAACAGGTTCACAAAGTCGAGGTAGAGGCTGAGCGCGCCGAACACCGCGATCTTCTCCAGGGCGTCGGTGCCCCAGGCATCGGCGTACTGCTCCTTGATCCTCTGGGTATCGTAGGCGATGAGGCCCGAGAAGATGAGCACGCCGACGGCGGAGATGATGAAGCTCATCGTGCCGGACGGCCAGATCATGTTGACGACGCTGGCCAGGATCAGCCCGATCAGGCCCATGAACAGGAACTTGCCCATCGCCGACAGGTCGCGCTTGGTCGTGTAGCCATAGAGGCTAAGCGCACCGAACGCCGCCGCGGTGATGAAGAAGGTCCGTGCGACCGACGCGCCGGTGTAACGGAACAGCAGCAGCGACAGGCTGACGCCCATCAAGGCCGTGACCGTCCAGTAGACGGCCTGTACCGCGGCGGTGCTCATCGTGGCGGCGCGGAACGACACCAGCAGCAACAGGCCGATGGGCGCCAGGATCGCGATCCAGCCCAGCATGTTCATGCCGACGACGCGGCCCGCCTGGACCTGGAAGAACAGCCCCGCCAGATCCGGCGAGCTGAACAGGCCGAAGGCCACGATGCCCGACAGCGCGAGCCCCGAGGCCATGTAGTTGTACACACGCACCATGTGGGCGCGCAGACCGACGTCGAACGACGCCTGATCGGCAATCGTGCCGGCGCGATTGAAGGTGTCGAAATTCGGATTTGCCATTGTTGTCCAAGCCTCCAAGGGGGACTCATTTCCTAGTCCCTTCGACCCTTAATTTGGGCATTCATCCCTAGTGAATCAATAGAGATAAGGCCTTGAATTATTACGTTTTACTTTAACAAACAGGAGAATCTCCCGTTACTCGTTGCGCAACAGAGCGAGCGGGCGCTGGCGCAGCGCGCCCAGCGTTCCCGCCAGGCCGAATGCGAGCGTAAGGACCATCGCGCCGAGTGCGACGCCCACGGCGACCGCCGGCAGGAAGGTCCAGTCGAGACCCATCAGCCGGTTGACCACCAGCCAGGCGCCCAGCGTGCCGACCGCCAGCGCCGCCACGGCGGTGGCCAATCCCAGGAAAGCGAACTCCCAGGCGAAGATTCCGGCAATGCGCGCGCGCGTGGCGCCCAACACCTTCATCACCACAGCCTCGTGCACGCGACGCCGCTGGGTGGCGAGCATGGCGCCGGCCAGCACCAGGACGCCGGCCAGGATGCTGAGAAAGCCGATGACCCGACTTGCCAGCCCGATATTGCCAAGCACGCCCGTTGCCGTCTCGATGGCGTCGCGGATGCGGACGACGGTGACATTGGGGAACTGGTCGGTGACCGTCTTGAAGATCGCCTCCTCTGCCTCGGGCGTCGATTTCACGGTCGCCAGGAAGGTATGGGGGGCACGGTCGAGCGTGCCCGGCGAATAGACGAAGACAAAATTGAGCGCGAGCGTCGTCCATTCGATGCGGCGGAGCGAGGCGATCTTCGCCTCGATGTCGCGCCCCAGGACATTCACCGTGATGGTGTCGCCAAGGCCAAGGCCAAAGGATTTGGCCAGCGCCTCGTCAAAGGAGATCAGTTGCGGGCCAAGATAGTCGACCGGCCACCATTCGCCGGCGACGATCCGGGAACCCTCGGGAGGCGTTGCGGAATAAGTGATTCCGCGGTCGCCCTCGACGGCCCAGCGCGACTCTGAGGGCACGGCCACCTCCGCCACCGGCTTACCGCCGATCTTGACGATGCGACCGCGCAGCGACGGCACCTTGTCGAGAGCACCCGCTCCCGGCACGGCGGCGACCGCCTTCTCGAAAGCCGGCATCTGCGTCGACTGGATATCGACAAAGAAGAAGGCGGGAGCATCGCTTGGGATGCGGCGCATGAGTTGCTCGCGCAGATTGCCTTCGATCAAGGCCGTCGCCACCAGCACGGTGAGGCCGAGGCCAAGCGACAGCATGACGATGGGCGTCGGCGCCCCGGGGCGATGAAGGTTGGCCAGCGCCAACCTGAGACCGGCGAGCCTCGGCTTGCCGGTCCGCGCCGCCGCCAGCATGACCAGCCGCGCCAGCAGCGGAAAGGCGATGAAGGCACCAACCGCGCCCAGGACGAACCATGCCGCGATGCGGCGGCTGTCGGCCGTAAACACGGTGAAGGCTGCGAGCGCCATCGCTACGGCGCCGATCACCAGAGCATCGCGCCACCCCAGCCGCCACTGGCCCACCACCGCACCGCGCATCAGCGTGGCGGCAGGCACCCGCCGCGCGCGCATCAGCGGCACCAAGGCGAACAGCAGCGAGACGAGAAGGCCGAAAGCCGCCGCGGTGCCAAGCGGTCCGGCGTAGAGCGAGATCCGGGCCCGCACCGGCAACAGGTCGGCAATCATCGCCTGGGCCAGGAACGGAAGTGCCGCACCCGCGGCAACGCCGATGGCAACGCCCAGCAAGGCCAGGGCCGCAAGCTGAAGGAAATAGGTGGAGAAAACCAGCCGCTCCGGGGCACCCAGACACTTCAGCGTCGCGATGGTGTGCAGCCGGCCAGCGAGGAAGCTCGAGATCGCATTGCCGACGCCGACGCCGCCGACCAGCAGCGACGCAAGGCCGATCAGGCCGATGAATTGGGTGAGCCGGTCGAGCCAGGTGCGGATGCCCCCGCCGGCATCGGCAAGGCCACGCAGCCGCCAGCCGGCGTCGGGATAGCGATTGCGCAGCACCTCGAGGGTCGCCGCATCGGAAGCGCCCGGTGCCAATCGCAGCCGGTACTCCCAGTTAAGCAGACTGCCAGGCTGTATCAGGCCCGACTCCATCACCGCTGCAAAAGACGTCATCAGGCGCGGCCCGAGACTGGCGAAGGCATTCAATCCGCGGTCGGGCTCGCGCGCGATCAGACCGCGCACTTCCACGGTCACTTCTCCCACCCGCAACCGGTCGCCGATCTCGAGGTTCATGCGCCGAAGGGCGGCCTCCTCGACCACGGCGCCCCACACGCCGTCGCGCTTGGCCAGCGCGTCGGCCAGGGATTCGCCGTTTGCGAGTTCGAGCTTGCCGTAGAGCGGATAGGCTGCTTCGACCGCCTTGAGCTGGACCAGGGTCGTACGGCCGTCGGGCTTCAGCGGCCGCGCCATGGCACGGCTGTCGATCCAGCGCACGAACTGCCCCTGTTCGCGCAGGAATGCCACCTGCTCGGGGCTGGCCTCGCGATAGAGCAGCGAAATGGCGACATCGCCGCCCAGAATCTCGCGCGCATCCGCCCGCAGGCCTTCCTCGATGGCGCGGCTGAAGGAAAGGATGGCGGCAATCGCACCGACACCCAGAGCAAGACAGGCGATAAAGAGCCTGAAGCCGCCCAGGCCGCTTCGCATCTCGCGCCGGGCAAGGCGCAACGCGAGGTTCATTGTGCTGCCAGAGTAACGTACGAGGACGCGGTGGCCGTCCTGTCGTCGGCCACGACCAGGCCGTCGGCGATGCGCAGGATGCGGTCGCAACGCTCCGCCAGCACCATATCGTGAGTGATCAGGATCAGGGTCGTGGCGTCGGTGCGCGCGAGGTCGAACAGGAGGTCCATAACCTGCTTGCCGGTGGCGCCGTCGAGATTCCCCGTCGGCTCGTCGGCGAGCAGGAGCTTGGGCCGGCCGACGAAGGCCCGCGCCACCGCGACGCGTTGTTGTTCGCCGCCCGACAGCTGAGCCGGATAGTGGCCAATGCGATGGCCGAGCCCGACACGCCGCAGGGCCGCTTCGGCAAGCTCGAAGGCATCGCCACGGCCGGCGAATTCGAGCGGCAGCGCCACGTTCTCGTGAGCCGTCATGGTGGGAATGAGGTGGAAGCCCTGGAAAACGATGCCGATACTGTCCCGGCGCAGCCGGGCGCGGGCATCGTCGTCGAGCGGCCCGAGATCGCGCCCAGCCACCTCGACCCGGCCCGACGAGGCGCGTTCGAGACCGCCCGCCACCATCATCAGGCTCGACTTGCCGGCGCCGGATGGCCCGACAACCGCTGCAATCTCGCCTGCGGCTATGTCGAGAGTAATCCCGCGCAGGATATTGACCGTACCGGCATCGCTTGCCATGTCGAGGTGGACGTCGGTGAAGCGGACGATGGCAGGGACGGTGGCTGTCAAGAAAGCTCCGGGTAGGGTGAGATGACGCGCGGGATCGGGACTGTCGGCATTGGATATGGTGGTTTTACGGCGATGGTCAATTCACGGATCGCAGCGCTCCTGGCTTTGTTCCTGTGCGTGCTGGCGGCGCCCGGCCTGCAAGCCCAAACTGCCCCCATCAAGCTTGCCGTGCTGGGCGACAGCCTGGCCGCCGGCTATGGCGTGAAGCCCGACCAGGCGATCCCGGCGCGACTGGAAGCGGCCCTGAAGGCAGCCGGCCGCAACGTTTCCGTCATCAATCACGGCGTTTCCGGCGATACGACCGCGGGGGGCATCGAGCGCCTCGACTGGATGCTGGCCGACAAGCCCGACATCGTCCTGGTGCAACTGGGGGCCAACGATGCGCTGCGCGCCACCGATCCTGCCTCCACCGAGCGAAATCTCGACATCATCATCACCCGGCTGAAGGCGGCCGGCGTCACGGTGTGGCTGGCCGGCATGCTGGCACCGCGCAACTACGGGCCCGAGTACGCCGCCCAGTTCGACGGCCTCTACAAGCGTCTGGCAGACAAGCATGCCGTTCCGCTTTATCCCTTTTTCCTCGATGGTGTGGCGCAGGATCCGGCGCTCAACCAGGCCGACGGCATTCATCCCAATGCCAAGGGTGCCAGCGTCGTGGTCGAGCGAATCCTGCCGTTCATCACCAAGAACCTCGACATCCATGCCACGACTGTTCGTCGCCCTGCCCGTCCCTGAGGAGATCGCCGACGAGCTGGCGGCGCTGCAGTCGGGCGTTCCCGACGCGCGCTGGCAGACGACAGAGAACCTTCACGTCACCCTCTGCTTCTGCGACGAAGTGCAGGGCGCGGTCATGCGCGACCTCGAGGAGGAGCTGGGCGACATCGCCGGCCCGCGCTTTGCGCTCACGCTGGCCGGCGTCGAGCAGTTCAGCACTGGCAAGCAGCCGCGGGCCCTGGTGGCGCTGGTCGAGAAGAATGACCGGCTCGACTGGCTGCAGCAGAAGGTCTCGACCGTGGCACGCAACTGCGGCATCGACATCGAGCGCCGCAAGTTCCGCCCGCACGTCACGCTGGCGCGCTTCCCCGCCGGCGCAGAGACCGGCCACCACATCGCGCAGTTCATGGCGAGCCATGGCACCTTCCGCGCCGGGCCGTGGGTGGCCGAGCACTTCTCGCTCTTCTCGAGTCGACGTGGTCGCGACGGTCCGATCTACACGGCAGAAGCGAACTACGCGCTGACGTTCTAGACGAAGGTCAGCAGCCGCCGCGGCGTGTGCACCAGAATGGCGTCGATCTCGGCCTCGCTATAGCCGCGCTTCTTCATCATCGGCACGACATTGCGGAAGATGTGGCCGTAGCCGTGGCCACCGAAGCTCGCGAGCCGCGTGCGGTAGCAGATGTCGTGGCTGATCACGACGCGCTCGAGATGGCCGTGCGCGATCAGGGCGCGAATCAGTTTCAGCCGCGTGGCATCGTTCGGCATGTCGATGTCGGACAGGCCGTAATAGCTCGCCTCCTGGCCGAACAGGTCGAACTCGATGGTGACACCCGAGTCGGCGAGCTTCAGCAGCCGGGCCTCGTCGAAGATGGTGCGGTCGATGTGGCTGATGACGACACGCTCGGTCGAATGGCCCGCCGCCCTGATGAAATCGGCGACCTCCTGCGGCTGGTCAGGATCGCGGCCGGGATGGACGTTGATGGCGGCGCCCGTCGCCGCGGCGGCGATGAGCGCTGCCTGCATCACGCGCTTCTCGAGATCGGTCCACGGCGACTGGCAGCCGATCTCGCCGATCATGCCGGCGCGCACGTCGGTGCCCCAGGCGCCGTCCAGGATCTGGCCGGTCATCTCGGAAGCGAAATCGTCGACCGTGCGGCTGTGGTTTTTCGGATCCTGGTAGTCGTTGACATAGTAGCCGCAGCCCATGATCAGGTGCACGCCGGTGCCGGCGGCGATGCGCTGCAGTCCCTTGGGATCGGGCGAGAGGCCGCCGCAGGTGAGTTCGACGATGGCGTCGCCGCCGTCGTGCTTCATCATGCGAACCTCGCGGGTCGCAATGTCCTCGAGATCGAGCATGTACTTGCGGCCGGCCCGCTTGATGCCGTGACCGTGGTTGATCTGCCAGACGTTCTCCAGCGTGATCTCGGGCCCGAGATCGTTGTCGCCGCGCGTCGTGGGCGGACGGATGTCGCAGAGCACATGCTCGTGCATCAGCGTGCGCCCCAGCGCCTCGGGCGCGATCGGCCCGAGGACGGTCTGGATCTTTCCTTTCAGCGCGGCAGGCGTCATTGCGGCTCCAGCTTGGCGGCGTCGATCACCTTCTTCCACTTCTCGTTCTCGGCCACCATGTGTCTGGCAAGCGCCGCGGCATCGCCCGGCAACTCCGAAGCACCGGCATCGCGAATCTTCTTGATGACGGCCTCGGACCTCAGGCCCTTCACGATCTCGACACTGAGCCGATCCACAATCTCCGCCGGCGTGCCCGCGGGCGCCGCGACGTACCACCAGGGCGCCGCATCAAAGCCAGGGTAGCCCTGTTCGGCGATGGTCGGGATGTCGGGAGCGGCAAACCAGCGCTTGGCGGAGCTCACGCCCAGCGCCCGGAGCGCGCCCGACTGGATGTGCTGCAGGTAGGGTGGCAGGTTGTCCATGGTCGAGGGGATGTGGCCCGCAAGCAGGTCCTTCATCACCAGCGCGCTGCCGCGATAGACGACATGCTCGAGCTTCATGCCGGTCAGGCTGGACAGATATTCCATTGCCAGATGCCCGGTGCCGCCGACCGCTGGCGAGCCGTAACTCACCTTGTTGGGGCCCTGCGCCTTGCAGTAGTCGATGAACTCCTTGAGCGTCTTGGCCGGGAAGCTCGGATGGACGGCCAGCACGTTGGCCACTTCGCCGACCAGCGCGATGGGGGCGAAGCTCTTCACGCTGTCGTAGGGCATGGTCTTGTAGAGATACTGGTTCGTGACGGCGGTGCCGACCGTGCCCAGCAGCAGGGTCAGGCCGTCGGGCGGTGCCTTGGCCACGAGTTCGGCTCCGACGTTGCCTCCCGCCCCGGTCTTGTTGTCGACCACGAAGGTGCCGCCCATCGATTCGGTCAGGAGCTGAGCCACGACACGCCCCAGCAGATCAGTGGTCCCGCCCGCCGCGAACGGCACGACGACGCGCACAGTCCTGCCGCCGGGGTACGCACCGGGACTCTGGGCCCAGCCGTGCCGCGCCAGCAGCGGTGCCGAAATTGTCGCGGCAATCGCCCCGCGACGGCCGATCATCTTGGTCATGGCGTTCCTCCTCAATTTCAGGCGACTATATCGGGCAACGACGAGGACTCAATCGTGACCGCACCGCTCACCGGCTACGCCGACAAAATCTCCGTTCGGGTCGGAGAAAAAATCACTTTCAAAGTCTCGAGCGCCGGACCGAATCCATACAACGCCACGCTGGTGCGAATCGTCCGCGGCGATCCCAACCCGGGCGGCCCGCCAGCGAAGCTGGAGGACCTGTCGGAATTTTTCGACGGACGCTTCGCCTCGCGCGTGCAGCACGCCTGGCCCGGCTCTTATGGCCTGATCGAGGGAGCGGCCGGCCTGAAGCTGCCGGCCAACCTCGCAATCGAGGCGACGATCTGGCCGACGCTTCCAGACGATGGGCCGCAGACGGTCCTGTCGCGCCGCGATCCCGAGAGCGGCGCCGGCTTTGCGCTCGTGCTGACGCCGGAGGGTATGGCGTTGGAGGTGGGCGGTACGCGAACCGTGGTCGGCAAGCGCCTGCGGTCGCGCGTCTGGTATCGCGTGTGGGCCAGCGCCGATCCGCGGACGGGCACGCTGCGCGTCGGCCAGCAGCCGTTGCGGCGGGCACACGCCGTCGACGAC
>RGPT01000138.1 GCA_010032545.1 Alphaproteobacteria bacterium
CTGGCCGGCCTGGTCGTCTACAACGCCGTCGGCTTTTATCTGATGTTCCTCTACATCGTGAGCTGGCTGCAGACCGTCGATGGCCTGGCACCGGCGCAGGCGCTGGGCATGAACACGGCGAGCATGCTGGTCCTGCTGCCGGTGCTGCTCGGGATGGGCTGGCTCTCCGATCGCATCGGCCGCAAGAGGCTGCTGATGGCAGCGACGACCCTGGGCTTCGCGGGCGCGCTGCCCCTGTTCTGGCTGATGCACCACCCCGACCCCGTGCTCGTCCTTCTGGGTCAGATGGGCTTCGTCCTGACCCTCGGCACCTGCCTCGGCATCATGCCCGCGATCATGGTCGAGGCGACACCACGGCCCGTGCGCTGTACCGCGATCGCTTTGGGCTACAACGTCACCTTCGGAATCCTGGGCGGACTGACGCCGCTCGCGGCCGCCTGGCTGATCGACCGTACCGCCATGGACCTCAGCCCCGCCTACATGATCATGGCGGCCGCGGCGATTTCGTTCGTAAGCCTGCTGTTCTATCGCGAAAGCTATCGCGACGACGTGGCGGCCTAGACCGCGCCGCCCTCGACCGCGCGGCCTTCGGCGCGCCAGCGCAGCATGCCGCCGGGCAGGTTGGCGACGTCGGCGAAGCCCGCCTTGTGCAGGATCGCCGTCGCATGTGCCGAGCGGCTGCCGGCGCGGCAGACGGCAACGACCGGCTTGTCCTTCGCCAGATCCTTGGCCCGGGCGGCAAGTTCGCCCAGCGGGATCAACGTCGCCCCCCTGATATGGCCGAGCGGCCCGGTGAATTCCGACGGCTCGCGCACGTCGAGCACGTGGACCTGGCCAAGATTTTCCTCGAGCCAGTTGGGCTCGATCTCCCAGATCCCGCCGAAGGTGAAGCGCAGCGGCGCCCAGGCCGGATCCGCGAGCGCGCCGGCCTCGTTGCCAGGCCCTCCTTCACTGAAGCGGCCGCACCGCAGGTTGGCCGGCACCGCCTCGTCGATCTTCTTGGGGTGCGGCAGGGCGAGATGCTGCATGTGGCCGACGTAGTCGCCCTCGCCGATCTCGCCGCCCAGACGGGGGTTGAACTTCTTCTCCTCGGCGACGCTGGTGACGGTGAGACCCCGATAGTCGTGCGCCGGATAGAGCAGGCAGCTGTCGGGCAGCGTGAATATCCGCGCCCGCACCGAGCGATAGAGGGCCCGCGCATCACCCTGCTGGAAGTCTGTACGGCCCGAGCCACGGATCAACACGCAGTCGCCGGTGAAGGCCATCTGCTCGTCGTCGAGCACGTAGGTGACGCAGCCACTGGTGTGGCCCGGCGTCGCCCGGACTTCGAGGCTCCGTTTGCCAAACGCGATGTGGTCGCCGTCGGCCAGCAGCCGATCGGCACCCTCGGCGCCGCTGTGGGCCGAAAGCGCGATCCCGGCGCCAAGCATCTTCTTCAGCAACCAGGCGCCGGTGACATGATCGGCGTGGACATGGGTGTCCAGCGTCCACAGGAGCTTTAGCCCAAGCTCGCCGATCAAGGCTGCATCGCGACGGACCTGCTCGAACACCGGATCGATCAGCACCGCCTCGCCCGAGACGCTGCACCCCAGAAGATAGGTGTAGGTCGAGGAGGTCGGATCGAAGAGCTGGCGAAAGACGAGCATGCGCTGCCCCAGCGTCAAGCCGGTGCGCTTGCCTTGTCGAGGGCGGCGACCGACTCCGGATCGAGCTTGACCCCGGGCGAGGCGATCAGGTCCTTCAGCTGGGCGAGGCTGGTGGCGCTCACGATCGGCGCTGTGATCGACTTGCGCTGCATCAGCCAGGCCAGCGCCACCTGTGTCGGGTTGGAACCGGTCTTCTTCGCCGCTTCATCGAGCGCCTTCAGCACCGCCATGCCACGGGCGTTGATGTACTTCTTCACGCCGGCACCGCGCTTGGCGGCACCGACATCGGCCTCGGCGCGGTACTTGCCGGTCAGGAAGCCGCTGGCCAGCGAATAGTACGGGATCACACCGATCCCTTCCTTCAGGCACTCGTTCTCGAGCTCGCCCTCGAACAGCCCGCGCTCCATCAGGTTATAGTGTGGCTGCAGGCTCTCGTAGCGCGGCAGGCCCTTGGCCTTGGAGATCGCCGCGGCCTCGGCCAGACGCTTGGCGTCGAAGTTCGACGCGCCGATGGCGCCGAGCTTGCCGGCTTTCACCAGCTCGCCGTAGGTCGAGAGCGTCTCCTCCTGCGGAGTGGCGGCATCGTCCTTGTGCGACTGGAAGAGATCGATGCGGTCGGTGTTGAGGCGCTTCAGGGAAGCGTCGACCGACTTCACGATGTGGGCCCGCGACAGGCCCTGGCCTTCGGAAGGCATCTCCATGCCGCACTTTGTGGCGATCTGGACCTTCGCCCGCTTGGCCGGATCCTTCTTCAGCCAGTTGCCGATGATCGTCTCGGACTCGCCGCCCTTGTGGCCTGGAACCCAGCGCGAATACACATCGGCCGTGTCGACGAAGGAAAATCCCGCATCGACGAAGGCGTCGAGCAGCTTGTGCGACGTGGCCTCGTCGGCGGTCCAGCCGAAGACGTTGCCGCCGAAGGCGATGGGGGCGAATTCGATGCCCGACTTGCCGAGCTTGCGCTTTTCCATGGTGTCTCTCTCTGTTGGTCGTGCGTGATCGGCTATTCGGCGGCCTTGGCGGCCGACGCAGGTGCGGGTGCCGGTGCGGGCGCGGGTGCAAACCCCGCCGGCATCTGGAACGTGGTGGCGGCCTGGGCAAACTGGATGCCGAGTGCCGGAAACCTGTCGTACATGCGGCGCACGGCGACGCGCTGGACGACGCCGGGATTGGCCGGTCGCGCCATGTACTTGAAGCGCAGGATGACGGTGCTGTCCTTGATGTCGACCACGCCCTGCATCTTGAGCGGCTGCAGCAGGACGTTCTTGAACTGCGCCTCCTCCATCATCTCGAGCCCCATCTTCTTCACCGTCTTGCGCACGAGTTCGACGTCGGTGCCGTGCGCGAAGGCCAGGCTGAACTTCACCGAGGTCCAGTCGCGGCTGAAATTGGTGATGTGGGCGACCTGGCCGAACGGCACGATGTGAAGCTGGCCGTTCTGGTGTCGCAGCTTGAGCGAGCGGACGCTGAAGCCTTCGACCGTGCCCTTGACCCGGCCGCAGTCGAGGTACTCGCCGATGCGAAACGAATCCTCGGCCAGGAAGAACACGCCCGACACGACATCGCGCACCAGCGCCTGGCTGCCGAACGACACGGCGAGGCCCAGCACCGAGGCGCCGGCGATCAGCGGCGTGATGTTGATGCCCAGTTCCGACAGCACCAGCAGCGTGCCGACCACGGCGACGGTGGCACCAGCGACGACCCGCAACAGCGGCATCAGGGTGCGCAGCCGCGACGCCGACACCTTAACGTCATCCTCCGCCTCGCCACCGGCATCGGCCGACGGCAGCGGATTGGCGGCGACGTAGGAGTCCATGCGGTAGCGAATGAAGCGCCACAGCGCGTAGATCGCCACGGCCGTGATGGCGGCGATCTTGGCGCCGCGGTCGTGCGGCGCCCACTCGGCCGGCGTCGCCGCCGCCACCACCTGCACCATGAAGGCATTGGCGATCAGGATCGCGACATAGAGGCGGACGGCCAGCCTGAGGCAGTCGGCGGCCACGTCGCCCGCCATCGGCAGTTCGGACACGACATGCCGCGTGACCCGGTACATCAGCGTCTCGAACAGGAGCAGTCCGAGCAGCAGCGATTCGATCGTGTCCATGCCGTCGGGCGCCGCGTCGTTACCCATCAACTCGCCGTAGAGTTCGGCCACGCCCGTAAACCCGTAGAAGGCGAGACCGATCATCCACCAGTTGCGGGCCAGGTCGAGCTTCAGCTGCCGCGCCACGCCGTTTTCCGAGACCATCGCGGTCAACCAGGCCGCCACCTCCCGGCGCCAGCACCAGACGACGGCGAGCAGGCCGATGGCGATCACGACGGTGAAGAAATGACCGGCGACCTCGATCGCCTGGGCGCTGGCGCCGGTCAGCTTCAGGGCACGCTCCTGAAAATCATCGGCGAGCGGCAGGACGATCATGAGGTTGAGGGCGGTCATCAGGCGATGCGCGGTGACGTCGTCGACCGGCGCGATACGTCCAGCTGCCGCCTCCGGCCGCATCCAGATGCGGAACACGAGATTGAAGGCCCGCCAGTAGACGAGCACCATCAAGAACTGCTGGCCGAGCTGGCCATGGAGTCCTTGCCGGTCGCCCAACTGGCCGAGGACAAGCCGTCCGGCGACCCACAGCGCCGCCAGGGCTACGGCATCGAGCATCGCGGCGCGCGCAAATCCCACGATCGCGGAAGTGCCGACGAAGCTGCGAACCCGCAGCCCACGGAGCAGCAACCGCACCAGATATTCGGCCGCCAGGCCCGCGACGACGATGCCCGCCAACAGCAGCGCCGTCTTCATGCTCGCGATGATTTCCGGCAGCCGCAGCAAATGCGAGATCAACGCGGGAAAATGCAAGATCGCCACTTCCAACCGGGCGACGATGGCATCGACGAACGATCCGCCCCCATTGGTTTTGGCCTCGACTGCCTGTGCGACAGCAGGAAATACCCACAGAGCGGTCAGACCGCCCGCGACAATCCCCCAGACCCGCGTCGATCGCATTGTCAGTTCTCTCCCCCCGTCCATAGTTCAAGCCTAGGCCAATTCCGACAGCCGTGCCAGATGAGCACCCGCCTTCGGCGACCTAACCTGACGCCAGCATGGCCGAGAGAAACAGCGCGGTGGCGAGAAAGCCCAACATCGTCCGTCGTGCATGAAGGCCACCCCAGCGCACGATCAGGGCGCGGCTCTCCGGGCCGGCGCGATCGGGCTCTATGGCATTCAGCTTGTGGTTCACCGGCATGATGACCAGCAGCGTATAGGGCCAGTTGGCCAGGAGGACGACGGCGCCGGCGAGCCACATCGCATTGTGCATCGACCACCACGCGCCGACGCCCAGCAGGAAGCCGACGACGGCCAGTGTCGCCTGCATGGTAAAGCCGCGCGCATAGGCCGGCTTCCACTGGGCGAGCAGCGCACGATCGTCGAGCATGAGTCGTGCCGGTTGCTCGGCGACGTTGATGTAGATCGCCGCCCCGGCGAACAGCGCCGCCGCGGTCAAGGCCAGAAGCCCCATCCTTGAGCAACGCCGGATCGTTCATTGCCTCGCGGCTCGCCGCGGCAAGCCGCGCCACCACCTCGGGCGGCAGGCCCGCCGGCCCGGCCAGGCAATGCCACAGCACGGCCTCGAACGGCGCGCCGCCCAGCGTCTCGGAGACCGTCGGCACTTCCGGTGCCAGCGCGGTGCGCTGGCCAGTAGCGACTGCGAGCAGCCGCGCCTTGCCCGAAGCATGGAACGGCAACGCGCTGCCGAGCGTGGTCGTCACCATTGCGATCTGACCGCTCAGCAAGTCGGTCATCGCCGGCCCGCTGCCGCGATAGGGCACATGGGTCATTTGCACGCCGCCGGCCGCCGCCTTCAGACGCTCGGTCGTCAGGTGGAGCAGCGTGCCGGTCCCTGGCGAGCCGTAGCTCAGCGTGCCGGGCTTGGCCCGCGCCGCGTCGAGCATGCCCTTCAGCGTATCGGGCTGGGCCAGACCACCGACGAAGGCTGCCGGTCCGCCACCGATGTGCGCGATGTAAGTGAAATCCTTCAGCACGTCGTACTCGGGCTTGGCCGCCATCGATGCGTAGAGTGCCTGCGTCGAGCCAGTCCCGAAGACCAGCGTGTAGCCGTCGGCCTTGGCGCGGGCGACGCCCAGGGTGCCGATGACGCCGGCGGCCCCCGCCTTGTTTTCGATCACCACCGGCTGGCCGAGCGCCCGCCCCAGCCGCTCGCCGAACAGTCGGCCGTAGACGTCGGTCGGCCCGCCTGGCGGGAAGGCCACGATCAGGCGCACGGGCTGCGCCGGATACGCCTGGGCGCGGACAACCGACGGCGCGCCAAGCAACAGGCTGGCCGCAGCGATGAGATGACGTCGGCGCATGTCGCCTTCTCCCGGGTGTTTCTAGAGGCCGGCCGCGCGCCAGTTCTCGTCCGGCGCGTCGGGGTGCGAGGCCAGTCCTGCCGCGCGTACCCCCATGATGGCGGCATACTCGTCGCGATCCGAGGCATCGCCGCTGATGCCGATCGCGCCGATGACACGGCGTTCGGCGTCGAGGGCGAGCACACCTCCCGGCACCGGCACGAAGCGACCATCCGAGGCGGCGGCGAGCGCGCCCTGGAAAGCCGGCCGGTTGCCGAGACGATCGCGGATGGTGCGGCTGGAAATGCCCATGCCCAGGGCACCCCATGCCTTGCCGAAGGCAATGTCGAAACGCAGCACGCCGCAGCCGTCCTCGCGCTTGAAGGCCACGAGATGGCCACCTGAATCGAGCACGGCCACGGTCAACGGCAACAGATCGGCTGCGCGTGCAGCCTGCAGCGCGCCGTCGATCATGCGTTCGGCCTGGACCAGCGCCAGGCTCGACTGGACATGCAAGACATAGTGATCGCTCATGTGCCGATTGGCTCCCTGCCTGCTGGACCGCACGCCCTGTGCGGCAGTATCGTTCATCCGATCGGCGCTTGTGAAGCGAAGAGGGAGTGAGCCGTGGCAACCGAAACCATCCCCGTCATCGATCTCGGCCCCTATCTCGCCGGCGAGCCCGGCGCGATCGATCGCACGGCGCGCGAGCTTCATTTCGCGCTTACCGAAATCGGCTTCTATTTCATCGTCAATCATGGCATCGCGCGGGAGAAGATCGCGGCGATGTTCGCCGAAGTGAAGCGCTTCCACGACCAGCCGGTCGAGAAGAAGCTCGAGTTCAAGCTCGACCAGCACAACACCGGCTACCTGCCGATGCGTGGCAACACGCTCAGGACCTCGACGGTGCAGGCCGGCACCAAGGCCAACCTCAACGAGGCGTTCTTCGTGAAGCGCGAGATGGCGCCCGATCATCCCGACGTGCTCTCGGGGCGCCGCTTTCGCGGACTCAACCGCTGGCCCAACCTGCCGGGTTTCCGCGACACGGTGGTCGGGTACTGCAACGACGTGGAACGGCTGGTGCAAAAGCTGGTGCGGCTCTATGCCCGCGCGCTCGACCTGCCGGCCAATTACTTCGACGCCGCGTTCGCCGAGCCGATGTTCTCCATGCGGATGACCCACTACCCGCCGCAGGACGGGCCGGTGGACGACGAATTCGGCCTGGCACCGCACACCGACACCAGCTTCCTGACGTTGCTCGCGCCCAACGAGGTGCCGGGCCTCTCGATCCGTACCCAGAGCGGCAAGTGGCTCGACGCGCCTGCGATCGACAACGCCTATGTGGTGAACGGCGGCCAGATGCTGCAGCGCTATACCAACGACCTGTTCCTGGCGACACCGCACCGCGCCATCAACAAGAGCGGCGGCGAGCGCTATGCGCTCCCCTTCTTCTGCGACAGCGGCATCGACTGGCCGATCGCTGCCGTGCCGACCACGGTCGGCCCCGACAAGCCGCCCAAGTATCCGACGACCTGGTACAGCGACTACATGACCTGGTACCTCAAGCGGAACTACGACGTGTTGAATACGGAGGCCCAGCAGGCCGCGGAATGAGTGCGCCGGCCAGCACCATCCCCATCGTCGACCTCGGCCCCTATCTCGCGGGGGAAAGGGGCGCCACCGACCGCACCGCGACCGAACTGCGCCGGGCGCTCACGGAAATCGGCTTCTACTTCGTCGTCAATCATGGCGTGGCGTCGACGCAGGTCCGCGAGATCTTCCATCAGGCCGCGCGTTTTCACGCCCAGCCGCTCGACAAGAAGATGGAAGTCAGGATCGACAGGCACAACGTCGGCTACCTGCCGATGCGCGGCGACACGCTGCGCACCTCGACCGTGCAGACCGTTACCAAGCCCAACCTCAACGAGGCGCTGTTCGTGGCGCGCGATCTGCCGGCCGATCACCCCGACGTGATCGCCAACCGGCGGTTTCGCAGTGCCAACCGCTGGCCCACGGACTTGCCGGGCTTTCGCGAAGCGGTGGTCGCCTACTGTGATGTCATGGAGCGGTTGGTGCAGAGGCTGGTGCCACTCTACGCCCGTGCCCTCGACCTGCCGTTGGCGTACTTCGACGCCCCGTTCGCCGAGCCGCAATACAAGTTGCGCATGACGCACTATCCCAACCAGGCCGCACCCGCCGACGACGAGTTCGGCATCGCGCCGCACACCGACACCAGTTTCCTGACGCTGCTAGCACCCAACGAGGTGCCCGGCCTGTCGATCCGCACGCAAGGCGGCCAGTGGATCGATGCCCCTGCCCTGCCCGAGGCCTACCTCGTGAACGGCGGGCAGCTGCTGCAGCGCTGGACCAACAACTTCTGCCTCGCCACGCCGCATCGCGCGGTGAACAGGAGCGGCGGCGAGCGCTATGCGCTGGCCTTCTTCTGCGACAGCGCCATCGACTGGCCGATCGCCGCCGTGCCAACCACGGTCGGCCCCGACAAGCCGCCGAAATATCCGACGACATGGTACACCGATTACATGATCCAGTATCAGAAGCGAACCTACGACCTGCTGGCAGACGCCGATCAGCAGGCCGCCGAATGAGCGGCGCCACGCTCGCCCGCGTCGAAGCCCACGTCTTCCGTACGCCGATCAAGGAGCCGGTCCGAACCTCGTTCGGCACCATGACCGAGCGCGTCGCCGTGTTCGTACGCGTGGAAGATTCGGACGGCGCCCGCGGCTGGGGCGAAGTCTGGTGCAACTTTCCGACCGCGAGCGCCGAACACCGCGCGCTGATCTTTTCCGACATCGTGGCACCGAGGGCGCTCGGCCGTTCGCTGGATGATCCCGTGGCGCTGTGGGGCGAGATCGACCGCGCGCTGCATGTGCTGCGCGTGCAGAGCGGCGATGCCGGCGCGCTGTCGGCCGCGGCCGCCGGCCTCGACCTTGCGATACATGATCTGCGGGCACGCAAGCGCGGCCTGCCGTTGTGGCGGGCGCTCGGAGGAACTGAAGACAGCCCGGTGCCGGTCTACGGCTCGGGCATCAATCCCGGGCCGGGGGCGTTCGACTCCGTCGAGCGCCTGCGGGCGCAGGGCTGGCGCGCCTTCAAGATCAAGGTCGGGTTCGGCGCCGCGACCGACCTCGGGACGCTGCGGCCGATCGCCCGGGCGCAGGGCAACGGCGAACGGCTGATGGTCGACGTCAACCAGGGCTGGGACCTCCGCACCGCCTGCACCATGGCGCCCAAGCTCGCCGAGTTTGGCCTGCACTGGATCGAGGAGCCGCTCGCGGCCGACCGGCCGATGGCCGAATGGACGCAGGTCGCCGCCGCGGCACCAACACAAATCGCCGCTGGCGAGAACCTGCGCGGCGCCGGTCCCTTTCAGGAGATGATCGATTCGGGCCTGTTCGGCACCGTCCAGCCCGACGCCGCCAAGTGGGGTGGCCATTCCGGCTGCCTCCCGGTGGCACGCGCGGCACTGGCCGCCGGACGGACCTATTGCCCGCATTTCCTGGGCGGCGCGCTCGGCCTTCTGCATTCACTCCATCTGCTGGCAGCCGTTCGCGGCCCCGGCCTGCTGGAAGTCGACGCCAATGCCAACCCGCTGCGCGAAGGGCTGCTGGGCGACCTTTTGACCGTACGCGACGGCTGCGTCTCCCTTCCCGGAGGACAAGGACTCGGTCTAGAACCGGACATCAAATCGCTGGCGCCACTCCAGACACTCCATCTGGAGCGGCACGTCTAAGAAACGAAGAGGAAACGACATGCTCGGCCTGATGCAAGACCGCCCCCTGCTGATCTCGCAGATTATCGACTATGCCGCCGCCTATCATTCCGACGTCGAGATCGTCTCGCGCACGGTCGAGGGGCCGATTCACCGCTATGGCTACCGCGACGCGCAGAAGCGCGCCAAGAAGCTGGCCGAGGCGTTGCAGGGATTGGGCATCAAGCTCGGCGACCGCGTCGGCACCATCGCCTGGAACGGCTACCGCCATTTCGAACTCTACTTCGGCATCTCCGGCATCGGTGCGGTGCTGCACACGCTCAACCCGCGCCTGGCGCCCGAGCATGTCGCCTACATCGCCAACCATGCCGAGGACCAGATCATCTTCGTCGACCTCAACCTGCTGCCGATCGTCGAAGGCGTGTGGACACACCTCAAGACGGTGAAGCACGTCGTTGTCATGACCGACCGCGCCCACATGCCGGCCGCGAGCAAGATTCCCAAGCTGCTGTGCTACGAGGAGCTGATCGCCGACAAGCCCGGCACGCTGGAATGGCCCGACTTCGACGAACGCACCGCCTCCTCGCTCTGCTACACCTCGGGCACGACCGGCAATCCCAAGGGCGTGCTCTATTCGCACCGTTCGACGCTCATCCACACCATGATGGCGTCCAACGGCTCGGTGATCCCGATGGATCCCGACACGACGCTCCTGCCGGTGGTCCCGATGTTCCATGCCAATGCCTGGGGCCTCATCTATGCCGCGCCGATCTGCGGCGCCAAGCTGGTATTCCCCGGCGCCAAGCTCGACGGCGCCAGCGTCTACGAGCTGCTCGACAAGGAGCAGGTGACGCTGAGCGCCGGCGTGCCCACGGTCTGGCTCGCGCTGCTGGACTACTGCGCCCAGAACAAATTCAAGATGTCGTCGGTCAAGCGCACGCTGATCGGCGGTTCGGCCGTGCCGGTCAGCATGATCGCGCGATTCTGGAACGAGCACGGCGCCGAGGTGATCCAGGGCTGGGGCATGACCGAGATGAGCCCGCTCGGCACGACGACGCGCTTCAACCGCGGCGAGCGCCAGCTGCCCGATGCCGATCGCTTCGCCATCACCGCCAAGCAGGGCCGCCCGGTATTCGGCTGCGAGATGAAGATCGTCGACGATGCCGGCCACGACCTGCCGAGCGACGGCAGCGTCTCGGGCAACATGGTGGTGCGCGGCCCGTGGATCGTCTCGGGCTACATGAAGGGTGAGGGCAAGAGCCAGTTCGGCCCCGGCGGCTGGTTCCAGACCGGCGATGTCTGCAAGATCGAATCGGACGGCTCGGTGGTCATCACCGACCGCTCAAAGGACGTGATCAAGTCGGGCGGCGAGTGGATCAGCTCGATTGAGGTCGAAAATATTGCCATGGCCCACCCTGCGGTGGCAATGGCCGCGTGCATCGG
>RGPT01000139.1 GCA_010032545.1 Alphaproteobacteria bacterium
CGAGAAGTTCTGGCTCGGCGAGCGCGAGCGCAACCGCGGCTATCCCATCGCCGTCGTCACCGGCGACAGCGGCTTCTCCAGTACCTTCGGGCTGCACAAGCACTTCAACATCCACAAGTCGATCGTGCAGGCGATCGCGCCTTATGCCTTCTTCGACATCGGTTATGCGAGCACGAACCAGGCGGCACTGCAGTCGATCCAGTCGACGCCGGTGCTGGCCTCGACCGGCGTCGGTGCCCGCATGTTCCTCGACCACGAGATCATGCTCTCGGGCTGGTTCGGCGTGCCCCTGGTCAGCAGCTTCAACGGCCAGACCTACGGGCCGACCGCCTACGTCCGGCTCACCAAGTCCTGGTAGAGGAAACACAATGGCTCGGTATATCCTCGCAGCACTCGCCCTCCTGACCGGCCTCGCCGGTGCCTTGCCGGCAGACGCCCAAAGAGCAAATGGCAAGGGCAGCAATCGCACGGCCATCATCGGCAGTGCCAACACGGTCGGCTCGCCGGCCTGGTGCAAGGGCAACGGCAATCAGAATGCCGCCCAGTGCCCGATCTTCGCGCCGGGCTCGACGGCGCCCAACAGCTACAATGCCAATCAGCCGGCCCCAACTGCAAACCAGCTGCCCCAGTCGCTGCAGGTGCCGACCATGCCGTCCGTGCCCATGAAATGGGTGGCGCCGGGTGAATCGAACCAAGGCGCGACCGCAGCGCCAACCGGCAACGCGCCGCCGCCACCGCCACCTGCTCTCCCGGCCGGCTCGGTACCGGTCGCCCAGGCATCGGTTCCGGCCGTGGGCACGGTCATCACCGACAAGCCGCCGCTGACCGCCGCCCAGGAGATCGCGAGCTACGGTTCGTTCGATGCCGATGGAAATTTCGTGATCAATCCCGATGTCAGCCCGGACAAGAATACCAACTTTGTGCAAGTGCAGCCGGGCGGCAACCAAGCGTCTATGAATGTCGGTCAATTGCAGATGTTCATCGGCATGGGCTTCGTCAATCGTGACGGATCAAGAGGGGCGGGTAGCCCATTTAGGGTGACCCACGTGCCGCCACCCTCTACTGCGGCCCAATTTCAGCCGGGGACACGAGTGGTCCCGATTGATCACGTCATCGCGTCGGGCTCGACCCAGAACATCCTGCCCGGCGGCGCCGGCGTCCCGCTGGCCGCGGCCGAGCTGGGTCGCATCGGCGTGGCGGGAGGTGGCGCTCCTGTCGATCCGAAGGGTCTTACCAGCTTTTACAATTCAATGGTGGTCGATGGTAAAGACGTCTATGTGCAGATGACCCAGGCGCAGGTGGCGACCGCGATGCAGTCGGGCCTGTTGAAGCCAGACGGAAGTGGGATACCCCAAGGGTATCAAGGAACATGGGGCAACCAGCCCGCTGTCGTTTTCCTGCCTGTGCCGCCGGCACGGCAGCTGACGCCGCAGGCCCCGGGAACGCCGCAGGCTCCGCCATTGGCACCCAACAACGTACCGACCTTGAAGCCTGGCTTCGCTGCCTACCCCCACTATGTTGGGCCACGCGATCTCGACTCTGGCTACCCGGTGCCGCCGTCGCCGCCCCAGCAGCTGACGCCGCCCGCACCTGGCGCGCCGCAAGCGCCGCCGCAACAGGTCATGCCGAACCCGCCGCAGACGTTCACCGGTTACGCGCCGTACATGGTGCCTTCGCAGCAGCAACTGACGCCGCCGGCGCCAGGGGGCCCGCAGGCTCCGCCGCAGAACGTCCCGCCCAATCCACCGCAGACGATCACCGGCTACGCGCCCTACATGGTGCCGCCGCAGATGCAGGTCGAGGTCCCGCGCCCGCGCCCGCGCCCGCTGCCACCTCAGGGCAATCCGCCGCCGACGGGCCAGGCCACCGTCACGGTCACTCCCCAGGGCGGCGGCACACATGTCGGAGCCGACTTCGTTACGGCCAAGTCCGGCCGCCAGGCGCCGACTGCCGTGCCAGTGTTCGAGGCCAAGGGAACCGGCGACCGCTGGCATTGCGTGGCCAGCGGCCATCACGTCCGTAAGGTCTTCGACGACAACGGTAACGAGGTCTACGCTGGCGCATTGCCCGGTGTCGCCATCCAGGTGGTCCCCGTCATCCGCGACGTGCCGGCGTGGCACGACCTGTCGAGCGAATGCATCATCTCGGTGGGAGAGCATCCCAAAGCCAAGGCGGCGAGGCGCTAGGTCAGCAGTTCGCGCACATCGTCGCCAGAGGGTCGGGGAGTTCGAGATGCGTTCGCTGTTCGTCGTGATCGGAATGGTCGTTTTCGCCTCGCCGGCTTCGGCCCAGTACAGCCCGCCGCAGTGGACGGCCGACGCCAGGACGGGATGCCGCGTCTGGAATTCCTCTCCCGAGCCCGGCGATTCGATCAGCTGGACCGGCGGTTGCCGCAACAGCCTCGCCCAGGGGCAGGGTGTCCTGCAATGGTTCATGGACGGCAAGCCCGGCAGCCGCTTCGAGGGAGAATACCGCGACGGCCTGCTGAACGGACGCGGCGTCTACGTGTTCGCCAACGGCTCTCGCTATGACGGCGAATGGCGCAACGGACTGCCGAGCGGACCGGGACGTTTGAAGCGCGCCGACGGGACCGTCGTCTCGGGAAACTGGACGAACGGATGCCTGCGGCAGAGGGATCAGATGGCGACGTTCCTGGCGACGCGCAAGGACTGCGGGTTCGAATAGGCGGGCACGCGCCAGGCCGCACCGGGCGAGGCGCGCTCGGCGGCGGTGGGCGGCGGCGGCAGGGTGGCGCGAAAGGCGTCCATCTCCTCCGGTGTCCGGAAGATGTAGAGCTTGAACCGCCGTTCGCCGCATTTCGAGCAGACGATCGGGCGGTCGTAGACCCGGGTCATGTCGCCTTCGCCGACCTTCAGCAGCCTGAGCGGAATCGTGGCCCTGTGGCCGCAGGTGCAGATGACTCCGAGCGGTCGTCCGGACCAGGTGGTGACGGAGCGTCCATTGGCGTGTCGTTCGACTTCGAGCATGGCCGGACTCTAGTCGTGCCCGCCCGCGCGCCGCCAGAGTCAGCACGTGCCAGCACGCCCCTGAATCTTCATCTACCTGTTGTGTCTGCGGACAGGCGCTGTGGACAAGTGCCGCCCGCTCACATCACCCGGTCGCCGGCGATCTGCGTGCGCTGCATCCGGCGATGGAAGGGGCCGGCGTCGTGCACGGCGAGGTGCTTGGTGCAGCGGTTGTCCCAGAAGGCGATCGAGCCCGCGGTCCAGCGGAAGCGGCAGGTGAATTCGGGGCGATGGCCGTGGTCCATCAGGAAGTCGAGCAGCGGCTTGCTTTCGCGGTCCGTCATGCCGTCGAAGCGGCAGGCGTAGGAGTGGTTGACGAACAGGCACTTGCGGCCGGTTTCGGGATGGGTGCGCACGACGGGATGCACGCTTTCGGTCGGTCGCCAGTTCGAATCCTCGCGCACACGGCTTGAGCGCCGCGCATTGAGCCCGGCCTGCGGGCCGGCGACGCGGATATCGCTGTGCACTGCCTTGAGACCGGCCAGCATCGCCTTCATGCCGTCCGACAGCGTCTCCCAGGCGAGGTACTGGTTGGCGAACAGCGTGTCGCCGCCGTACGGCGGCACGTCGAGCGCATAGAGGATGGCGCCCATCGGCGGCTCGGCCATCATGGTGGTGTCGGAATGCCACTCCTCACCGATGATGCGCTCGTCGCCGGGCTGGCGGACCACGCGGACGATCTCGGGATCGCCCTCGCCGGTGTTGAAGTTGGGATGGATGAAGATCTTGCCGAAGCGGCGCGTGAAGGCCTTGTGGCTGGCGTCATCGAGCCGCTGGTCGCGGAAGAATATGACGAGATGGTCGAGCAACGCGCGGCGGATCTCGGCGATCGTGGCCTCGTCGAGCCCGGCTGCGATGTCGACGCCGCCGATCTCCGCGCCGAGCGCGCCCGCGATCGGCGAAACGGTGATGCGTTGGTAGGGGGTCATGGTGGCGATCGTCATGGCGGAGAGAGTAGGACCAAGCCGGGCTATCGTCCAAGGGCTGTGTGGCGACGACAGGCATGGTCGCGGCCGTTGGTCACCACATTTCCGCACCTCCCTCGCGCGCCGGCGCGGGGGAGGAGAAAATGGAGTCACCGCCCGCGGTCGCCTTCCCGCAACTCGAGCCCGGCAGCGGACGCAGCTCGCCCGACGCCACCAGGCGCACGAGATCGGAGAGCGGCTGAGCGACCATGCCGATGGGGTCGACCTTCATGCAGTCGACCAGCCAGAAGCCGATGACGCTGAGCGATCCGGTCATGAGCGATGACGGAGCAATCGGTGTCGCTGCCTCGCGTGAGGCCATGCCGTAGACGACGAGGAGAACCACGGCGAGCCAGTAGTTGGTCGAGCCGAGGAAACCCACGACCGATGCGAACAGGATCGACAGGATCATGGCCGCAGCCACCAGGCGCCGGCGGCCGAAACGGATCGAGGCCTCGTTGCCGGCGATGCTGGTGGCCGTGCCGAGGAGCGCCAGCACGGTGACGACGAGGGCGGGCGACAGCGTCTCGTCCGCGAAGCCGGTGGAACCCGCCACGAAGGCGAGGAAGGCCACGCCCCAGCCGCGCAAGGCGCTCATCTCGAGCGTATGCACGCAATAGACGATCGAATAGGCGAATGCCGAGGTGTTGCGCACGACGGGCCGGAAGTCGAAGAGCGCGGCCTCTTTCCCGGCCCCCTCTTTTCCCGACGGGCCTTTTGCGCGCGGCGGCGGGGCGGCGCGCCATGGCACGGCGTACGCCACCATCAGCCAGGCGAAGGCAGCCGTCGCGGCGGAGAGGACGAAGGCCGCACGCCAGCCGAAGAAGTCGGCCAGCACGTCGCCCAGCAGGAAGGAGACCGCGCCCGAGATGCCGATGCTGGCGGCGTGTCCGGTGACGGCGCGCGACATCGTCTTCGCGTCGACCTGGTCGGCCAGCAGCTTGAGGCCGGTCATGTAGGTGCCGGCCCAGCCGATGCCCGCCAGCGCGCGCGTGGCGAGCGCCGACCAGAAGCCGTCGGCACAGAGGCCGAACAGGAGATGGCCCGCCACCGTGCAGGCGACGCCGAACAGATAGACGCGCTTGGCGTCGATCCGGTCGGTGAGCGTCACCAGCACCGGCACCGAGACCATGTAGGTGCCGAAGAAGATGGCCGTGATCCAGCCGGCCTCGCTGTTGGTGAGCTGCCAAAGCTGCATCATCTGCGGCAGCAGCGCGGGCCAGAATCCGGCGCCCAGCTGCACGAAGACCTGCGCCGTGCAGACGACGGCGACCAGCTTCGTGCCCGGCTGTGTTCTGCTCGTCTCCGTCACGTCCCCGTCACGTCCTCTGGGGCCCCGAATCGTATGCCCGCGAGTCCGAGTGTGGCAGCAACGAGGGCGATCCCAAGAAAAATCGACCAGGCCGTGGCCGGAGACCACAGGAACGCCAGCGGTCCCGCCGCGGCACCGGGCGTGGTGGCGAACTTGGCCGGGCTCGCCGGGGCGCCGCAGCCGCTCACCGGCAGCGCCGCCGCGGGCGCGGGGCAGCAGCCCGACGCCGCGAGCGTGCCATCGGGCGAGAGCGACGGGGCGGGTCCGTTGCAGACACCGGTCTCGGGCAGTACCAGCTCGACCCTGGCAGCGGCTTCGTGATCGCCGGCGAGTTCGGCCGCGATCGAACGCACCTGTTCGTAGCCGGTCAGCATCAGGAAGGTGGGCGCCCGGCCGTAGGACTTCATGCCGGCGAAGTAGAAGCCCGTCTCGGGTTGCGCCAGTTCGCGCGCGCCGTGCGGCCGCACCGTGCCGCAGCTGTGCAGGTTGGGATCGATCAGCGGCGCCAGCGCGGGGGGGCACTCCAGGGCGGGATCGAGTGCCAGGCGAATCTCGCGCAGGAAGTCGAGGTCGGGCCGGAAGCCGGTCGCCACGACCAGCTCGTCCACGGAAACGTGACGGCCGGGGCAGCCCGCGGCAGAGACGAGCAGCTTGTCGCCGTCGCGCGTGATGCGGCTGGCCTTGAAGCCGGTCGCGCTCGTGATCCGGCCGCTTGCCACCAGGGCGGCGAAGGCGCTGCCCAGCGCGCCGCGGGCGGCAAGCTGGTCGGCCGCGCCGCCGCCGAACGACTTCTCCGGAGTCTCGCTGCGCAGCAGCCAGACGATCTCGGTAGTCGGCACCTCGTCCTTGAGTTTCGCCAGGTCGATCAGGGTGCCGATGGCGGAGTGTCCGCCGCCCAGCACCGCGACGCAGCGGCCGGCGTAGCGCGCGCGGTCGCGGCCCAGCACGTCGGGCATGCCGTAGGCGATGCGGTCCTGCGCCTCGCGCTCGCCCAGCGCCGGCAGGCCGTCGGCGCCCGCGGGATTGGGCGAGAACCACGTGCCGGTGGCGTCGATCACCGCGTCGGCGCGCAACACTTCCGGACCTCTGCCGTTCTGGTAGCGGATCTCGAAGGGGGCAGCCTCGCGGCCCTTGCTCTTCACCTTGTCGAAGCCCGCGCGGCCGATGCTCGTCACCATGCTCTGCGTGCGGATGCGATCCCTGAGCCTCGTGCGCATGGCCAGCGGTTCGAGATACTGCTCCAGCAGTTCGGCGCCGGTCGGATAGTGATCGGGCTGCGGCTTGTTCCAGCCGGTCTCAGCCAGCAGACGCCCGGCCGCCTGGTCGATGTTGTAGTCCCAGGGCGAGAAGAGCTGGACGTGACTCCACTGCCGCACGGCATGGCCCACGGTGGGGCCCGCTTCGAGCACCACCGGCTCCAGGCCGCGTTCGAGAACGTGTGCGGCAGCGGCAAGGCCCACCGGGCCCGCGCCGAGGATGGCGACGGTCCTGGTCCTGGTGATCGAGTCGGGCATCTGACTGCTCCTGTATTACTAGAATCATCGAATTAGAAAGGCAAAAAAACTCAGGCGACCCTGGCCAGATTGCGGGGCAGCACGACAGGCGCGCAGCTCCCCTCGGCGCAGCATTCCTCGACCATGTAGCCCAGCAGGTCGCGCATGAGGCCGTAGTTGGCGTGGCAGACGAGGGTGGTGCCGTCGCGCGTCTGGGTCACCAGGCCCACCACGACCAGCGACTTCAGGTGATGCGACAGGGTGGAGGCGGCGATATCGAGCTTGGTTTGCAGGCGGCCGACCGCCATGCCTTCTTCGCCCGCCCGCACCAGCGAACGGTAGATCTTCAGGCGCGTCGGGTTGCCCAGGGCTTCGAGGCGGGCGGCGGCATCGTCGAGTTTCATGGACGGGAATGTAGGGACGTCGCCGCCGGAGTCAAACGGTATTTCCGGAATATTGGAAATATAGTCAGCCCGCGGCGGCGGCGCGGGGCGCGCTGCGGTGGCCGGGCAGCAGGAAGGTGATGATCCAGCAGGCGAGCAGCATTGCGGCGGAGCCGGCGAGGCAGGCCGTCATGCCGCCCCACTGGTAGAGGAGGCCGGACAGCAGGGTCCCGGCCAGACGGCCACAGGCGTTGGCTGCATAGTAGAAGCCGACATCCTCCGCCGCCTTCTCCGAGCCGGCATAGGCCAGGATCAGGTAGGAGTGCAGAGACGAGTTGACTGCGAACGGCAGGCCAAAGATCGCAAGCCCCACCGCCACGATCAGGTCGGGCCGTGCGCCGGTGTCGACGTAAAGCGCGAGTGCGATCGCGAGCGGAACGGCCAACAGCGCGCCGGCCCACAGCCGGGCGGCGGGAACTTCGCGGCTGAGGCCGTCGGCGCTGCGCGAAACCATCGACGGTGCGATCGCCTGGATGCCGCCATAGGCAATCGTCCAGGCGGCGAGGAAGGCGCCGACTTCGACGAAGCGCCACCCCGCCGCATAGAGGAACACCGGCAGGCCGACGACGAACCAGACGTCGCGCGCGCCGAACAGGAAGATCCGCGCCGTCGCGAGCAGGTTGATTGCGGCCGACTTGGCGAACAGCTCACGCATCGTCTTCGATGCCTTCGCCTTGCCGAGGTCGCGCGGCAGCATCGCGAGCCCGGCCAGCAGGATCACGCCCAGCAGCGCGGCCATCGTCCACAGCGCGGTCCTGAAGCCCACGACGTCGAGCAGCAGGCCGCCGACAAAGAAGCCCAGCCCCTTCATGGCGTTCTTCGAGCCGGTGAACCAGGCGACCCACTTGAAGAGCTGGCCGGCGGCTGCGCCCGCCGTGGCCTTGATGGCCGACTTCGAGGCGGTCTTGGTGAAGTCCTTGGCGAGCCCCGCGATGCCTTGCGCCGCCACGACCCAGGCGACGGAAGCGGCGGCGGTCCACGCGGGATCGAGGGCCGACAGCATCAGCAGGCCCGCGATCTGGAGCGCCTGGCCCGCGGCCAGCATGCGCGGGATGCCGAACCGCACGGCCAGCCAGCCGCCAGCCAGGTTCGCCACGATGCCGGCGAATTCGTAGAGCAGGAACAGGAAGGCGAGCACGAACGGCGAATAGCCGAGCTTGAAGAAATGCAGCAGCACGAGCATGCGCAGCGCGCCGTCGACCAGGGTAAATCCCCAGTAGGAGGCGGTGACGACGAGATAGTCGCGCGCCGAGGGCGCCATCACGCCTCCGCGATCACCCGGTTGGCGAGATCGACCATGCGGCAGACATAGCCCATCTCGTTGTCGTACCACGCATAGACTTTCAGCAGCGTGCCGTCCGTCACCAGGGTGCTCGGCGCATCGACGATCGAGCTGCGCGTGTCGTTGCAATAGTCGGCCGACACCAGCGGCCGCGCTTCGTATCCCAGGATGCCGGCCAGGGGGCCACGCGCGGCGGCAGCGAACAGCCCGTTGATCTCGGCTTCGGTCGTGGGCCGTGCGAGTTCGAAGACACAGTCGGTGAGGCTCGCATTGAGCACCGGCGCCCGGACAGCATGGCCGTTCAGCTTGCCCTTGAGTTCGGGATAGATGAGCGCGATCGCCGTGGCGCTCCCCGTCGTCGTCGGCTGCAGCGACAGCATTGCCGAGCGTGCGCGCCGCAGGTCCTTGTGCGGCGCGTCGACCACGACGTTGGTGTTGGTGGGGGCGTGGATGGTCGTGATCTGGCCGTGACGGATGCCGATCGCCTCGTGGACGACCTTGACGACCGGCGCCAGGCAGTTGGTGGTGCAGGAGGCCGCCGTCAGCAGATGATGGCGCGCCGGCGCGTAGAGATGGTCGTTCACGCCCATCACCACGTTCAGCGCCCGGTCGTCCTTGACCGGGGCGGCCACGATCACCTTCTTCACGCCGCGATCGAAATAGGCCTGCAGTTCCTCCGGCTTGAGGAACTTGCCGGTGCATTCGAGGACGACGTCGCAGCCCAGATCGCCCCAGGCAACATCGCCTGGCTGCGCCGCGGCGCTGAAGCCCAGATACCTGCCGCCGACCGCGATGCCCCTGTCGGCATCGACTTCGAAGGAGCTGTGCCAGCGGCCGTGCATGCTGTCGAACTCGAGAAGATGCGCCGTTACCGCGGCGCCGCCCTTGATCTCGTTCACGTGGACGATGTCGAGGCGATTGCCGCGCCGCGGGTCGTCGTCGGGGCGTTGTACGCCGCCGAACGCCGCCCTAAGCGCCAGCCGCCCCATGCGGCCCATGCCATTGATGCCAACTTTCATCGTGCAGCCTTTCAGGCCAGCGTCCGGGCCGAGTCGCCGATTTCGTCGAGGCGCTTCTTCAGTGCCATTCGGTCGAGCGATGCATAGGGCAGGTTGACGAAGATCTCGAGCCTCCGACGGATCATGCCGTAGAGTTCGTTGATCATCGTTGTGCGCTCGACCACAGAGCCCGAGAACTTGGCGGGATCGGGGAGCGGCCAGGCCGCCGTCACCGGCTTCTCGCCGAAATCGGGGCATTGCTGGCCCTGCAGCACGTCGCAGAGCGCGATGACGAAATCCATGCGCGGCGCGTCGGGACCCGTGAACTCGTCCCATGACTTGCAGCGCAAGCGTCCGACATCGTGACCGAGCGTCTGCAGCTTTGCCATGACCTCGGGCATCGGCGCGCGTGCCGGTTCGGAGCCTGCGGAGTAGGCGTTGAACTTGCCTTTGCCGATCTGCTGGAGAAGGGCTTCCGACATCAGGGACCGCGCGGAGTTGTGCGTGCACAGGAACAACACGTTGAAGGCGGGAGTCATGTGAACCTCGGGTTCGGCTTCGGGAAGAAGTCGCGCCAGGTCGCCGCAGAGGTCGGGTCGTCCGCCGCAACACGTTTCCGTCAGGAAGCCGAAAAGCGCGCGCAGGCCGGCAAAGCGAACCGCATAGATGATGTGGCGGCCTTGCCGGGTGGACTGGACGAGGCCGGATTGTTCGAGGGCGGCCAGATGGAACGACAGCGTCGAGGGCAATTGGCCCAGCCGGCTGGCGAGTTCACCGGCTGCCATGCCGGAGGCGCCCTTGGTCGCCAGGAGCCGCATCAGGTTGAGGCGGGTTTCCTGGGAAAGAGCGGCGAAGCCGGCGGCTGCGTCCGATGATTCCATAGTTCTCGAATAGTCCAATAATGTGACATATGTATTACGCAGTTGGCCTTTAAGTGTCGACGGCCAACATGAGCAGGATCGATCTGGAGACGACCCGAATGTCCCTTTTTGAACGTTACCTCACCCTCTGGGTCGCGCTCTGCATCGTCGTCGGCATCGCGCTGGGGCACTTTTTTCCGGCCGTCTTCCAGGCCGTTGGTGCTGCCGAGGTCGCGCATGTGAACCTGCCGGTCGCGGTCCTGGTCTGGCTGATGATCATCCCGATGCTGATCAAGGTCGACTTCGGCGCCATCGCCCAGGTGCGCGAGCACTGGCGCGGCATCGGCGTGACGCTGTTCATCAACTGGGCGGTGAAGCCGTTCTCGATGGCCGCACTTGGCTGGCTGTTCGTGGGCTGGCTGTTCCGTCCCTGGCTGCCGGCCGACCAGATCGACAGCTATATCGCCGGTCTCATCCTGCTGGCCGCCGCTCCCTGCACCGCGATGGTGTTCGTGTGGAGCAATCTGTCCGACGGCGAGCCCGACTTCACGCTGA
>RGPT01000140.1 GCA_010032545.1 Alphaproteobacteria bacterium
CGATGTAAGCAGCCTTCATGGTGCGCCGACCTTTGCGATGGAAACCGGGAACAAGGAGTGCGGCCGGCACCATAGCCGAATGTCGCCCAGGACTCCCGTCAATCCACCTTGACCCGGTAGAGCGCGACGGGATTGTCCCAGAAGGCCTTCTGGGTCAGCTCCGGGCCGAGCACCTTCTCCACCAGGTCGATGTCGGCGGGCTGGAAGGGCCGCGCTGCGCGCGTCGAGGGGAGATCGGTGCCGAACACCAGGGCGTCCGGGCTCTTCCGCGCGACGGCTTCCAGCGTCGCCGGCACGTCGAGTTTTACGCGGCCGAATCCGGTCGCCTTCACCTTGCAGCCCGCCGCGACCAGGTCGAGCAGGACCGGCACGCCGGCCTGGGTCATGCCGAGGTGATCGATGGAGAGCTGGGGCAGCTTCGACAGCCGCCCGACATGCGGCGCGAGGGCCGCGGCATCGGCATAGATTTCGGCGTGCCAGCCCGCGACCGCGTGGACTCGGGTCGCGAGGGCCGCGATCTCGTCGACGCTGTCGAGCCGGCCGCGGAACAGGTTGAAGCGCACGGCGCGCACGCCCAGCGCATCGAGCCGGGAGATCTCCGCGTCGGGGCAGTCGTTGGGGAGCTGCGTCACGCCAACCCAGCCGGCGCCCAGCTTCGGCAGGACGTCCATCAGGTAAGTCTGGTCGTTGGCCTGGAACGAGCCGGACACGATCGCTCCCGCCACGACGCCGAGCGGCCGGGTCTGGGCGAGATACGCTTCCAGTGGAAAGGGCGGGGGCGTGTAGCCGTTGTTCGCCACGATCGGGAAGCGGGGATCGATGATGTGGCAATGGCTGTCGAACAGCCGCCGTCCGGCCTGCTCGCGGATATCTTCGCTCATCGTGGCTTCTCCCCGGAAGATTACGGCTTGTCGTTCAGGTCATCCTACGCTCGGCCTGTCCGGCGGGACCCGAGCATGTCCGTTCCCGAGCCTAAAGCGGCCTCAGGTCAGGTTCCTCGTCAAGTCTCAAAAGTGCCAAAAGGAGACCTCGGTGGGTGGCGATGCACCGCCTGTAACGTGACGCTCGCCATTGCGCATAGGCGCTGCTTCTCGTCCCTGTCTGCACCGCCGGCCGCGGCCCGGAATCAGTCGGCCTTGGCGCCAGAGAATCGGACAACCTTCGCCCACCGCTCCGTCTCCTCGGCGATCAGCCGACCGAAATCCGCGGGCGAGCCGGGCAGCGCCGTCGCTCCCAGATCGGCGAGGCGCGCCTTGATCTTCGGATCGGCGAGGCCGGCGTTCACCTCCCTGTTGAGCAACGCCACGATCGCCGCCGGCGTGCCCGCGGGAGCGCCGATGCCATACCACCCGACGGCGGTGTAGCCGGGCAGGAACTCGGCGATGGTGGGCAGATCCGGCAACACGTCGAGCCGCTCGGGCGTCGTGACGGCGAGCGCGCGCAGCTGGCCGTTGCGGATGTACTGGATCGACGACGCGACGCTGCCGAAGAACACCTGGACCTGGCCCGCCAGGATATCGGTCAGGGCCGGTCCGCCGCCGCGATAGGGGATGTGCACCATGTCGATGCCGGCCATCATCTTGAAGAGCTCACCGGCCAGGTGCTGCGGGCTGCCGTTGCCGGGCGACGCCATACTGAGCTTGCCGGGATTGGCCTTGGCATAGGCGATGAGCTCGGGGACCGTCTTGACCGGCACCGAGGGATTGACCAGCAGGGCGATCGGGACACTGCAGAGGGTCGCGACCGGGGCGATATCCTTCCTGAAATCGAAGCTCAGCCTGTCGTACAGGGTTGTGTTGATGGCGTTGGCCGACCCGACCAGCAGAAGCGTGTATCCATCCGCCGGCGCGCGCGCGACGGCCTCGGTGGCGATGTTGCTGGCGGCCCCCGGACGATTCTCGACGGGAAACGACTGGCCCAGCCGCTCGGCCAAAAACTGGCCGATCAGACGCGCCAGCAGGTCGTTCACGCCGCCGGGCGCGTAGCCCACCAGTACGCGCACGGGCCGCGCCGGATAGGCCTGCGCCCACACCGAACGGGAGCCCAACGACAGAATGGCGGAGACTGAGGAAAGACGCAGAAACGCGCGACAGGTGAGCTTCATTGACCTGGCTCCGGACAGGTAAAAATCACAACGGCTGGAAGTCATGGCAGCCGAGCGGATGATACCCAAAAATCAAACGGATCAGCCCGGCTCCATGCCGTATTTTTTGATTACCACTGCAGCAGCTGGTGCACTGAGGGATTTGACCAAGGCCTTCGCCGCCTTCTGCTGTTTCGCCCCGCTATGGGTTCCAGCTGAGTAAACCGTGATCTTCTGAGCTTCCGATGGCAGCGGGCCTATGTCGTCGAGGCCGACCGCTAGCACGGGAACCGGCATCAGCGGCTATGTCGTCGCTCAGCGATCCGGTCCGCCCCTGGTTCCGGGCATCTCTCGTGCGAGGCGAATGAGTTCCTCGAAACGATTCGACATCGCGGAGCGTTCTTCGATCTGGAGATCGCGAAACGACAGGTAGCTGGCCCTCTGGCCGCGCCACAGCAGCAACACCATGAACACCGTCACCAGCATGATCGCCACGACCACCAGGGCGAGCGACAGGGTCTTGTTCCAGATCGGTGCCATGAGCGTGCTGACGTCGGTCTTTGCCACGACGAACCACGGCACCCCGGTGACGTGATGCGACGCCGAGAACACGCGCTCGCCACGATAGTCCAGGCCCTCACGCACGCCGTCGCCATGGAGAGTGGCCTGCGCCTCCGGCAGCCCGGCCCGCGCCATGGGCAGCCGGTACGTCGAGGGCCCCGTGGGCTTGTTGTCGATAAGGCTCGGCGCCGTAAGATAAACGAGGTCGTCGCCGTCACGGCGGACAAGCACGACCTCCGAGCCCCGGCGGTCGGTGGGCCAGGTCGAGACCTGCTGGAAGAGTTCTCGGGTAGGATCGACGGTGAGCACAAGCACCACGATGGTCAGCGGACCGGTTCGGTCCCCCGGCTCGACGGGGACGACGAAGGCAATGCGCAACAGGGGTTTCGGTCCGGCCACCTCGTGCACGTCGATGATCTGGAAACGTGCCGCGGACGTCTTGAGGGCAGTCACCGCCTTCAGCGTTGCCGCGTCGGGGGTGACGTCCTCGCCGAGGCTCAACAGCACCGTCCCATTCAGCGAAAGCAGGGCGATGCCGGTCCGATCGGTCGTGCCCGCCAGGACCTCTGCCAGCAGCACCTCGAGAATCTGTCGTGCCTCGCCCTTCGCGGCGGCGGGGTCGAGGGGCAGCGCCCTGATCGCGCCGGCGAGGGCCTGTGCATCCATTGTGTGCTGAAGGATCCATCGGTCGACCTGCTGCGCCCGGAGTCGGGCGACGGCCGACAGCTCGCGCAACTTTTCCTCGCGGAAGAGCGCGCGTGTCTCGTTGATGAAAAGGTAGCCCACGCCCGACAGTGACAGGACAAAGGTCACGAGAACGAGCGTCAGGAGACGACCGTCCTGTCGCAACTTGGCGTCGAAGGCCGTGGCCGGGGCTGGGAGAGGGGGCGAGAAGCCCAGGAACCAGATGCCGAAAACGACGATGCCCGCGGCGGCGACGAGGCTCAGCACGATCCAGGGCGACATCAGCAGGGAAAGATAACGGCGCAGGCTCGAAGCGCCGCTGGCAGGATCGGCCGAGGCAAACCACACCGCGACAAGACCTATCGCGACGAACATCACGCACGCGAACAGGAACAGCCCACGCGCCCGCCGCACATCGAGTAGTTCGCGCGTAGAGGCTTGCTGAGACATACGTCCCACCTCCTGTCTGGTTGTCCTTATTCAGCGATTGCTCAAATTCAGCGATTGCTCAAAGCCGGTCGCTGTTCCGCAGAGCCCATACCTGATGTTTGCTCATCTGCTTTCCAACAGGAGCCCGCATCAGCGTCTATCACAAGCGCACCATAGCGACGGCGAGTCCAGCATTACTGTCCGGGAGCGGACATAGCGGCGAAAGTCGGCTGTTCACTGTTGGACGCTGTAAATTGGCGATCTGCAGTGGGCTTCGCGACCGCGAAACCGTCTCCAGGGAGTGAGAACGACCTCAACAACCAGCGTGCTTCCGGACACAAATCATGACAGTTCATGAACCGCCAAGCGGCGAGATAGAACGTCTTGCTTCAAGGGACCATTCAACGCCGCGGGTTGAGCACGTCGTCCCTGTCGTAGAGGAACAACCCCGGACAGGCCGGCGGCGGCGACTGGAAGAGCTTCACTGTGCCTTCCGGCGCTTGCAGGATGACGTCGAACCGGTCGGGATTGTCGCGCGGGAAGCTTACGTGGCATTCCAGATCGTAGGCGCTGGCCGAATAGCCGGTTACCACGAACATGGCGCCGAGCGGTGCCAGTAGCGGAATCCCCGCGCTGCGCAGGTCGTTGTAGACGGCGTCGATGAGCTGATCGTCGCGCGTGGCGAGGACCGCCCTGAGCTGGGCCACCAGCGGCCCCTTCATCGAGAAGGTCTCGATGTTCTTCTGGACATGCTCCAGCAGATGCCGCTTGCCGTCGCGTGGCGTGAACTGCTGGGCTTGCATCGGTGACGACGGGCTGAAGCCGGCGGTCGCGTTGTTGCAGATGTTCGCGGCAATCGTCGCCGGGAGCGGCCGGGGACGCTCGAGGCCGATGGGACATACCTGCAGGGACATGAACGTCTGGGCGATATCGATGTATTCCCACTGTTCCGGCGGGCGGCCCAGCAAGCCGGCAATGAAGGACATATCGAGGCCCATTGTCGTGGCGTAGCGCACCAGCGCCGACGCCCCGCCGCGGGCCATGCTGAAGCCCACGATCATTCCTTCCCGACCGCCCTTCGCCGCGGGGATCTGTTCGCTGTTTGTATTCAGGGAGAAGTTGTGGAAGCCGACCTGGCCGCCGATCTCGATGCTGCGGCTCGGCACGAAGGTGGGACCGGAGCGGCTCCCGGTGCCGCCGAGGAAGGCCAGCGCGCAGGCCGACAGGCATAGATCCCTGGCCCGCACGACCGATGCGACGCTGTACTCGCGCAGCAGGTAGCCGATCTTGAGGCCTTCATAGACGTCGCCACCGGCGCTGCTGAGTTCGATGGTGGCAAGCGGCCTGTCCAAGGTCGGCGATGTAGCCGCCTTGAGGCGGGTCAGGATGACGCGCAGCTTGTCGGCATCGCCCTCCTCAATCGGCCCGGACAGGCGGATCGTATGGCTGACGATCGGGGACTTCGCCGTCAGTCCCGGAATGGTCTTGCTGTCGACACTCAGCGTTGCGCCCTGCCCACTGACCACATTGAGGCCCAGCAACGCGGCGCTCAGGAAGCATAAAAGTAAACGGATGATCACACTCCCAATGCGCGCGACTAACATGGTATAAAACCTGCATTAAATCAGAAAGCATATCTGTTAAAGTTGCAGTCCGAGTGCGCCCGATAATGTCGCGGTGGTTTGACAACAGTCGCTGGCTTTTCGCGGCCGTCATTGTCGTGGGCGTGGGATTAATCTTCGTTGGCACCTGGGTGGTCACGGCCGGGCCAGCGGACCCCGTCGCCCATACCGCAGCCTTCCTCAAGCACCTCGTGTCGCCCTGGATGCTGGCGGCCTATGTCGTGGCATGGTCGCTGATCGGCTTTGGCGCCTGGCGTCTGCGCAGCGGACCCAAACGCGCCGTCGACTTGCGCGACCTAAGAACTGTTATGAAGCGAACGACCCTGCGCCTGGTGAGCGCATGGCTTATCGCGGCGGTAAGCCTTGCCGCCATCGGCTTCCTGTACATCTCGGACCTCGAGAACACCTCCCGCGAGGAACGGTCTTCGCAGCAGGAGTCGGTGGCCCGCCTGAAGGCCCAGCAGATCGACAAGTGGCTCCTGGAGCGCACGATCGACGTCAACCTTCTGGCCACCTCGCTGCGGGGACTGCCCCTCGGCAGCCTGCCCGCCGACCGCGACGTCGAGCAGCTGGTCCAGCTGCTGTTTGCCGAAGTGCTGGCAGGCGATGCCGAGCGAACCGGCGTCTCGCTCATTGCGTCGGATGGCAAAGTGCTGGCCCAGGCCGGCGAGGACAGCACGCCGGACAAGGAGACGACGCAAGCGGCCATGGCCTTCGCGGCTAACCCCGCCGAGCGGCGCAGGGGCATCATCGATGTCCATCTCGACGGAACGCCGCCACGGCCACGCATGGTCTTCCTTCTGCCGATCACGTCGCACCCCGGAAACGGCCCGACGACGGCCGTGCTGGCGATGACGGTCGATCCCTTCCAGGGGCTCTTGCCACAGATCGCGACGTGGCCGACGACCAGCCGCTCCTCCGAGGCTGTGGTGGTTCGCCGCGAGGGCGACGATGTGGTTTTCATCTCCCCGCCGCCTCTTCTCAAGCCTGTCCCGGGGCCCCTCGCCTTCCGTGCCCCCTTGGCAGACAACATGTTGCCCTCCGCCAAGGCTGCCCTGGAGGGTGATGGTGTCCGAAGCGGCCCAGACTATCGGGGCGTGGAGGTTCTCACGGCCTCGCGTCGCGTGAGCGGTGTGCCCTGGATCGTCGTCGCCAAGACTGACCTGGAAGAGATCACCCGGCCGCTGCGGCGGAAGGAATTCACGCTGATCGTCGTGATCGGCGCTGCCGTCGGGCTGGCGGCCATCACGATGATCGTGCTGTGGCGCGCCGAATACGTCAGTCTTCTCGCGGTCCAGGCCCGGCATGTCGAGGAACACGCGGCGATGAGCCGTCATTTCGGGACGCTCATCAGACGGGCGCGCGACATGGTGCTGCTGAGCAGGCCCGATGGATTGATCGTCGAGGCCAACGAGGCCGCGGTCGCCGCCTACGGTTACAGCGCCGGCGAATTCCGCGCACTTAATGTCCGCGACCTTGTATTGCCGGAGGATCTCGCGCGCTTCGACGCCATATGGAATGCGCCGAACACGCCGGATGGTCTTCTGGTCGAAGCGGTAAACCGGCGCAAGGACGGGACGGTATTCCCGATCGAAGTGAGCGGGAACGCCATCGAAGTCGACGGCAGGATGTACCGTCAGATCTTCATTCGCGACATCACGAAGCGCAAGGCGCTGGAAGTCGAAGTCGCGCGGTTGTCGCGCGTGCAAAGTGCTCTGCAGGCCACCACCAGCGTCCTGCTCAGGGCAGGTCAGGAAACCGAACTCTTCCAGGAGATGTGCGAGATACTGGTTCAGCTCGGCGGCTATCGAATGACCTTCGTCGGCATGCCGAACAGCGACGAAGGCAAGACAGTGCGATTCGTGGCGATCGCAGGCGTCGAGAATGGCTACCTCGCGGGCGCGGCCATCAGTTGGGGCGAGGGCGCACGATCCGTCGGCCCCACCGGGACCGCCTTGCGGACAGGCGAGATGCAGGTGAACCAGAACTTTATCACCAACCCCGCGGTGGCGCCGTGGCGGGACGAGGCCCTGAAACGCGGCTACCACGCCAGCATCTGCCTGCCGCTCAAGATCGACGGCAAGGTGTTCGCCTGCCTCGGGCTCTACGCCGAGCAACCCGAAGCCTTCGACGAGGAGGAGGTGCGCCTGCTGCTCGCCCTGACCGAGGACATTGCCTACGCCGTGTCGCGGCTGCCCCGCTCCTGATCGCAGGTGATGCCGCCCATCGGCCGGCGGCGGCATATTGCGCGGATTCGCTTTGTCTTGGGTCGACTCGTCCAGCGAGTCCAACGGCTTGACGCCCGTTCCAGCGGACATCGCACCTCCCGAAGTCGTGGAGGTGCCCCCGCAGGGGGCGGAGGGGGAAGGCCCCAGTCTCGATGCCTGCCAATTCCAGATCTTGGGCTCACCCCGCGAGGGGGAGAGGTTGGGTGAGGGGGCGGCGTAAGGAGAAGCGGCGTGACGTCAGCCCACCTTCTTGTTCAGGACGGCGAAGCGGTCCTTCGGGGCCTTCTCGCGCGCCTTGGGACCATAGGTGCCCATCTCGATGCGGTGCGGGATGGTGAGCATGTAGTTCTTGAAGGCGCCTTCCATGGCCTGGCGCCAGCCTTGCGCGTCCTGCATCTCGTTGACCGAAGCCTTGGCGAGTTTTAGCGCGAAGGGATCGCGCTCGGCGATCTGCTGGGCGAGCGCCATCGTCTCGTCCTCGAGCTTCTCCCGCGCGACCACGCGATTGACGAGGCCCGCCTTCTCGGCGTCGGCGGCGCTGATGAAGGCGCCGGTGAAGAGATACTCCTTGGTCTTGCGCGGGCCGAAGTCCCACGGCATCGAGAAATACTGCACGTGGCTGCCGCCCCACTTCACGGCGCGATCGGCGAACTGGGCATCCTCGCTCGCCACGATGATGTCGCAGGCCGAGGCGATCATCAGGCCGCCCATGATGCAGTAGCCCTGGACCTGGGCGATGGTGGGCTTGGGAATGTCGCGCCAACGCATCGTGTTCTCGAAGAAGCGCTCGGAGAGGCGCCGGTATTCGTCGCGGAATCCCTCGACCGGATTCCTCTTCTGGTCCTCCATCTCCTGCGGACTGCCGAGGTCGTGGCCGGCGGAGAAATGCTTGCCCGCACCGGCCAGGATGATGACGCGTACGCTCTCGTCCTTCGTGGCCTGGATGAAGGCATCATCGAGCTCTTCCAGCAGGATGCGGCTCTGGGCGTTCAGCACGTCGGGCCGGTTGGCGGTGATTTTCAGCACTGCGCCGGTCTGCTTGGTGAGCAATGTCGTGTAGGCGTTCATGCCGCGATCCTCAGTTCGGGGGCGAGGCCCGCGCCCATCAGGTCGACGAAGTTGTCGCAATAGAAGCGCTGCTTCTGATGCTCGCTGGTGCCGGCCTTCTCCATCGATGCCTCGAAGCGCTTGATCGGATGGCGGCCGCCCTCGACATGCGGATAGTCGGACGAGAACAGGCACACCTCGTCGCCGGTGTTGGCGATGATCCAGCCCGCGTCCTCGTGCGGATAGGGCGTGACGCGCACCTGGCGCTTTACGAACTCGGAGGGCTTGAGCGACATCTTCTGCAGCCGCTCCTCGTTCTTGTAGAAGGCGTTGTGGGCGCTATCCATGTTGCGCATCCAGCCCGGCACCCACGAGGCGCCCTGCTCGATGACGCCGAACTTGAGTCGCGGGAAGCGGTCGAGCACGCGATCGACCACCAGCGCGGTCAGCGCCTTCATCGGCGGATAGGCAATGGCCATGTAGTCGATCGACTTGAAGTTGTCGTCGCCGCCGTGGAAGTCGGGCACCGGCGGCAGCCCATTGTTGAACCAGGCGTCCTCCAGCAGCTTCCCGCCGCCGCCGACATGGAACACGATCGGCAGTCCCGCCTCCTGGGCGATCGCCCACAGCGGATCGAAGCCGATGTGGCTCGGCGAATGATCGTCGGGACAGCGCGAGGGAATCATCAGGGCCTTGGCGCCCATCTCGATCGCCTCGCGCGCGGCCTTCGCCGTGCGGTCGAAATCGACCAGCGGGACATAGCCGGTCGCCAGCAGGCGCCGGTCGACCGAACAGAAATCCACCATGTGGCGCGTGTGGGCGCGTGCCACGGCATAGGTGAGGTCGGCATCGCGGCCGCCTTCGAGCACCGAGGAATAGTTGAGCAGCGCCGTGGTGAACATGAGCTGGCTGGCGAAACCCAGCAGGTCGATGGAGCGCGGGCGGTCCTGCTTGATACTGGAGCCGAGCGCGTCCCAGTTCTTGGCGAGCATGATCTGCGTCTCGTCGATCTCGGTCGCCGGCTGCGCCTTCAGCCGCGTGTTGTGAAAACCTTCGTGGCGCGGGAACAGGACGCTGTCGGTCACGGCGGCGCGATACCTGGCTTCGAGATGGTCCTCGAGGAAGCCCGGCGTCTCCATGATATGGGCGTCGGCGTCGTGAATGACGCGACCGCTGGCGTAAGGCATTGTCCTCTCCAGTCCGACTTCTTTTGCGCGAGCTTACCATGACCCCAGACATTTCCTACGCGGTGCGCACGCTGCTCGAGGCACGGCGCAGCGGCCTGCAGGTGGCGCCACCCTTCGCATTGCCGGATCGCAGTGCGGTCTATGCCATCCAGGACGGCGTCGCCCAGGCGACCGGTCCGGTCGCGGGCTGGAAGGTCGGCGCGCGCTCGCCGACGGCCGAGCCCAATCCCGCACCGCTGCTGGCCGGCGCGCTGGTGCCGTCACCGGCCACGTTCGACGGCAAGGCGATGCACATGATCGGCGTGGAGGTCGAGATCTCCTTTCACATTGCCGCCGACATCGCAGCGCGCAGCACGCCGGTCGGTCGCGACGAAGCGCTTGCTGCCGTGGGCGATGCCTTTGTCGGCATGGAGATCGTCGACACGCGCCTCGCCAACTTCAAGCAGGTCGATCCGGAGTGGCTTCTGGCCGACAACCAGATGAACCACGCCCTGGTTGTGGGCGGGCCGATCAAGGACTGGAGGGGGCTCGACTGGGCCGGACGAGAAGTGAGACTCGTGGTCGACGGCAAGACCATCGTCGACCAGAAGGGCGGCCTCGGCGCCGTCGATCCGGTGCGGCCGCTCGCCTGGATGATCGACCATGCGGTGCGCCAGCGCGGCGGCATCGCCAAGGGACAGGCGATCACGACCGGTTCGTGGACCGGCCTGCGCTACTTCCCGCCCGGCAGCCGCGCGCGCGGCGAGTTTGTTGGCCTCGGCACGGTCGAGGCATCGTTCTGACGCTTCGACCGGGACCGTAACGAGGGACACCGAGCGGGGGCCATAAGGCCCCCATGCAAGAAAAATTCTTCGGCTGGCGTGTCGCCGCCGGCGCCTTCGTGCTCGCCGTCTTCGGCTGGGGCCTCGGCTTCTATGGCCCGCCGGTTTATCTCCATGCCGTCCAGGAAGAGCGGCAGTGGTCGGTCGTCCTGGTTTCCACGGCCGTCACCGTTCACTTCCTGGTGGGCGCCGTCGTTGTGGCCAATCTGCCGGCGCTCTATCGCCGGTTCGGCCTGCCGCGTGTGACCAAGGCGGGAG
>RGPT01000015.1 GCA_010032545.1 Alphaproteobacteria bacterium
TGCTGCCGTTCGGTTCTGCCCGCGCCCAGACCGTTGACGCCGCCCAGCGCATCGCCGAGGCCGCCAACAGCTTCCTTGCCAGCCTCGACGATGCCCAGCGCCGCCGGGCGCTGATCGCCTTCGAGTCCGAAAATCGCCTCGACTGGCACTACATTCCGCGCAACCGGTCAGGCCTTGGCTTGGGCGAGATGCAGCCGGCACAGGCCGCGGCCGCGCGGGCGCTCTTCGCCTCGGTGCTGAGCGACGAGGGCCTGAGGCTGCTCGACGGCGTACGCCTGCTGGAGGCCGTGCTGCGCGAGCAGCAGGGCAGCTTCCGCGATCCCGGCCGCTACTTCGTATCGGTCTTCGGAACACCGGGCCGTTTCCCCTGGGGCTGGCGCTTCGAGGGCCATCACCTGTCGCTGAACGTGACGCTGCCCGCCGCCGGCCATGTCGCCGTGACGCCCTTCTTCGCTGGCGCGCATCCGGCGACCGTAAGCGACGGCCCCCACCGCGGCTTCCGGCTGCTGGGCAGGTCGGAAGATCTCGCGCGCCAGATCATGGCCAGCCTGACGGCACCGCAACGCCAGGCGGCGATCATCGCCGACCGCTCGTTCGGCGAGATCGTGGCCAGTCCGCAGCGCGAGCGCGACCTCGGCCAGCCGCGCGGCCTCGAGCTCGCGGCGATGAACGGGACGTCGAGCGCCTTGGTCGACGCCCTGATGGACCGTTTCCTGGGCACGCTGGCGCCAGACCTCGTGGCTGCCCAGAAGCGCCGCGTGATGGAGCAGGGGATCGCTGCCTTCCGCTTCGCCTGGGCGGGCTCGCTCACGCCTGGCGAGGCGCATTACTTCCGCGTCCACGGGCCGGTGACCGTGATCGAGTACGACAACACCCAGAACGGCGCCAACCACATCCATGCGGTGTGGCGCGACCTCGCCGCCGACTTCGGCCGCGACGCGCTGGCCGACCACTACCGCCGACAGCCGCACCGCTGACACGAGGCTGCGGCACACGATATTTACCGGCAAACCATCCATTTTTTACCGGCAAACCATCCATTGGCCGTTGGTCGTCCGCAGCACGGACACCGTCCTGCCCTTCCCGCCGCCTGCTTCCGCAGGCTATCAAGGTCGTCCTGGACTAGTCCCAATCCCGTGACGAGGAGGCGTTGCTTGTTGGTGGAGTTCGTAGAGCCGGTCGTGTTGGTCGTCGGCGCCTTTCTTGCCAGCGAACTTGGCTACCGCCTGGGGCGCCACTACGGCCCACAAGACGAAACCTTCGACAAGCAGCTCGGCCTGATCAGCAGCGCCACCTTTGCGCTGGTGGCCTTCCTGATCGGCTTCGGCTTCGCCGGCGCCGGTACCCGCTATGTCGACCGACTCGACCTGATCGTCAAGGAAGCGAATGCACTGGGCACATCCTACCTGCGCGCCGACGCCCTGCCGCAACCGGCACGCGGAGAGCTGAAGGAGGCGCTGCGCCAGTACGCTGCCAGCCGGATCGAATTGCTCGCGCGGCACGATAGCGCCACGGCCGTCACCCTGCTGTCCAAGGTCGGGACCCAGCACGCACAGTTGTGGGCCATCGCGATGAAGGGCACGGCGGATAACCCCCAGCTGATGCTCGTCGTCCTGCCGTCGCTCAACGAGGTGATCGACCTCCACACCACGCACCTGTCGGCAGCAATCCGCCACATCCCGACGCCGATCATGATCACCCTGCTGCTCAGCGCGGCGCTTGCCCTGGCGCTGGCGTCCTTCGGCAACGGCCAGGCCGGCCGCCGCTATCCGATCCTCAATTTCGTCTATGGCTTCGCGCTGGCTGCCGCCATCTGGATGACTCTCGACCTCGATCATCCGCGCCGGGGCTTTATCCAGATCAACGTTCAGCCGCTGACCGATACGCTTGGCTCCATGAAGCCCTGAACCGGCGTGGCCAGCCTTTTGCGTGCAGAACCTCACCAGCCGAGAGAACCAGACCATGTCAAAGCTCAAGATCGCGATCGCCTGCCAGGGTGGCGGCAGCCAGACGGCCTTCACCGCGGGCGCGCTCAAGACGCTGTGTGAGGCAAAGATCGGCGAGGAATTCGAGGTGGTCGCCATCAGCGGCACCTCCGGCGGGGCGCTGTGCGCCACCCTGCTGTGGTATTCCTACATGAAGGGCGAGCGGCCGGTGTGGGAACGCATGATGGCATTCTGGCAGGAGAACACCGCCCAGGGCCCGATCGAGCACGCCATCAACCAGTTCATCGTCGAGTCGATGCGCCTGGTGAACGCCGGCATGCTGCCAACCTTCCAGATGAGCCCCTCTTCGCCCATGATGCAGGCTACGATGGGGATGATGACGGCGGGCCAGCGCAAAGGCTTTGCCGATTTTCGCGGCCTGATCGAGAGCCACATCGACTTTGCCGAGATCGCCTCGTGGGGACCATGTCCGCAGCCCCCAGTGCTGATCCTCGGGGCGGCCAATGTCACCACCGGAGCGTTGACGAAATTCGTCTCCAGCCAGGAGCCGATCCGTGTCGAGCACATCCTGGCGTCGTGCGCCGTGCCCAACATCTTTCCCGCCGTGCAGATCGGCAAGGATGCCTACTGGGACGGACTCTTTTCGGACAATCCGCCAGTCGAGGAGCTGCTCCGGCCGCGGTCGGTGGGCGCCGACAATATCCCGGACGAGATCTGGCTGATCAAGATCAACCCGACCGCGCGCCAGCAGATCCCGGTGAAGCCGGGAGAGATCATCGACCGGCGCAACCAGCTCGAGGGCAATATCTCGCTGTTCCAGCAGCTCAGCCATCTCGAGCTGATCAACGACATGATCCTGGCCGATGCCTTCCGGCCGGAGTTCCTGGCGCGGTTCGACATCAAGGCGCCGGTGCGCATTCCCAGGTCGTTCCACACCGACCAGCCCAGGCCCTATCACATCCCCTGCATAGAGATGCCGGTCGAGCTGCAGGCGCTGCTGGACTACGAGGGCAAGATCGATCGCGGTTCGGCCAATATCGGCCGCCTGATCGCCGAGGGGGAGAAGGCCGCCGCCGTCTTCCTGCGCGACCGCGCCGCCGCCGTCGCCGCCTCACCGCTGGCCATCGGCGCGACGGCCGGACAGGCGGCGAGCTAGGGCGTCGATCGGCGCGCTGAAACGGCCCGCCGCCAGCGTAGGTAGGGAAGCGAGATCGCCAGCGACACGGCAATGTAGATGGCGACGACGACGGCGGTGCGCGGGCCCGGCACCGATGTCGCGACCAGCACGGCGATGCCGATGTGGCGGGTGGCGCAGGCGATGGCGAGCGCCGTGCGGGTGTCCTCTTCGGGTCCGCCGACCAGATGGCCGATGGCGAGCGACAGGGCGATGAGGGCGGCCAAGGTCAGGATCCCCGTCCAGCGCGCTTCGAGCACCACATGCCAATGGACGGCGAGCAGCGCCAGCGCGCTCACCGCCAGCACGATGCCGGCGAGGCCGACCAGGCGCCCGGCTGTCCACGCAGCGGCCTTTGGAAACAGCCAGCGAATAGCCATGCCCAGGAGCAGCGGCAGGAAGAAGGACTCCGCAAGGACCAGTGCCGCGCGTTCCGGCGCAAGGGGCGGCAGCCGGGGAAACAACGGCCCGAGCAGGGCCAGCCAGACCGGTACCAGGACAATCGCCAGTACCGAGGAGATCACGACCAGGCTGAAGATATAGGCACCGTCGCCGATACCCAGCAGCTTGCGCGGCAAGAGCGGCGCCCCGGCCGAGACGGCGAGCACCAGCAGGCCTGCCTCCACGCCGGGCGCCAGCGGCAACGTCTTGACCAGCGCGACGGCCGCGAGCGGCACCAGCACGTACATCGCCAGAACGGAACGCACGAGAAGGCCGGGATGACGGAACAGGCGCATTGCATCGCGCGGCGTCGAATCGAGGCCGATGCCGAAAACAATGACCGTGACGGTGATCTTGAGAAGGACGAGAAGTGCCAGGGTCACGATCGCAGGACTCCGGTTGCCGGGAAAAGACCTCTGCGACAATCGCCATCGATACGCAACGCGCATCAACCTTTGCATGGAGCCGAGATCGGTTGATCAGGTAGGCTCTGTCGGTCATGTCCATCGTTGAGAAAAGCCGGATGTCTCGATGGAAAAGAGGTTGGCATGAAGCGCCGTTCGTTCCTCTCTGGATCAACCGCAGGGCTGGCCGCAGGCCTCGCCCTCCCTGCCCTCGTCCCATGGGGCCTCGCTCCCGTGGCTCTTGCGCAGAGCGACGCCCTGCCGTCTTGGAACGACGGGCCAGTGAAACAATCGATCCTCGATTTCGTCAGCCGCACGACGACCAACGGAAACCGCGACTGGGTGCCCGTGCCCGAGCGCATCGCCTGCTTCGACAACGACGGCACGCTGTGGACCGAGCAGCCGATGTACTTCCAGGTGATGTTCGCCTTCGACCGAGTAAAGGCGATGGTCGGGCAGCATCCCGAGTGGCGCACGCGGGAGCCTTTCCGCTCGATCCTGGCCGACGATCGTGCAGCCCTTGCCGCCCTAGGCGAGAAAGGCCTGCTCGAGGCGATGGCCGCCACCCACGCCGGGGTCACGACCGAGGAATTCCGCATGGCCGTGCTCGACTGGCTCGCCACGGCACGCCATCCGCGCTTCAACCGGCCCTATACCGACCTGGTCTACCAGCCGATGCTCGAGTTGCTGGCACTGCTGCGGGCCAACCAGTTCAAGACCTTCATCGTGTCGGGCGGCGGCATCGAGTTCATGCGGCCGTGGACCGAGCGGATCTACGGCATCCCGCCCGAGCAGGTCGTGGGTTCCTCGGGTGTCACGAAGTTCGTTGTGAGGCCGGACGGCGTGCCGGTCCTCACCAAGGAACCGAAGGTCGCGTTCGTCGACGACGGACCGGGCAAGCCCGTGGGCATCAACCAGTTCATCGGCCGCCGGCCGGTGTTCGCCTTCGGCAATTCCGACGGCGACCAGCAGATGCTGGAATGGACGGCAGCCGGCAACGGCGTACGCTTCATGGGCCTCGTCCGCCATACCGACGCCGTACGCGAGTACGCCTATGACCGCGAGTCGCCAGTTGGCCGCCTCGACAAGGCATGGGACGAGGCGGTACGTCGCAAGTGGACGGTCGTCGACATGAAGAACGACTGGAAGGTGATCTATCCATTCGAGCTGAAGTGACGCCGTCCCGTCAGGCTTGCGCCACGGCGCGGAAACGCTTGCGGATGAGACCGATCAGAATGCGCGCCGACGGCGGCAGTGTGCGCTCGCGCTTGTAGGCGACACCCATCTCGGCGACCGGCGGACCAGCCCGCCACGGCAGGTTGAGCACCGCCAACCGGCCCGCACCAATCCCTTCCTTGATCTGGCTCATGTGTCCGAGGCTGATGGCATCGGTGCTGGCCGCGATCTCGACGCCGAGGCCGAACGACGAGACGGCGATCGAGGGCAAGATCTCACCTGTCGTCGAGTCGACGGTGAAACCCGGATCGATATCCTCGACAAGCCCGGCCTTTTCCCGCGACATGCTGGAGAAGACGAACGGGTAAGGGCGCACGTCCTCCGGCCTAAGCGATGTCTTCTTCAGGAGCGGGTGGCCGGCCCGGCAATAGTAGTGCCCAACGAGTTTCCCAAGTCGCTCGACCCGCAACGCCGGCATGTCGCGCAAGGCAGCGATGTCGAGGACCGCAAAATCGACGCGATCCATCATCAGCATGGAGAGCGCGGCCGTCCATTCGCGCTCCAGCAATTCCAGGCGAACCGACGAGTTGGCCTTGATCATGTCGATCGCCGCCGACCGGACCGCGATGTCATGGACATAGACGCCCGCCGCGACACGCAGGCGGCCTCCCCGCCCGTCGCGCACCATTTGCAGGCTGTTGGAAACCGCCTCGGCTCGGGCGACGAGTTCGTCGGCCATCCGGAGGACATCGTCCCCCGCCGGCGTCGCCATGACATCGCGGCGAGATCGCTCGAAGACACGCATCCCGAGCTGCTTCTCGAGGGTCGCGATATTGCGGCTGAGCGTCGGCTGACTGACCCCGAGCGCCGCAGCCGCCCGGCCGAAGTGCCGGTGCCTGGCAAGCACGACGGCGTATTGCAGCAACTTGAGATCGATCTCCATGCACAAACTGTATCGTTCGCCCCGTTGTTTTGCATCGCGCTGTAAGCGACCTTTGCCCATATTTTCACGATCCTGGGGGGAAATCCGATGACCAAAGGCAAGTTCGGCCGCCTGCTGTCGGCAGCGGCGCTCCTCGTCGGCCTGTCGGGCGGCGTGCTGCCGGCAAGCGCACAGACGCCAGCCAAACCCAATATCCTCGTCATATTCGGCGACGACATCGGCTACTGGAACATCAGCGCCTACAACCGCGGCATGATGGGCTACCGCACGCCCAACATCGACCGCATCGCCCGCGAAGGCGCGATCTTCACCGACTATTACGGCCAGCAATCCTGCACGGCGGGACGCGCGGCCTTCATCACCGGCCAGTCGCCGATCCGCACCGGCCTGTTGAAGGTGGGGCTCCCTGGCGCCCCGGAGGGCCTGTCCGAGAAGGACCCGACCATCGCCGACCTGCTGAAGCCGCAGGGCTATGTGACGGGGCAGTTCGGCAAGAACCACCTCGGCGACCGCAACGAATTCCTGCCGACCGTGCACGGCTTCGACGAATTCTTCGGCAACCTCTATCACCTCAATGCCGAGGAAGAGCCCGAGAACGTCGACTATCCCAAGGATCCGACCTTCAAGGCCAAGTACGGCCCGCGCGGCGTCATGAAGTGCGTCGCCACGGCAACCGAGACACCGGGCGAAGACCCGCGCTTCGGCAAGTGGGGCAAGCAGAAGTGCGAGGACACCGGCCCGCTCACCAAGAAGCGCATGGAGACGGTCGACGAGGAGTTCGTCGCGGCCTCGCTCGACTTCATCGACCGCGCCAACCGCGACAAGAAGCCGTTCTTCGTCTGGGCCAACGCCAGCCGCATGCACATCTGGACGCGCCTCAAGCCTGCGTCCGAAGGCAAGACGGGCCTCGGCGTCTATGCCGATGGCATGGTCGAGCATGACGGCCAGGTCGGCCAACTCCTGAAGAAGCTCGACGATCTCAAGATCACCGACAACACGATCGTGATCTACACCACAGACAACGGCGCTGAAGTCATGAGCTGGCCCGACGGCGGCACGACGCCCTTCCGCGGCGAGAAGAATACGAACTGGGAAGGCGGCTATCGCGTGCCCGCGATGGTCCGGTGGCCGGGCCTGGTGAAGCCGGGCACCGAGATCAACGAGATCTTCTCGGCCGAGGACTGGCTGCAGACCCTGCTGGCCGCTGTCGGCGAAACCGACCTCGCGGCCAAGCTCAAGCAGGGTGCCACCTTCGGGGCGAAGAGCTTCAAGGTCCATCTCGACGGCTACGACCAGCGCGAGCTCCTGAAGAACGGCACCGGCAGCGCCCGCAAGGAGTTCTTCTACTGGACCGACGACGGCGGACTGGCGGGTCTCCGCTATGACAAGTGGAAGCTCGCCTTCATGGAGCAGCGCAGCCATGGCTTCGACGTCTGGCAGGACCCGATGGTGACGCTGCGCGTGCCGAAGCTGTTCGACCTCAAAGCCGATCCGTTCGAGCGCGCCGACAAGGAAGGCATGGGCTACGCCCGCTGGCGCATCGACCGAATCTTCCTGCTGGTGCCGGCGCAGGCCTTCGTCGGCCGCTTCATCCAGACCCTGGCCGAGTTCCCGCCGCGCCAGAGGCCGGGCTCGTTCAACCTGCAAGGCGTGCTCGACAAGCTGACGTCACCGCCGCAAGGGGTGAACTAGATCGACCGCGAGACACGTACACGGACCTACACGACACGACGCCCGGCCCCTCGGCCGGGCGCTCTCGTTGGTGTCGACCCTTGGCACTTCGGCTGGAACAGACGATAAGAAAAAGTCGATGTCAGACCTGCGCGTACCCACCTCGACGGCAGACATGATCCGCATTCCCGGCGGCACTTTCCGCATGGGATCGGACAATCACTATCCCGAGGAAAAGCCTGTCCACAGCGTCACGGTCGACGGCTTCTGGATCGATCCGACACCTATCACCAACGCCCAGTTCCGTAGCTTCGTGAAGGCAACGGGCTACGTCACCTGGGCCGAGATCGACCCCGACGCCAAGGATTATCCCGGCGCACGGCCCGAAATGCTGAAGGCCGGCGGCCTCGTCTTCACGCCGCCCTCGAAGCCCGTCGGCCTCGCCGACTGGAGCCAATGGTGGCGCTTCACCTTCGGCGCCACCTGGCGGCGGCCGTATGGCAAGGGCAGCCATATCGGCGGCCTCGACGACCATCCCGTCGTGCAAGTCGCCTACAAGGACGCCGAGGCCTACGCCAAATGGGCCGGGAAGGAGCTGCCCACCGAGGCCGAATGGGAACTGGCCGCCCGCGGCGGGCTGGACGGCGCAGAATTCGCCTGGGGTGACGAGTTAACACCCGGCGGCAAGCACATGGCCAATACCTGGCAGGGCGATTTCCCCGCCGAGAACACGCGCGCGGACGGGTTCGCCCGCACTTCGCCGGTGCGGACCTATCCGCCCAACGGCTACGGCGTCTTCGACATGATCGGCAATGTCTGGGAATGGACCATTGACTGGTACTCGACGCAGCACGAGGCGGATGCCGCCAAGGCGTGTTGCGTGCCGGAGAATCCGCGCGGTGCGACGATGGAGCAGAGTTACGATCCGAACGATCGCGTGCGCATCCCGCGCAAGGTACTGAAAGGCGGTTCGCATCTCTGCGCGCCCAGCTACTGCAAGCGCTACCGGCCAGCCGCGCGCCATGCCGAGCAGATCGACACGACCACGAGCCATGTCGGCTTCCGCTGCATCGTGCGCCAGCCGGCGGTTTGACCTAGAGGTCGAACTCCACGAACACCGGCCAGTGGTCCGAGGCATTGATGCCGTGACCGATCCGCGCCGACTTCACCCGGGGCGCGAGATCGTGGGTGACGAAGACATGGTCGATGCGGCCCTCGCGCGGAAAGGAATCGACTTCCTCCTCGCTGTTGCCGGCGGCAATCCAGGTGTCAGTTAGATGCTCCGCCGTCGCGATCCGGCCATGGTGGCGGGGCGTGCCGCAGACCAGCGGATACTCCGGATGGGACGGCGTGAAGTTGAAGTCACCCGCGACGATCGCCGACGCCGGCACCGCAGGCGCCGGCTCCTGGAACATGAAAGTCGCACCGGCGGCGGTATCCCATGTGCCACCGATTACGGGCGCGCGGTTGACGGCATCCATCAGGGCCGCCACCTGCGGCAGGCGCTGTTGCGCACCGACGTGGCTGAGATGGGTCGAATAGACACGCAGGGGGCCCGACGGAACCGCGATCACGGCCTCGACATAACCGCGCTGCAGGTCGAAGAGGTTCGCCAGCCGTGTCTTGGGCAGCATGACGCCGCGCGACCACAGGATGGGCCAGCGCGAGACGATGGCGTTGCCGAAACTGCGACGGCGATTGGCGATCCGGCCGTCGGGGCCGACCGTGCTGGCATCGGCCTCCATGGCGCCGTGATAGACCGAGTAGCGATTGAGCCGAGCCGCGATCTCCGAGGTCTGGTCGGCATGATCGTTCTGCGGCCAGCCGCTCACCGCCTCCTGCAGACAGACGATGTGCGCTTCGGCCACCGCATCGGCGATGCGCGCCACGTCGTACTTTCCATCGGCTCCGACGCCGTAGTGGATATTGTAGGTACAGAACAGCAATGGCTATCTCCTGAACGGCATCAGCAGGTAATCGGCAATCGTCTTCGGCTCGGCAACGTCGACGAGGCCGACGGCGGGCCACTCATCAGGGCGCGGAAAGTAAGTCGTGCCGAACAGGACGTCCCACAACGGCGTCGAGGTCGCGAATTTGTGGTCGATGTGCCGCTGCTCCCTGGAATGGTGGATGCGATGGAAGCGGTTGTCGCACAGCAGGTAGCGGAGCGGCCCGATGTTCAGCCGGGCCGAGGAATGGATGAAGTAGGAATGGGTGTTGGCCAGCACGATCACCAGCCACGGCACCGGCCCCGAGGCAACGCCGAGGAGGGCGGCCATGGGCATGGTGACGGCGGCGAACTGGAACAGGTCCTCGGCGACATGATGGTAGCTCGAGGTGGCGCTCATCTCGGTAATGGAATGATGCACCCGATGAAAGCGCCACATCCAGCCGAAGCGGTGCTGGGCACGATGCATCCAGTAGTAGAAGAAATTGCCGACCATCGCGATGCCGAGCGCCGCCACCAGCCAACCAGTGACCTTGAGCGGCAAGGAATCCGATTCGGTGAGCGGCCGGAGGTCAAGGAAGGCGATCGGCTTCACATCGAGGAAGCCTGCACTGCCCTCCATGACCTTCAGCACAACGGTGTTGATGCCGATGGCGACCACCAGGAAGGTAGCCGCCCGCAGGTAGGATTGCAGCGAGTTGCGCGTCCGGGGCAGCAGTAGTTCGGGCAACAGGTAAAGCAGGCAGGCGCCCGCCGGATAGGCGAGCCGGATGACCATCGAGTTCACGAGGCCATAGGCGACCGTGTAGGCCTCGTCGAGAAACGCCAACATGGACAACGTCATACCGACGCTTGCCTGCCTCGCCAAGAATTGCGATTGCAGTGTAAATGAAGGGCCCAACCTTAAATAATCGCGCGGACAGATGAAGATACGAAAAGCATCCGGTTGGGCATTCGTCGTGGCCTTCAACATCGCGGCCATCGTCGCGGTCCTGGGCGTGGGCGAGCTGTGGGCGCGCTGGATTGCCGGATCGGACGCCGCCATCCAACAGGACGACCAGCTGCCGATGTGCCGGCCCGACGCGCTCACCATCTGGCGCTACCGGCCCGATGTCCGCCTCACCTACCGGACTCCTGAATTCGAGACCCTTATCCGGACCAACGACGCCGGCCTGCGCGAAGGGCCGATCGCCCCGGCGACAGACGACGTCGCGACCGTTCTCTTCATCGGCGATTCCTTCACCTTCGGCTGGGGCGTCGCCGAGGAGCAGCGCTATTCCGAGGCGCTGGCCCGCCTGCTGGCGGAGCGGCGGCCGGGCACCCGGCTCAGGATCGTGAATGCCGGGCACTGGATGTATACGTTCGACCAGCAGCTCGTCCTGATGAAAGAGATGATCGAGCGCTACCGGCCCGCCGTCGTCGTGCAGGGTTTCTACTGGATGCACGTCCGCACCCTGTTCAATCATCGGCTAGTCCGCGCATCGGATGGCGCGCTGCAGGCGGTCGAGGATTCGAAAATCAAGGTCAGCGATAGCGGAGTCCTGAAATTCCGGTCCGACTGGCTGGAACGTCCGCCGCTCAATTCGCAGCTCGCGGTGCTCGTCGCCCGCTGGCTCCTCAACCGCGATCTGCGCGAGCGGGCGGGCGACACCGTCGACTTCATGCGTCCGGGATCGACCAAGGACGAGGCCCTGTGGAACCTGACCGACCAGCTCGTCGGCGAAACGATCAGGACCCTGCGGACCGCCGGCATCGCCTATGTGCCGTTCCTGATCCCGACGAGCGTCGAGGTCGGTGGCACGCAATGGACGCACGTCAACTGGACGGCGCCCGCGCCGCCCACCGGCGTCGACCCCGGCCTTCCGGAGGCCCGACTCGCCGCCATGTTCACCCGAAGCGGCACGACCGTCGTTCGCATGGCGTCGACGATGCGCGAAGGGGCCGGCGCGGCCCTCTATTTTCCACGGGACGGGCACTGGACGGCCGAGGGGCATGCGGTGGCCGCGGAGATCCTGGCCCCACACCTCGACCGCGCCCTCTCCTCACAACGGCGCTGAAGATCAGGCGTCGGGGATGCGCTTTCCGGTCTGGGAGTCGAATAAATGGAGGTGGCCGGCGTCGGCCCGGAAGCGCCGCTTGTCGCCGGGCTTGGCCAGCACATGGCCGCCCTGGCGCACCGTCACCAGCTCGCGCGCGTCGCCGAAATGGCCGTGCAGCAGCGTGTCGGCGCCCAGCGGCTCGGCCAGCTCGATGGTGAACTCCAGCGGGCCGTCCGGTGTTGGCAGCAAGTGCTCGGGCCGTATGCCGAGCGCCACCGCCGCGCCGCCCGGCGCCGAGGTCGGGCGCGCCAGCGGCAACGCCACGCCGGAGATACCAAGGCCCGCGATCTCGACCGCGCGGCCGCCGGCGGACACCTTGGCGGCGAGAAAATTCATCGACGGCGAACCGATGAAGCCCGCCACGAATACCGAGGCCGGCCGGTCGTAGACATCCATCGGCGTGCCGATCTGGTCGGCGACGCCGGCATTCATGACGATCAGCCGGTCGGCCAGCGTCATGGCCTCGACCTGGTCGTGGGTGACGTAGATCGAGGTGACGGCCAGCTCGCGCTGCAGGCGCTTGATCTCGAGCCGCATCTGCACCCTGAGCTTGGCGTCGAGGTTGCTGAGCGGTTCGTCGAACAGGAACACCGCGGGCTCGCGCACGATGGCGCGCCCCATGGCGACGCGCTGGCGCTGGCCGCCGGAGAGCTGGCGCGGTCGGCGCTGGAGGAAAGTCCCCAGTTCGAGGATCTTGGCCGCCTTCTGCACGCGCTGATCGATCTCGGCCTTCGGCACGCCGCGGATTTTCAGGCCATAGGCCATGTTCTCGTAGACGCTGAAATGCGGATAGAGCGCATAGTTCTGGAACACCATGGCGATATCCCGGTCCTTGGGCTCGAGCTCATTGACCACACGGTCACCGATCGCCACCTCGCCACCGGTGATCCGCTCCAGACCAGCCACCATGCGCAACAGGGTGGACTTGCCACAGCCCGACGGCCCGACGATGACGATGAATTCGCCATCGGCGATCTCCATGTCGATGCCGTGGATGACCTCGAGCTTGTCGTAGCTCTTCTTGACGCCGCGCAGATGGACTTGCGCCATGGCCTACTTCTCCGTTTCGACGAGGCCGCGCACGAACTGGCGCTGCATGAACACCACGACAAGGACTGGCGGCAGCATGGCGAGCATCGCCATGGCCATCAGCAGGTTCCAGCTCGGGACCGAATCGACCACGTTGGCCTGGCGCGAGACGGTCATGACCACGGTGTAGTAGCTTTCCTTGGTGGTGATGAGCAGCGGCCACAGATACTGGTTCCAGCCGTAGATGAACTGGATGACGAACATTGCCGCGATCGAGGTCCGGCTCATCGGCAGCAGGATGTCCCAGAAGAAGCGCATGGGCGAAGCGCCGTCGACGCGGGCGGCCTCGGTGAGCTCGTCGGGAACGCTGAGGAAAAACTGCCGGAACAGGAAGGTTGCCGTCGCCGACGCGATCAACGGAATGATCAGGCCGCCGTAGCTGTCGAGCATGCCGAGATTGGCGACCACACCGTAGGTAGGCACGATGCGGACCTCGACCGGCAGCATCAGCGTGACGAAGATCGCCCAGAAGAAATACATCCGGCCCGGGAATCGGAAGTAGACGATGGCGAAGGCCGAGATGATGGAAATGGCGATTTTCCCCAGCGCGACGCCCAGCGCCATGATCAGGCTGTTGGTGAGCGTCATCGTCACCGCCGTGCTGCCGACGCGGCCATAACCTTCGGTCAGCACCTTGGTGTAGTTCTCGAGCAGGTGGGGGCCGGGCAGCAGCGGGATCGGCGACTGCAGCATGGTCTCCTGGCTGTGCGTCGAGGCCACGAAGGTCATCCACACCGGAAAGGCGATGACGATCACGCCCAGAATGACGACGAGGTGGCTCAGCATCGTGAGGAAGGGCCGGTTCTCGACCATCAGTAGTGCACCCGCCGCTCGATGAAGCGGAACTGCACGAAGGTAAGCGCGACGACCACGATCATCAGGATCACCGACTGGGCCGAGGAGCCGCCGAGATCCTGGCCCCGGAATCCGTCGTTGTAGACCTTGTAGACCAGGATGTTGGTGGCGTGGCCTGGCCCGCCCTTGGTCAGAGCGTCGATCACACCGAAGGTGCCGAAGAAAGAGTAGATGATGTTGATCACCAGCAGGAAGAAGCCGGTGGGCGAAAGCAGCGGGAAGATGATGTCCCAGAAGCGGCGACCGGGGCCTGCCCCGTCGATGGCGGCCGCCTCGATCAACGATTTCGGGATCGACTGCAGGCCGGCCAGGAAGAACAGGAAATTGTAGCTGATCTGGTTCCAAACCGCGGCGATGACCACCAGCAGCAGGGCCTGGTTGCCGTTGGTCACATAGTTGAATTCGATGCCGATGCCCTGAAGCATCCAGGCGATGATGCCGACCGAGGGATTGAACAGGAAGCCCCACAGGACGCCGGCGACGGCGGGCGCCACGGCATAGGGCCAGACGAGGAAAGCCTTGTAGGCGGTGGCGCCGCGGATGATGCGGTCGGCCATCACCGCCAGCAGCAGCGAGAAAGCGAGCCCGATGGCTGCGACCAGGAAACTGAACACCACGGTCAGCCGCGCCGACGCGTAGTAGCCGGCGTCGCTGAAGAGGTTGATGAAATTGTCGAGGAAAACGAACTTGGAGTTGCCGCCGAAGGCATCCTCGATCAGCACCGACTGGTAGATCGCCTGGCCTGACGGCCAGAAGAAGAAGACCAGCGTGATAATCATCTGCGGCCCCACCAGAAGGTAGGGCAACCAACGCTCGTTGAAGGTGACGCGCTTTTCCATGCCGGCGGGACGAAGCCCCCACCCTCGCGGGCGGGGGCTCCTTCACGACTTCACTTGTTAGCGGCTTCGAAGCGCTTGAGCTGCTCGTTGCCGGCCTTCACGGCGTCGTCGAGCGCCGTCTTGGCGTCCTTCTTGCCCGACCACACGTTCTCGAGTTCGCTATCGACGATGTCGCGGATCTGCACGAAGTTGCCGATGCGCAGGCCCTTGGAGTTGGCCGTCGGCGGGTTGAGCGTCAGCTCCTTCACCGCGACGTCGCGGCCAGGGTTGGTCTTGTAGAAGCCGTCCTTTTCGGTGATCTCGGCTGCGGCGAGCGAGACCGGGACGTAGCCCGTTTCCTGGTGCCACTTGGCCTGCACCGGGCCGCTCGACAGGTAGCTCAGGAACTTGGCGACGCCTTTGTATTCGGGCGCCGGCTTGCCCTGCAGCACCCACAGCGTGGCGCCGCCGATGATCGAATTCTGTGGCTTGGCGATGACATCGGGCCAGTAGGGCATCATGCCGATGCCGAACTTGTCCTTGCCAAGCGCCTTCTCGATCGCCGACGCCGAGGCCGACGAGGCGATATGGAATGCGCAGTCGCCGGCGGTGAACAGCGCTGTCGATTTGCCCTCGCGGCCGCCATAGACGAACGTCTTGTCCTTGCTCCACTCGGCGAGCGTGGCGATGTGCTTGATGCGCGGCGCGTCGTTGAACTTCAACTCAATGTCGATGCCGCCGAAGCCGTTGTCTTTGGTGGCGTAGGGCAGATTGTGCCAGGCGCCGAAGTTCTCGATCATCGTCCAGGTCTGCCACTGCGGCGTGAATCCGCACTTGGCGCCGGCGGCGACGGCCTTCTTGGCCATCTCGCCCAGCTCCGGCCAGGTTGTCGGCGGCTTGTTCGGGTCGAGACCCGCCTTCTGCAGCAGCTCCTTGTTCCAGTAGAGCACCGGCGTCGAGGAGTTGAACGGCATGGAGAGCAGCTTGCCGTCGGTGGTCGAGTAGTAGCCGGTGACCGGGCCGACAAAGGCCTTGGGATCGAACGGCTCCTTGGCGTCGGCCATGAGCTGATAGACCGGATAGACCGCGCCCTTGGCGGCCATCATGTTGGCAGTGCCGACCTCGAAGACCTGCACGAGGTGCGGCGCCTGCTTGGCGCGGAAGGCGGCGATCGCCGCCGTCAAGGTCTCGGTGTAGGAGCCTTTGTAGACAGGCGTCACCTTGTATTCGGTCTGTGACTTGTTGAAGCCCTCGACCTGGGCGTTTACCGCTTCGCCCAGGTTGCCACCCATGGCGTGCCAGAACTGGATCTCGGTTTGAGCAACGGCGCCGTGCGTGCTCGCCAGAACGGCGACTGCAGCGACGGACGACAGCAGAATGCGTGTCATGGTCCAAATACCTCCCTGTGAAGTCCCGTCGTTGTATCGACGGGTCCAAAGACTGCGATGCGTCTGTTTTGTTGCGATCTGATGACAGTCGACCAAGACTGTGCACCAAAGGCAACCCCTAAAACGCCCAATTAATTGAGGGCCGCCAGGATGACGTCGGGCGCGTCGGTGATGATGCAGTGCACCCCCATGCCGACCAGGGCCTTGGCGATGGCACCGTCGTTGATCGTGTAGACGCTGAGCGCATGGCCCGCCGCGCGGATTTCAACGGCACGGGGCGCCGTCAGCCGCTTGCCGCTGGTATTGACGCCCACGGCACCGACCGCGTCGGCCCGCGTCCGCCAATTGTCCTGGATGTCGTCGATCAGAATGGCGCGGGCGAACTCGGGCGCCGCGTCCCGGGCCGCCACCAGCGACGCATCCTTGAAGCTCGACAGCAGCGGCGGCGGCAGGCGGGCCGGCCAAGACCGCCGCAGAGTCTCGACGGTCACACGTGCTGTCTCCGCTTCACGGCCCTCACAGGGCTTGATCTCGACATTGCAGCCGAGGCCGAGCTCGGCGAAGCAGGCGATCGCCTCCTCGAAAGTGGGCACCTCAGGCGGGAGTTGTGCGCGCGGCGTCGAAGCCACCAGCCGGTCTATCCCCATGGTGCGCTTCAGGGAGTCGTCGTGCATCACGATGGGCACGCCATCGGCGGTCAGCTTGACGTCGATTTCGACCCAGGTCGCGCCGCGCCGCCTTGCCTCGCGGAAGGACTCGAGCGTGTTTTCCGGCGCATAGGCCGCCGCTCCCCGATGGCCGATGACTTTAGGCAGTTGCAGCATGATCGATTCCAACGCTAACTCGGGAGGCCGCAATAGACGACTGTCCCGCCCCATGTCGACCTTTCCCGAAAAATTCCGCCTCGATGGACGCTCTGCCCTGGTTACGGGGTCGGCCCGTGGCCTCGGCTGGGAGATGGCCAAGGCCCTGCACAATGTCGGCGAGCGCGATCGCCGACCCTTCGCCGACATCGCTCCCGACGATTTCGCCCGCCTGATCGACGTCGATCTCAATGCCGCTCATGCCCTGGTCAAGCTTGTCGCTCCCGGTATGGTCGAGCGGCGCTGGGGGCGGCTGATCCTGGTCACCTCGATCGTGGCCGACCTCGCCGTGCCGGGCGCGGCCTCCTACATCGCCGCCAAGGGCGGGCTTTCCGCCTTCTCGCGCGCCCTGGCGGCCGAGTTCGGCGCCACGGGCGTCACGTCGAACGCACTGTCGCCGGGCTTTTTCGCCACCGAGACCAACGCAGCGCTGATCGCCTCGCCGGCCGGCGAAAGCCAGCGCCTGCGCTGTCCTGCCAAGCGCTGGGCCGATCCGTCGGAAATCGCCGGCGCCGCCCTCTTCCTCGCCTCGCCCGCCGCGTCCTATGTTAACGGACACACTTTGACGGTCGACGGCGGCGTTTCGGCCACGTACCTAGCTTGATCATGAAACGTCACGCCCTCGCGGCGATGCTGGCCGTCGCCGTCGCGATATCCGCCCTGCCCGCCCTGGCCGCCGGCCCCGGCGCGCCGGCGATCGACGGACGCCACCTGAACCTGCTTTGGATCGTGCCGTTTGCCGGCATTCTGCTGTCGATCGCCGTCATGCCGCTGGCGGCCCCTTCCTTCTGGCACCACCACTTCGGCAAGGTCTCGGCGGGATGGGCGCTGCTGGTCATCGTGCCCTTCGCCGCCCTGTTCGGCGTGCCGACGGCGATCTACGAGATCCTGCACCTGCTACTGCTCGACTACATCCCGTTCATCATCCTGCTGCTGGTGCTGTTCACCGTTACCGGCGGCATCCACATCAAGGGCAATCTGCACGGTTCGCCGTCGATGAACACCGCGCTTCTGGCGATCGGCACGGTACTGGCCGGCTGGATGGGCACGACCGGCGCCTCGATGCTGCTGATCCGACCGATGATCCGGGCCAACGACGATCGCCGGCACAAGGTCCATGTCTTCGTGTTCTTCATCTTCCTGGTGTCGAACATCGGCGGTGCGCTGACGCCGCTCGGCGATCCGCCGTTGTTCCTTGGTTTCCTCAAGGGCGTCGACTTCTTCTGGACGACGACGCACCTGTTCGGCGAGATGCTGGTCTGCGCCATCGTCCTGCTGGCGGTCTTTTATGCGCTGGACAGCTACTGGTACCGGAAGGAAGGCCACCTCAAGCGCGATCCAACGCCGGACTCACCGGTGCGCATCGAGGGCGGCGTCAACATCATCCTGCTGGGCGTGGTCGTGGGCGTCGTGCTGGCCAGCGGCACCTGGAACCCCGGCGTGAAATTCACCGTCTTCCACGTCACGCTCGAACTGCAGCACGTCCTGCGCGACCTTTCCCTGGTCGCGGTCTGCGCGCTATCGCTTCGCCTCACCACCCGGCAGGTGCGCACCGAAAATGGCTTCGGCTGGGCACCCATGGCCGAGGTCGCCAAGCTGTTCGCCGGCATCTTCATCACCATCGCGCCGGCCCTCGCCATCCTGAAGGCCGGCAAGGACGGCGCGCTGGCGCCGCTGGTAGCACTGGTCACCAATCCGGATGGCCAACCCAACGACATCTGGTACTTCTGGCTCACCGGCATCCTGTCGAGCTTCCTCGACAATGCGCCGACCTACCTGGTGTTCTTCAATCTTGCGGGCGGCGACGCCGATATCCTGATGGGACCGCTCGCCAGCACGCTGGCGGCCATCTCCTGCGGCGCGGTGTTCATGGGCGCCAATACCTACATCGGCAACGCGCCCAACTTCATGGTCAAGGCCGTCGTCGAGGATGCCGGTATCCGCATGCCGAGTTTTATCGGCTACACAGCCTGGTCGTGCGGCATCCTGGTGCCTCTCTTCGTGCTGCTCACTTTCCTGTTCTTCGTTTGAACAGCATCGCGTCGAGCGAATAGGGGCCGGGGCCGCGCGTGAGGATGAAGACCAGGATCGCCAGCCAAAGCAGGTGCGAGGGATAGTCGTTCCAGTAGACCAGGAACTGGATGGTCAGCGTGAGCCCGATCAGCGGCAGGGTTGCGAGCCGCGTGAAGAGTCCGGCCAGGATCAGGCAGGGCGCCCCCAGCTCGACGGCCGTGCCCAGGTAAGCTGCGAGTTCGGGCGGCAGAATCGGCAGCTTGTATTCGTCGCGAAACAGCCCGATCGCCTGTTCGATGTTGTCGGCCTTGAGCGATCCCGAGCGCCAGAACACCCAGAAGATGCTGAAGCGCATCAGGAGTTGAAGCGCCGACTGCGGAAACGCATCGAGCCTGGCGCGCCAAGTGTCGAGCAATGCCATCATGCGTTTCTCTCCCCGGTTCATGCCGGTATAGACAGAAACGCGGGCAGGGTTCGGTCAAACTCCGTCACGCACGCGTGAGAGAACGATCACAATACGCGAAAATTCCTGAAGTTCCGCAGACCGCTGAACAACTGCCCATATTTTCTGCATTCCGCGGGCGTCTCGCGTCAAAAACAACCCACGCAAAGCCGACTCACGATCGACCCACTCACGATCGAGACGAGACGAAGACTCCAGCAAAACCTAAGCACGCACTCTGACGCAGACCGGCTACGCTGATGAGCGATGTCATACGGATGCAAGACGGCAAGTTGGTGTTGTGGGCGCGCTGATCGCCGGCCGCGATGGTCCGTCGTGTACTCGACGACATTTCCTGCCCGTTCATCTGATCTTGTCGCGAGGTCCGGCGCCAAACAGCCACCGCCAAAGAGCAAGACCAATCGAGACGAGGCCAAACCCGTCAAGACCGACGAGATTGGGATCCTGCCGCGGCCGTATGACAACGAACCGCACCAGCCATGACGGGCTCGTGGGGTCCTCCGTCACCAGCAGCCAGGTGGCTATGCCGATACCGATGATCCAAAGAATGGACAAAACAGCGCCGATAGACCTCATCGCCTCCCCCTTATTTGAGCATTGCTCGATCCATGATCGACGATCTCAAACGCTTCACGCACTTCGCGGGACGTGACCTGAACTCTCATATGCCAGTGATCGAAGCATACCGGCGCATGTACCGTGTGTTCGAGCCAATCCGGGTAAAGCTCGTCGGCCACGCGCTGACGGCGGCAGAAATCATCGAACTACTGAAGGCACTGATGCACCCGGAACGCCGGAAGTAGCCGTCTCTGCACAGCCGCGGGCGCGCATCAACGTGAATGACGCGATGAAGCACACTGCGACCGAACTAACGCCGCCGCATGTCGAACCCAGGCAAAACCCAGGCACTTCCGATCATAAGTGTACAAGGCATTGCTTTTACGATGCAATTTAGCTTACGCGGAAGTTCCTGAACTGCCAGGGATCGGTCTTGTCGATGTCCTCGGGGAACAGCACACCGCGGTCTTTGAGCGGCGTCCAGTCGCTGTACTTGCCGACGACCGGGCCGAGGTAGGGCATGCAGATCTCGAGATTGCGGGCGAAGTCCATCTCGTCGGCCTCGACGAGGCCACGCTCGGGATTCTCCAGCGCCCAGACAATCCCCGAGAGAACCGGCGCGCAGACCTGGATGGAGGTCGCGTTGTTGTAGGGCGCGAGGCGGCGCGTCTCGTGGATGTCGAGCTGCGAGCCGTACCAGTAGGCGCCCTTCTTGTGGCCCATCAGCAGCACGCCGAGCTCGTCGCGGCCCGAGACGATCTCGTCCACGATCAGGCGCTGGCGCTTCTGCTGCCTGAGGTTCTTGCCGGCGATTTCGTGCATCGACATGATTGCCTGGTCACAGGGGTGGTAGGCGTAGTGCACCGTCGGCCGATAGACAACCTTCTTGCCGTCGCGCAACGTGAAGTAATCGGCCATCGAGATCGACTCGTTGTGCGTGATGATGAAACCGTGGAACGGCCCTTCGATCGGTGTCCAGGTGCGCACGCGGGTAAGCAGGCCGGGACGGTTCAGGTAGATCGCGGCATCGCAGCCGAAGGCATGGCGGCGGCCGTCAGCCGGCAGAGCCTTCTCATGCGTGCCCCAGCCCATCTCGGCCGGCTGGCCGCCTTCCGAGACGAAGCCGTCGATCGACCAGGTGTTGACGAACTCGCCCACTTCCTTCGGCCGGGGCGAAACCTGCGTGTCGCGCTCGGCGATGTGGATCACCTTGACGCCCAGCCGGCGGGCAAGCTTGCCCCAGCCCTCGCGCGTCGTGGGCACCGCGGCCTTGAGGCCGGTGTCGCGCGCCAGGTTGACCAGCGCCTGCTTGGCAAAGTGCGAGACCAGGCCGGGGTTGGCACCATGGGCGATCACGGCCGTCGGGCCGCCGCGATAGCGCGGCTTCAGCTTCAGCATGGTGTCGCGCAGCGCATAGTTGGAGCGCCGCGACACCGAGAGCGAGGGGTCGGTGTAGCCGCCCGGCCACGGTTCGATGCAGGTGTCGATATAGAGGGCACCGGCCTCCTGGCAGAGCTCGACCAGCGCGGTCGAAGCGACCTCGACCGAAAGATTGACCAGAAAGTCGCCCTTGCCCAGCCGGCCGGCCAGCATCTGGCGGTAGTTGGACCGGGTCAGCCGCTTCTCGATGAAGGTGATGCCGAAGCGTCGGGCCTCCGCCTCGCCGCCGCGCATCTCGTCGGCGATGATCGTGATCTGGCTGGGCTTGATGCCGATATGGCGCAGGATCAGCGGCAGCACGCCCTGGCCAATCGAGCCGAAGCCGATCATGACCATGCGGCCCTTGAACGAAACATGCTTCGTGCTGCGGCGCGACTTTTGCGAGGTCTTCTTCGCCATGATTGCGTCTCCGATCGACTGGAATCCCGGTCGTTAAACGGCGACGGGGCCTTTCTCAAGGCCCCGTCCGTGATCCTTTTGAGAAATTTTTAGTTTCAGATGCAGACCGCCTTCAGGGGCGCGAAGCCGTTGAAGGCGACCGACGAGTAGGTCGTCGTATAGGCGCCGGTCGAGAGAATCTCGACCTTGTCTCCAGGCTTGAGTGACAGCGGCAGCTTGTACTCCGTCTTCTCATAGAGAATGTCGGCGCTGTCGCAGGTCGGGCCGGCCAGAACCACCGGACCGACGCGCGTGCCATCGCGGCTGGTGCGCAGACGATACTTGATGCTCTCGTCCATGGTCTCGGCGAGACCGCTGAACTTGCCGATGTCGAGGTAGACCCAGCGCTTGCGGTCGTTGGCCGCCTTGCGCGAGACCAGCACGACCTCGCTCTGGATCACGCCGGCGTCGCCCACCATGGACCGGCCGGGCTCGATGATGACCTCCGGCATGCGGTTGCCGAAATGGCGCACCAACGCGCGGCCGACCGCCTCGCAGTAAGCCTCAATGCTGCTGACCTCGGCGCGATAGCGCGCCGGGAAGCCGCCGCCCAGGTTGACCATGCGCAGATCCACACCTTCTTCGGCCAGGGCGAAGAACATCTGCGAGACCTGGGTCAGGGCCTTGTCCCACTGCTCGAGGTCGGTCTGCTGGCTGCCGACATGGAAGGAGATGCCATAGGCATCGAGCCCCCAGGTCTTGGCCTTGCGCAGGAGGTCCTTGGCCATCTCGGGGGCGCAGCCGAATTTCTTGCTGAGCGGCCACTCGGCCCCGCCGCAATCGACGAGGACACGGCAGAAGACGCGGGCGCCCGGCGCCACGCGGGCAAGCTTCTGCAGTTCGGCCTCGCTGTCGAAGGCGAACAGGCGCACGCCCTGCTGGTAGGCCCAGGCGATGTCCTTTTCCTTCTTGATCGTGTTGCCGAAGGAGATGCGGTCCATCGAGATGCCGGTGGCCTGGACCAGCTCGATCTCGCCACGGCTCGCCGTGTCGAACTTCGAACCGGCCGTCGCCAGGCGCGCGAGCACTTGCGCCGCCGGGTTGGCCTTCACGGCGTAGAAGATGTGGGCCGTCGGCAGCAATTCGCGCATGCGGCGGAAGTTGTTCTCGACCACGTCGAGGTCGATCACCAGGCAAGGCGTCTCGGGCTGCTGCTCGCGGAGGTAGCGGAAAATACGCTCGGTCATCGCTGGGGGGTTCCCCGTCAATAAAAATAGTCAGGCAGGTTCGGCAGGAAAGGTCGAACGCGACGTACGGCGCCCAAAAGGGCGGCGTGCGTCAGCCCATACTCGACGGAGACAGGATCCGCAGAAGCGGCAAGTCGAGGGAGGTAGCCCGGAGTGTTACCGGGCAAATGACAACGTAGCGGGGAACGCGCCCCGCGCGGTAAGCAACCATCTCAGAAGCTCCTTCCCGGACCCGGCTCTAAAACCGGCACTGCCAAAAAGAACACTTTCCGTCGTTGCGTAACCACAAAGGGCCAGCGGCACGTGCGTTGGGCGTCTTGGATGTTCCGTATCTACAACTAATCTGCACGTTTACAAGAGGATTCTTCCTCCTCGGCGAAATAATTTGGGGGTCTTGTGTTCGAAAGAACACACAAGCGTGTCAGACCCGCGGCAACGACGATCCCGGCAGCCGGATCGATGCGGCCAGCACTGTAAAGGGCACGAGCGCGACCGCCGAGACGATCAGCGACGCCTGCGTGCCGAACAGGGTGGCGATCTTTCCCCAAAGCAGGGATCCCGCGACCATGGCGCCGAAAAACACCATCTGGTGCACCGCCATGCCGCGCGCGCGCATGTAGTTGGGGAGCATCATCTGTATGGCCGCGCCATTGTTGGCGATGACGATGATCCAGCAGGCGCCGTTCAGGGTCACCACGGCGCCCACCACCAGCGGCGTCATGACCAGTGCCGCCACCAGGGTGGAAGCGGCAGAAATGCCCATCGCCCAAATGTTGGCGCGGTCGGCGCCCAGCAGGCGGTTCACCGTCGGCATCGCGAACGCGGCCGCGACGGCACCGACCCCGAATACGCCGTAGAGGATGCCGAAGTCGAACTCATCGAGGCCCAGTTCGAAACGGCCGATCACCGGAAGCAGGGTTCCCATGGCAATGCCGGGAACGAAAAAGCATAGGCCCCGTGCGAAGATCGCCCTGAGTTCGACCGAGCCACGCACGAAGGCGATACCGGCCCGGGCCGCCTCGGCCAGCCCCTCGCGGCGCTGGGCGGCGCGCGCCTCGGCGGGCCGCTTCCAGGCGAGCATGGCGAAGATCACGCCGACGTAGGTGAGCGCATTGATCGCGAAGAGCAGGAAAACACCCACCAGACTCAGCAGAAGCTGTCCGACGACCGGACCGACGGTACGGGCGAGGTTGAAGCCCGCGCTGTTCAGCGCGATGGCCGGACGCAGCTGCGGACCGGAGACGATCTCGGGCACGACGGCGTGCCAGGCCGGTGCATTCATGGCATTGCCGAGCCCCATGCAGAAACTGAGCCCGAGCAGGCTCCAGTGGTCGAGACGACCCAGGAACGCGAGCGTCGCCAGGGCGGCCGCCACGCCCATCATCCAGAACTGACAGACGATGATGTAGCGTCGTCGCTCGAAGCGATCGGCCAGGATGCCGGCGAAGAAGCAGAACAGGAACATCGGCAGGGTTCCGGCCGCCGACAGCAGTGCCACGAAGATCGGCTCCTGTGTCAGGCTGGTCATCTCCCAGGCCGCACCCGTGGTCGCCATCCAGCCGCCGGTGTTGGACAGCACGTTGGCCGTCCACAGCAGGACAAAAGCGCGGTTGGAGAAAGGAGCGAGGGCCGATGCCGGACGGCCGGCGCCGGGCGGCGGCGCGCTCACCCCAGAGCCTTCTCGTAGATCCGGTGGGTCTTGTAGTGAACGCCGCCGACCGAGCGGATGATGTTGTTGGTGGCCTTGTTGTCCTCGAGTATCCAGCCGAGCTCGGCCGAGGTCTTGCCCAGCCGCTTGCCGTTGGCGCGCAGGTGGTCGATGGCCATCATGGCGAGGCCGGCGCCCATCAGCGGGTGATTGCGGAACTTCTTCTTCACGCCCATCAGCGGAACGCGGGTGCTGCCGACGCCAGCAATCTTTAGTCGATACAGAAGCTTTGCCAGGGAGAGCGGGCCGAGCTTGCCGTTGAAGCCGTCGATCGCCTCATTGAGGTTGGTGAGCGCCACGATGAAGGCCACTGCCTCGTCATCGACCTCCACGAACACCGCCAGCTCCGGCACGATCACCGGGCCAAACGCCTTGGAGGCATGATCGATCTCGGCCTGGGTGAAAGGCACGAACCCCCAATTGTCGCTCCAGGCATCGTTGAAGATGCCCACGAGGGTACGCACTTCGGCGTCGAACATCTTCATGTTGGCCGTACGGACCTTTACGCGGCCCGCCATGCCCGCCCGCGCCATCAGCTTGGCGCCGATCGTCTCGGGCGCGTTCTGGACATCGTAGTCGTAAGAAAAGAGATCCTTGATCTTGGCGTAGCCGCAGGCCTCGACCCTGGAACCGGCATAGGGCGGATCGTAGGGCACCATGAGAACCGGCCGGCTGTCGAAACCATCGATCAGGAGGCCGACCTCTTCGTTGACCGAAAGACTGAACGGACCAGTCGCGCGCACCATGCCCTTGGACTTGAGCCAGGCCTCCACCGCCGCGAAGAGAGCCGCGAAGATCGCCGGATCGTCCTCGGCGACGAGGCAACCGAAGTGGCCGGTGCTGTCGGCGTAGCGTTCGAGGGAGGCGCGGTCGATCTGCGCCGTTATGCGTCCAACCACCCGGCCGTCGCGCCGGGCCAGGAAGAACTGCACCTCGACGTGCTGGAACAGGGGGTTCTTCTTCGGCGAGTAGGCCTCGCGCCGCTCGACGTCGAGATGCGGGACGTAACCCTTGTGGCCGGCGTAAAGGCGCTTGGGCAGATCAATGAATGCCTTGAGGTCGGCCTTGGTGACCACGGGGGAGACGACGATATCGGACGGTGCCATGTCTGCCTCAGCCTACCACGCCTGGTACTACAACTCGGAACACGAGCTGGCCGTCAGGCTCGCAACCGATGCCCTCGGCACGCAGCGCGCGGACTTCGACCCCCAGCCGCCATCCCGCCGCTTCGCGTTCGATATGAATAAGGTGATAGCGCGCCCGCCCATACTTGCTGCCGGATGCTGCCGACGCAGACGTCACACCGATCACCGGCACCGGACCGGCCGGACCATCGATCCGGGCGACTTCACTGCGGTGATTGTGCCCGTGCAGCACAAGTTCGCAGCCGACTCGCCGGATCATCGCCTGGAACGCCGCCGCATCGGTCAGACTCTTGAAGGGCTTCTCGGTGGTGAGCGGTGGATGATGGATCAGCACGACGCGGCACAGGCCCTCGCGCCCGGTTTCAGCGAGCAGGCGCTCGGCCCGGGCGATCTGCGCCTCGCCCAGCGTACCCGTCGCGAGGAAGGGCGGCTTGGGAACACCGGTCGACAAGCCGAGCAGCGCCACAGGCCCGCGCCGGCGGAGCGTCGGGAAGACGTCAAAGCCATCGGCGGGTGGTAAGCCGTCTCCTGCCAGATAGGTGCCCCACAGGCCCAGGCTCTCGCGCCAGTCGGTCGGCACGTAGACATCGTGGTTGCCGGGAACGACCGTGATCCGATCCGGCCCGCCGACGCCGGCAAGCCATTCCGCGGCACGGCGGAATTCCGCCGGCAGGGAGATGTTCACCAGATCACCGGTAAGCGCGACGTGATCGGGCTTTTGCGCCTTGATGTCGGCCACGATGCCGGCCAACGCCTCCGGCGCATGCACGTGCACGCGATGCCGCCACCAGTTCAAATAGCCCGTCGCACGCTTGCCGAGGAGATCGGCGGCGCGCGCCGCGGGCATCGGCAGATGCGGATCGGACAGATGCGCCAGCGTGAACATGGAAGGGTGATCCACCGCCCGGGCCGGGCGGTCAAGCAAAGCAGCTGGAACTAGCGGTTGCCGGCGACGACGCGCAGCTTCGGCGTCGCGGAAATGACCCCAAGCTGGCGGCCGATCCCGGTCATGATCTCGATCATGTGCTGGAGCTGTTCCGGCGTGTGGGCGGCGCAAACCGAGCAGCGCAGCAGCGAGACGCCGTTGGGCGTGGCCGGCGGCACGGCGACATTCACGTAGATTCCGGCGTCGAGCATGGCGCGCCAGAAACCGATGGCCAGCATGCGGTCGGGCAGATGCACGCCCACCACCGGACCGTGCTCGGGCCCGAGCTTGAAGCCCTGGGCGGCGAGGCCGTCATAGAGAGTGGCGACGTTGTCCCACAGCTGCTTGCGCAGCTCGGGCCGTGCTTTTACGACCCGCAGGGCTTGGCGGACCGAGGCCACGATCGACGGCGGCAGCGAGGCGGTGAACATGTAGGAGCGCACCGTGACGCGCAGGATGTCGAAATCGGGATCGTTGGAGACGCAGTAGCCGCCGATGGCGCCCAAGGTCTTGGAGAAGGTGCCGACGATGAAGTGGCAGTCGTCCAGGACACCCGCCGACTCGCAGAGGCCGCGGCCGGTCTCGCCGAGCGCCCCCAGCGAATGGGCCTCGTCGACCAGCACATACGCGCCATACTTCTTGCAGACGTCGACGAACTCCCGCAGCGGCGCGCTGTCGCCCAGCATCGAATAGATGCCTTCCAGGACCACCAGCCGATTGCCGGGCTTGTCGCCTAGGCGCCTCAGTCGCGACTCCAGGCTGGAAGGGTCGTTGTGCTTGAAACGCACGACTTCGGCCTGGGTCATCTTGCAGGCATCGTAGATTGAAGCGTGGCTGTCGGCATCGATCAGCAGATGGTCGCCTTGGCCGACGAGGGTCGAGATGATGCCCAGGTTGGCCTGATAACCGGTCGTGAAGACCATGCAGTGCTTCATGCCGTAGAAGGCGGCGATCTCCTCCTCGAGGAGGACGTGCTCGCTGTAACTGCCGTTGGCGATGCGCGAGCCGGTCGTGCCGGTGCCCTCGGCGCGGATCGCCTCGATGGCGGCTTCCATGCAGGACGGATCGAACGTCAGGCCGAAATAATTGTTGGTGCCGACCAGCAGGGTCTTGCGGCCGTTGATGATCGCCTCGGTCGGCGACAGCACCCGCTCCATGCGGATCTGGAAAGGGTCGGCTCCGGTGGTCCGGACGTCGCGGTATGCCTCGAGCAAGCCCGCGTGACGGTCGAACAGGCCCATGTTGGCTAGCGCTTGGCGCGCAGGTCCAGGATCGTGTCGGCGAGTTGGTCGACGGTATGGATTTCCGCCACGACGTTCATCGGGATCGACACGTCGAAGCTGTCCTCGAGCTCCATGACCATGTCCATGATCGCCAGCGAATCGATGGTCAGATCCTTGGCGATGATGGTTTCACCGACAATCGGCCGCTCGCCGGCCTGATAAGGCGCCAGATGCCGGCAAATCTCACGGATCACGTCGACGCGTGACGTGAGGCGGGGCAATTCGAGGGTATTGGCGACGTCGTCGTTTTCGACGATCAGTTGTGCGGTGCGCAAGAGCGGCTCTCCGGTCCCGAGGTCAGACATTCCATCTTGTGACAGAAACCGGGATTCTTTGTGAAATAACAATTTGTTACGCTGTGTTTCACAACTTCTAGAGCCATCCCTGCCGACGATACCATATGACGGTGTCGCGGAATCCCGAATTCAAGTCGTACCGGGGCCGAAACCCGATCGCTGCCGCCAGGCGCCGGTCGTGAACGGTCCAGTCGGCGTGGAAAATCTCCCTGACCTTGGCACGGGTCAGGATCTGCGTCGCCCCGCCCAAGGCTTGCCGCAGGCTATTGGCCCAGCCAACCGCTTCCATGGCGATGCGCGGAACCGGCAACGAGATGATGCTGCGCCCGAGCGCCGCCCCCGCCGCAGCCGCCATGTCGCCATGGCCGTATCCGCCTTCCCGGCCGTCATCGATCTCATAGACAGAGTCGGGCGGCGGACGCTCGACGGCCGCGGCCAGGACCTCGGCGAGGTCTTCGACGTGGATCAGCGCCACGCAGGCACCGTTCAGCCAGGGTCGCGGTGCCAGCCCGCAGACCGCTGTGCGGAAGTAAGCGAGCGTCTCGCGGTCGCCCGGCCCATAGACCGCAGGGGCCCGGACCGCGAGCCACGGGCCCGCACGCCCCGCCACCACCCGCTCGGCCTCCCTCTTGCTCTCGGCGTAGGCCGAAAGCTGGGGCTCCCGGGCTGCCAGAGACGACAACAAGACGAAACGTGCCTGGGGGGCGAGCGCTGACAGCCGCGCCGTGCCCAGTGCGTTGACCGTCCTGAAATCAGCCGCCGAACGCGCCTTGATGAGGCCGGCGGCGTGGATCACCACGTCGGCGCCCGTGACCAGACGTCCAAGCGCGCTCTCGTCGGCCAGATCGCCCTGCACGATCTCGGCTTCAACGCCGGGCAACGAGGGCAGCGGCGACCAGCGCCGAACCAGCAGACGTAGCTTCAGGCCGCGGCGGGCCAACGCAGAGACGAGGTGCAGCCCAACGAACCCGGTGGCGCCGGTGACCGCGACCAGCCTGTTCACCTGGATCGCCTCAGGCCGCGACGGGCTTCAAAGGTGAAACCGGACTCGTGTAGAGGCCTGCCAGATAGTTGGCCTTGGTCCGCGCTCTGCTGAGCTTGCCCGAACTTGTCATCGGCAACCCGGTCGTCGGCGGCACCAGAGCGACATCGCAATCGACGGCGATCGCCTCGCGTACCGCCCCGGCGACCTCACGCGCGAGCGCCGCGCCCGCTTCCGGCCCTGAAACACGCGCCAGCACCGCCACAACCACGCGCTCGCCGGCGCCGGTATCGACCGAGAACGCCGCCGCATCGCCGCTCTTCACGACCCGTCGGGCTTCGATCGCCCACTCGATATCCTGCGGCCAGACATTGCGACCGTTGATGATGATGAGATCCTTGGCCCGCCCTGTGACGACGATCTCGTCAGCCAGCCAATAGCCGAGATCGCCGGTGTCGAGCCAACCGTCGTCCGAAAGGACCTCGCGGCTCGCCTCCTGCTCGCCGAAATAGCCCGGCATCACGCTCGGACCCTTGATGAAGATGCGCCCCACCTGCCGGTCGGCCAGCGGCGTACCGTCGGGACCCCGCACTTCGAGAAGATGACCGGGCAAGACCCGGCCACACAGCACGAAACTGCGGGCACGCTGCGCGTCCAGCGGATCGGCCGCCGGGACGGCTGCCTGATCCTTGCCGAGCGCGACCCGGTCGACGACATCGGTCCGCACGCCGGCGCCTTTGGGACTGAAAGTGATGGCCAAGCACACCTCGGCCATGCCGTAGCTTGGAATGAAGGCCTTGCGGTCGAAGCCCGAGGGCGCGAAGGCGTCGGCGAAACGATCGAGTACTTCGGGCCTGATCATGTCGCCACCGATGCCGGCGCGCCGCCAACTCGAGAGGTCGAGGTCAGCCGGCACCTGGGTGGCGCCACGCCGCGTCGAAAGGTCGTAGCCGAAGCTTGGACTGTAAGAGATGGTGCCGCGATTGCGAGAGATGATGTTGAGCCACTGCATAGGCCGGCGCGCGAAGTCGCGCGGCGTGAGGTAGTCGATCGACAGCTGGCAGCTGAGCGGGGCCATCAGGAAGCCGATCAGCCCCATGTCGTGATAGAGCGGCAGCCAGCTCGCCGTGCGATCGCCCGGGATCACGTCGAGACCGGCCGGCCCGGTCATCCCGGCGAGGTTCGCCATCAGGGCGCGCTGCATGATCTGGACGCCATGCGGGTGCCGCGTGCTGCCAGACGAGAACTGGATGTAGCAAAGGTCGGCGGGGCCGAGTGGCCGCAGGTCGACCGCCTTCTCGGGCAGCGCATCGAGAACGCCCTTGCCGCCGTGCAGGCGAACGGCCGGGAGGTCGGACGCGGCGTCAGCCAAAAACCCGGCGAGATCGTCAATGCCGACAGCCGCGACCGCTCCCGAAGCGACCAACTGCCGGCGGAGCTGGTCGAGATAGGCGTCCTTGCCGCCGATGCCGACCGGGATCGACACGGGCACAGGGACCAGCCCGGCATACTGGGCGCCAAAGAACGCGTCGAAGAAGCCAGGCCAGGTATCGGCGGTGATCAAGAGCCTCTCGCCGGCAGCAAAGCCCGCCCCGATCAGCTTGCGAGCGGTGACATGGGCGCGCTCCCGGACTTCGCGCCAGGCCAACGCCGTCAGCAGGTCTCCCTTGGCGCTGTAAAAGGAGATTCCGGTCTGGCCCTGGGCGGCATAGTCCAGAATCTCAGGTACCGTGGCGAAGTCCGCTCGGCGCAGGGGCAAACGACTATTGCGTGAAGGAAGCGGGTCCATCGGGCAGGCGGTCTCCTAGCAGAGGGGTCTGGATCCCTCAAGGCGCGCACCAGCGCCGCTGGCCGACGTTGACACACCCGTACCTCAGTAAGATAGTACCTAACCCCCGCCAAAAGCGGGGGAATTTTACTTCTGAAGGAGGGTCTAGCTGTGATTACGGCTGTTATGCCGACGTACGGTCGCAAGGACGTCGTGTTCGAACGCGGAGAGGGTTCCTATCTCTACGCGGCGGACGGCCGACGTTATGTCGACTTTACCTCCGGCATCGCCGTGAACGCGCTGGGCCACTGCCACCCCCATCTGGTCAAGGCTCTGGCCGAGCAGGGCGCCAAGCTCTGGCACACCTCGAACCTGTTCCGCATCGGCAACGGCGAGAGGCTGGCCAAGCGGCTGGTCGAGAACTCGTTCGCCGATACCATGTTCTTCTGCAACTCGGGCGCCGAGGCGATCGAGGGCGGCATCAAGCTGATCCGCAAGTACCAGTACATGAACGGCCAGCCCAAGCGGTACAAGCTGATCTGCTTCCAGGCGGCGTTCCACGGCCGCCTGCTGAACGCGCTGTCGGCCACCGGCAACGAAAAGTACCTCGAGGGCTTCGGCCCGCCGGCGCCCGGCTACCTGCACGCACCGCTCAACAACACCAACGTCGTGCGCGACATGGTCGACGACGAGACCGCCGGCATCCTGGTCGAGCCGATCCAGGGCGAGGGCGGCATCCGCGGGACCACGGTGCAGTTCCTGAAGGACCTGCGCGCGATCTGCGACGAATTCGGCCTGCTGCTGTTCTACGACGAGATCCACACGGGTTTCGGCCGTACCGGCAAGATGTGGGGCTACGATTGGTCGGGCGTGAAGCCCGATGTCGCCGCGATCGCCAAGGGCATGGGCGGTGGCTTCCCGATCGGCGCCTTCATGGCGACCGAAAAGGCGGCGGTCGGCATGGTCCCGGGCACGCACGGCTCGACCTATGGCGGCAATCCGCTGGCCACGGGCGTGGCCAATGCGGTGCTCGACGTGCTGCTGGCGCCTGGCTTTATCGACGGCGTGCGCGAGCGCGGCGAGTATCTCAAGGGCGAGCTCGAGAAGCTGTGCAAGAAGCACCCCACGGTCTTCGTCGAGCAGCGTGGCATGGGCTTCCTCCAGGGCCTGCAATGCGCCCCGGCCGTGCCCGCCGGCGACATGGTGAACAAGCTTCAGTCGCTTGGCATGCTGGTGCCGCCAGCCGGCGAGAACGTCATCCGCATCTTCCCCGCGCTGGTCGCCGACAAGGCGATCCTCGACGAGGGCGTGGCCATCCTCGAACAGGCTGCGGTCGCGTTCGAAGCCGCCGCCAAGTGACGACACATGTCGACACCCAAACACTTCCTCGACCTGGACCAGGTCGACCCTAAGACGCTTCGCCAGATCCTCGACCAGGGGAAGGCGATGAAGAAATCGCGCGCCAACGGGGGGCACGACAAGCCCCTCGCCGGCAAGACGCTGGCGATGATCTTCGAGAAACCGTCGACCCGCACGCGTGTCTCGTTCGAGGTCGGCATGCGCGAGCTGGGTGGCGAGACGATCATGCTCGGCCGCGGCGATACCCAGCTCGGCCGCGGCGAGACCATCGCCGACACCGCGCGCGTGCTCAGCCGCTACGTCGACATCATCATGATGCGCACCACCGTCGAGGAGAAACTCCTCGAGATGGCCAAGTATGCGACCGTGCCGGTGATCAACGGCCTCACCGACAGGACACATCCCTGCCAGCTGATGGCCGACGTGATGACCTACGAAGAACATCGCGGCTCCATCAAGGGCAAGTCGGTCGCGTGGTCGGGCGACGGCAACAACATGGCGACGTCGTGGATCCATGCCGCCGTACAGTTCGACTTCGAGCTGCGCATCGCCTGCCCGCCCGAGCTCGTGCCGCCGGCCGACGTCGTGCAGTGGGCGGAGAAGTCGAAGGGCCGCATCCGGATCGGCCACGACCCGGCGAAGCTGGTGAGCGGCGCCGACTGCGTCGTCACCGACACCTGGGTGTCGATGGGCGACGAGGATCCGCAGAGCCCGAGCGCCGCGCGACGACACAACCTGCTGCGCGGCTACCAGGTCGACAAGCACCTGATGAAGCAGGCCAAGAAGGACGCCATCTTCATGCATTGCCTGCCGGCGCACCGCGGCGAGGAAGTGACCGCCGACGTGATCGACGGGCCGCAGTCGGTGGTGTTCGACGAAGCGGAGAATCGCTTGCACGCGCAGAAGAGCATCCTGGCCTGGTGCCTCTCGTGACGGCATCGTCGGGAGGCAAACCTTCCGACGACGCCAAGGACCAGGACTGGGACCACGTCCTGCCCTTCCAGCTCGACGCACTGGGCGTCCGCGGCCGCCTCGTACGGCTGGGGCCTGCGCTCGACGCCATCATCGAACGCCACGGCTATCCGCTCGCCGTGGCGCGACCGCTGGCCGAGGCGATGACGCTCTGCGCGGCGCTGGCGACCTCACTGAAGTATGACGGCATTTTCACGCTGCAGATCAGCGGCGACGGCCCGATCCGGCTGCTCATCGCCGACCTAACGAGCGATGGTGCGCTGCGCGGCTATGCCCAGTTCGATTCCTGGAAGCTCGCGGTGGCGCTGGGTACCGGCAACCACGATGCGCCCGACGGCTACGTGCCCAAGCTGTTCGGCCAGGGCCGCCTCGCCTTCACCGTCGACCAGGGCCAGCACAGCGAGCGTTACCAGGGCGTGGTGCCGCTCGAGGGGCCCACGCTCGCCGACTGCGCCCACATGTACTTCCGCCAATCCGAGCAGCTGCCGACCGGCATAAAGATCACCGCCCGCCGCGACGAGAACGGCGAGGTCGGACACTGGCGCGCCTCGGCCCTGATGGTCCAGCAGATGCCCGAGTTCGACGCCGGCCGGGTCGATGCCGACCCCGAGCAGCGCGAGGACGACTGGCGCAAGGCTGTCATCCTGATGGCCTCGGCGACCGAGAAGGAGATGCTCGACCCGGCGCTCCCCGGCCCGAAGCTGCTGTTCCGCCTTTTCCATGCCGAAGGCGCCCGCCTTTTCGAGCGCCGGGAAGCCGGGCTTCAGGGCGCGGACATCGTAGCCACGCTTGGCGAGGATGTCGGCGGCTTCCTTGCACCGCCCCCCTGCCTGGCAGTGGACATAGACGATCTTTTCCTTGGGGAGCGTCTTCGTGAGCTGATCGGCGGGAATCCCCTTCTCGAGTTGGCTCAAGGGGAGGAGTTTCGCGCCGACGACGTGCCCCTCGACCCACTCCTCCTCCTCGCGGACGTCGACGAGGACCGCCTTGCCGGCGGCCGTCGCCTGCTTGACCATGTCGAGCGAATCCTTCGTGTGGTCGGCGGCTTGGGTCTCCGC
>RGPT01000141.1 GCA_010032545.1 Alphaproteobacteria bacterium
GCCTCCTCGTCGGTGTCGGCCACGAAGACCTCGCGCACCATACGCCACTCGTTGCGGTCGGGCGTGCGGCCTGATTTCGCGGCGCCGATCTCGACCGACTCCCAGTGGCTGCCGACATAGGCCGGATTGAGGTTGAGGCTCATGGGGATATAGCCCTTCTCGCCCGCGAGCTTCAGCGTGTCGGAGCCCTTCGAGAGCCCGGCGACGCCGATCGGCGGATGCGGACTCTGCAGCGGCTTGATGTGCGGCTTCAGGAAGCCAAACATCGTGTCGGGCTTGGTGACGTGCCAGAACTTGCCCTTGTAGTCGAACGGCTCGGTCGAGCTCCACAGCTTCAGGATGATGTCGAGCGCCTCGCGGGTCATGTCGCGGTTGACGCCTGACATGCCGTCGACATTGAACATTGCCCAGTCGCTCGGCAGGCCCGAGGCCGCGATGCCGAAGTTGAGCCGGCCGCCCGAAATGTGATCCAGCATGGCGACCCGGTTCGCGAGCTCGGCCGGATGATGGTAGGGCAGCAGGAAGCCGCCGGGGCCGAGGCGGATGTTCTTGGTCTGCATCAGCGCCTGCGCGACGAGCAGGTCGGGCGAGGGGTGCGGCTCCCATGGGGCAGTGTGATGCTCGCCGATCCAGCACTCGCTAAAGCCCAGCTCGTCGAGCCAGCGGATCACCTGGAGGTCCCATTCGTGCCCGTCCTTGAGGGAGCGTTCGGGTGGATGAGACGGCATCGTAAAATATCCGAACTGCATCGTTTCCTCCTGGGTTTTGTGATCCTTGGAGGAAGTCGACTACCATCCCGGGGGCGGCGCAATATGCGAGAATGCATGGCTGACGACGTTTTGATTCTCAGCGACCAGCAGAAAGCGATGGAGCATCCCAAGTGGGGGCGCCGTAACAACCCGGACGCGGAACAGAGCGCGGTTGCTGGTGGCTTGGCGCGCGCGCGGCGGGCCGATCATCCATGTGAAGCATGACGGCACCGGACCGGAGTCGCCGTTTAGGCCGGGCGAGGAGGGCAACGACTTTCTGCCGCTCACCGCGCCGCTGCCCGGCGAAATCGCAATCGCCAAGAAGGTGCACAGCGCCTTCATCGGCACCGACCTTACCCAGCGTCTCGAGGCGATGGGCCGGGCAAAGCTGGTGATCTGCGGCGTGCTGCTGGCCAACTCGGTCGAGGCAACCGTGCGGGTAGGGGCAAATTTCGGTTTCTCGTTCCGCCTACCGGCCGATGCCTGCTGGTCGTGCGCCAAGCGAGACCTTACCGGGCGGCTGTGGTCGGCCGAGGACGTGCATCAGCTTACGGCTGGCGCTGCTCCAGGGCGAATATGCGGCGGTGACGACGGTCGACGAAATTCCCAGCTTGTAAGTTGCAATTTTAGCATATTGTTGCTAATGATTTCGATAGGTTGACGCGAGAACCGCGTCGGCCATTTCCATATCGGCACGACCCCTCGCGGCACGCTCGCGGGACAGGCCCTGCGCCCCGGGTGCAGCCGCCGCGGCTCCAGAGCGGTGGACAAGTCCCAAGAGCGACGCCGTCTCAACCGCACGCCTGATAACGACGTCGGATCAGACACTTAACGACGCGCTGGGCACAGCGCGCGCAGGGGCCTGGGCGACCGAAGAAGAAGCAAGACGCGACTAAGGCTGCCAAATAAGGCTTGGCCCGGAGTCGGGCACAACTCGGGGCACAACATTTGGCCCATTCAGGTGGGCCCTGTGAGCGGGCGAAAAGCCTGCCGTTATTGGCTCTCCGGCGTGCGAAGAGCTGAAACTCGCCCAGGTATCCTGAGAGGGATTCCTGGGCGATTCTCTGACTTCAGCCGACCTGGATCCAGGTCGTCTTGATCTGGGTGAACTTGTCGAAGGCATGCAGCGACTTGTCCCGGCCGTTGCCCGATTGCTTGTAGCCGCCGAACGGCGTGGTGATGTCGCCACCGTCGTAGGTGTTGACCCACACCGAGCCGGTGCGCAGGCCCTTGGCGAACTTGAAGGCCTTGTTGATGTCCGCGGTGAAGATCGCCGAGGCGAGGCCATAAATGGTGTCGTTGGCGACCGTCAGCGCTTGCTCGGCGTCCTTAACCGGGATCACGGAGAGCACCGGACCGAAGATCTCCTCCTGGGCGATCTTCATCTTGTTGTCGACATTGTCGAACACGGTGGGCTCGATGAAGGAGCCGGCGTTGTCGATGTGGACCTGTTTGCCGCCCATAGCGAGCTTGGCGCCTTCCTTCTGGCCGGCATCGATGTAGCCCATGACGCGCTTGGTCTGGGTCTCGTCGACCATGGCGCCCATCTGCGTCTTGGGGTCGAGCGGGTCGCCCGGCATCATCTTCTGGCCGATCGCCATCACCTTGGCGAGGAAGGAGTCCTTGATCGAGTCTTCGACGATCAGGCGCGAGCCCGCGGTGCAGACTTCGCCCTGGTTGAACCAGATGCCGAAGGCGGTCCGGCGGGCCGCGATGTCGAGGTTGGGCGCGTCGGCCAGCACGATGTTGGGCGACTTGCCGCCGCACTCGAGCCAGACCTGCTTCATGTTGGATTCGCCGGAGTAGCGCAGGAAGTACTTGCCGACCTCGGTCGAGCCGGTGAAGGCCAGCACGTCCACGTCCATGTGACGCCCGAGCGCTTGGCCCGCAGTCTCGCCAAAGCCCGGCAGGACGTTGAACACACCCTCGGGGATGCCGGCTTCCGCCGCCAGTTCGGCGAGACGAATGGCGGTGAGGGGAGACTGCTCGGCGGGCTTCAGGATCACCGAGTTGCCGGCAGCCAGCGCCGGCGAGATCTTCCAGCAGGCCATCAGCAGCGGGAAGTTCCACGGCACAACGCAGGCCACGACGCCCGAGGCCTCGCGCGTGATCATGGCGACGACATTGCCCGGCGTCGGCGCGATCTCGTCGTAGATCTTGTCGATTGCTTCGCCAAACCACTGCACGGTGTTGGCCGAGCCCGGGACGTCGACCGTGGTCGAAAACGCGATCGGCTTGCCCATGTCGAGCGTCTCGAGCAGCGCCAGCTCCTCGCGGTTCTTCATCATCAACTCGGCAAGCTTCAGCATGATGCGCTTGCGGTTGGCCGGCGGCATGTTGGCCCAGGTACCTTTCTCGAAGGCGGCGCGGGCGGCCTTGACCGCGGCATCGACGTCGGCGGTGTCGCAGGCCGCGACCTTGGTCAGGACCTGGCCAGTCGCCGGGTTGACGCAATCGAAGGTCTTGCCGGAGACGGAGGGGACGAACTTGCCGCCGATGAAAGCCTGGTTGCGGTATGCAAGAGCGCCGACCCGGGTCTTCCAGTCGTCGCGCGAAAGCTGGGCGCTCATTTCATTTCCTCCGCTTGTTGGATGCGGCGGAGCCTAGCTGCAAATTGGCCCACGAAAAAGCCGCCCGAGAGGGCGGCTTCGGCGGCAGTCGGCGGGCGCCTTACTTGATCTTGGATTCCTTGAAGACGACGTGCTTGCGGGCGACCGGGTCGTACTTCTTGAGTTCGAGCTTCTCGGTCTTGGTGCGCGGGTTCTTCTTGGTGACGTAGAAGAAGCCGGTGTCGGCGCTGGAGATCATCTTGATCAGGATCGAGGTCGGCTTGGCCATGGTCTTGTCCTTATGCCCGGAAGGGCGAATTCCTATAGAGGCGGCAAATTAGTCGGGGCGGGCGCAGTGTCAAGCGCCGGTTCGTGGTCCCGAAATGGTCGATGGATGGTCCATTCCAAGCCAACCGTACGGCACACGCAGCTAGCGAGGGACACTCGTCGATTGCGTGGCAGCGGTCGCGGCGATTTCGTTTCAAGATCAACGGCTTGAGTGCTTATACGGCACACCGATAGGGAACCAACAAACCCCATTCAGGCAAGGCACGCAGCGGTCCACTTCCGCCGCTCGCTTCGCCGATCGCGGCCGGTCTAGCGGGCGGCTTGGTGGGTTCCCATCTGCACGGCGTGTGCATAGAGGGCGCGGTCGCGAAGGATCTGCGTGGCGATCTCGATGTCGCGCTCCGGCGACTTGTCTCCGGGCGGGCAGATCTTGCGCAGGTCTGCAATCTCCTGCTGGGTCGGGTTGCGCAGCGCATGCCAGCGGATCAGAGAGCCCTGGCTGGCGTCAACCGAGGCGCCGATCTGGCTCGCGTCGCCTGCTTTGGCGGTGCAGATGCTGGGCAGGACGCCGAGTTCGTTCCAAGTGTAGCCCGATGGCGCTTGCAGGCGCGACCAGGTCAGAATGAGCTCGCCCTCGTTGGGCAGGCGCACGACGGTCTGGACGGTACCCTTGCCGTAACTTGTCGTGCCGACCACAACGGCACGGCCGCGATCCTGCAGGGCCGCCGCGACAATTTCGGCGGCAGATGCCGAGCCGCCGTTTATCAGCACCACGATCGGCAGGTCGGCAATCTTGCGCGCGGCGGCGCTCTTGTAGGTTCGGCGGCTATCGGGATGTCGTCCCTGGGTCGAGAAGATGGTGCCGTCGCCGATAAACAGCTCAGCCACGGCCTGCGCTTGGTCGAGCAGGCCGCCGCGGTTGCCGCGCATGTCGATGATGAGGCCTGCGAAATCGCTGCCTATCTCGGCGCGCGCCTTCTCGATGGCCGTACGCAGGTTGTCGGTCGTGGCCGTGTTGAATCCGCTCAGCGCGATCAGGGCGATGTCGCCTCGGCGCTCGTAGACGACCGTGGTCGGGATGATGCGGCTGCGCTTCATGCCGACGGTGAGTTCGCGCCCCTGCGACGGGCGCAGGACGGTCAGCACGACTGGTGTGCCGACCGAGCCCCGCAGATGGGCCACGACATCGGCCAGCGGGCTGTCGACCATGGGTTTGCCGTCGATGGCGAGGATCTGGTCGCCTGCCAGCAGTCCTGCCTTGCCCGCGGGAGAACCGTCCTGGAGCGCACGGATCATGACCTTCTTGTCTTCGGTGCGCTCGATGGTGATGCCGACGCCGCCGCCGCCGTCGCGCTGGAATCGGTTGTCTCGGGCCTCCTCGGGGTCGGCGTAGCGGCTGTTGCGGTCGAGCTGCTTGGTGGTGGCGGCCATCGTCTTGCGAACGAGCGTCTGACGGTCGCTTTCCTGGAGGGTGGTCGAGGAGTCGATGGAGCCGGCGAGCAATTCGGCCAGCATGCCGCCCCAGGCGCGGCCATCGGACGTGTTGGCAGGCGTGGGCCTGGTCATCACTTCGCGGCCGTCGCGCTTGACCGTGAAGCTCGTATCGGAGGTCTCCAGACTGAGGGCCGGGTCAGCACTGGCGAAGCCACGGTAGGTTTCGGCCGACAGTGTGCGGAAGTTGGGTTCGAAGAGATGGCGGTCGCCGATGGCCCGGTAGGCCTGCAGGACAACCCGCTCGATATTGACGTCTGCCGCAACAGATGGGCCGCGCCCCTGCGCTTGCGGCGTTTCGGTCGACGTCGCGCAAGAGGCGACCAGTGCCCCAACGAGCAGACTGGCAGCCACGCGCGCCTGCGCAAAACGGAAGAGGGAGGTCAACGAGACGGTCATACCCAATGGCCCGCACGGTAGCACAGGCCACCAGCGGCAGGCCACGGCTCAAGGCGAGTTGTCGAGACCGCCAGGCGAGGAGGGGCTGTGTGCCGAGATCCGGTGGGTCCAAAGCAACGCGATGACCGCCCCCTTGATGTGCGGAAGCAGGTAAAGCGCCAATATCACTGACAAAGGAAGCCACAGCAGGGCGTGAAACCAAAGCGGTGGTTCATGGCCCCAGCGCTCGACGACCAGTACCAGGGGCACGACAATGTGACCGACGGCGAAAATGGTGAAATAGGCTGGCGCGTCGTCGGCGCGATACGGCTCAAGCGCCTGATTGCAGCTCGGACAATGGCTCTGCATCTTCAGAAAGCGGGCGAACAGGGCACCCTGGCCGCAGCGCGGGCATCGACCGGACCAGCCGCGAAGCAGTGCGGTCCAGAAATCCACGGGGGCGTATTCCTCGTCGCTCATGCATCGAAGATGGGCGCTCCGCTCACTTTCGTCGGCGTGACCGTTTGTCCCGAGGGGGCCCTCGATGCGCGACCGGACGCCGCGGCTGTCCCCGCCGCGAATCGGCAGGCGATCCGCCTTGGCCACGCGGCAGGGCGTGGCGCTCGACGCGCTCTATCACGTCGGTGATCTCGAACAGCAACCCCGCGGTGGCGGCGTCTGCTTCGACCAGCTTCAGCATCACCCGGTCGCCCAGGCCGAAGGTCTCGCCCGTGCGTTCGCCGATCAGGAGTTGGCGACCTTCGTCGTGACGGAAGAATTCCTGGCCCAGCGAGCGGATGGGTATCAGGCCATCCGCCCCTGTGTCGTCGAGGGCGGCGAACAGGCCGAAGCGGGTGACGCTGGTGATTCGGCCGGCGAAGGTGGCACCTACATGCGCCGCCATGAAGGCAACGACATAGCGGTCCATGGCGCCGCGCTCGGCGGCCACCGCGCGGCGCTCGCACATCGACAGGTGTTCGCCGAATTCGACGAAGCGGCCGCGGTCGGCCTCGGCGAGGCCGCCGTCGCCCAGGCCATAGGCCGCGATCAGGGCGCGATGGACGATCAGGTCGGGGTAGCGGCGGATCGGCGAGGTGAAGTGGGCATAGCGCGCCAGCGCCAGGCCGAAGTGGCCGAGGTTGTCCGGGCTGTAGACCGCCTGACTCTGGCTGCGCAGCACCGTCTGGCTGACGAGCTGCGACACTGGCTTGTCGGCCACCTCGCGAAGCACGCGGTTGAGGTCGGCCGGCCGCAGTCGCTGCCCGGTCGGCACGGCGATCCCGAGCGTTCCGAGGAACTCGCGCAGTGCTTCCAGCTTAGCGAGGTCGGGCTGGTCATGAACACGGTAGAGGCAGGCGGCGCGTCGTTGTTCCAGCGCCTGTGCCGCCGCCAGCATGAAGACCGCCCGGTGCTGGACGCGGTTGTAGGTGAGGCGCGCGGCCGAGCGCATCATGGCGCGGTGGAAGCGGTGCTGCTTGAGGTGGCCCTCGGCGTCGATCCGCATCTCGGCGACCAGCACCGGGCGGTCTTCATGCGGTACCAGAGAGCACCAGTGATTGGAGAGCGCCTCCGGCAGCATCGGCACGACACGGTCGGGGAAATAGACCGATGTGCCGCGGCGATAGGCGGCACGATCGAGCGGCTTGTCATGGCGCACGTACCAGGCGACGTCGGCAATGGCGACGAGGAGGCGCCAGCCGCCCGGGTGATCCGGGTCGGGTTCAGCGAATACCGCGTCGTCGAAATCGCGGGCATCCTCGCCGTCGATTGTGACCAGCGGAGTAGCCCGCAGGTCGAGCCGGTCGCCGAGCGGGGCCGCCTTGGCGCGCCCGGCTTCCTCCAGCGCCGCCGGTGGGAATTCGACTGGAATGTCGTTGGCGGCGATCGAGATCAGGCTGACGGTGCGGGGATCGCTCATTGGGCCGATGCGCTCGAGCACGCGTGCCCGGCGGGCGAGCGTGCCGCCCGTGGCCTCGATCCAGACGATATCCCCCGGCATGGCGCCGTTCTTGTCGGCGGACCGGACGTCGAAACTCATGCGTTGCTTGCGGTCGGTCGGCGTCACTAGCCCGAGGCCGCTGCGGCCGGGCGGTTCCTCGTAGAGACCCAGGATCTTCTTCGGCCCGCTGCCCAGACGACGGATGATCTTGGCCTCGTAGGCGGTCTTGCCGCGGCGCTTGAGGCTGGCCAACACACGGTCGCCCACGGCCGGCGCCGGGCCGCTGCGCGGTGCCGTCTGCGGGTCGATCTCGATGTGTGGAGAGGGGCCGTCCTTGTCGTCATCGTGGCGGCGCGGGATGGCGATGAGATGGCCGTCGTTGTCGACCCGGACGATTTCCAGGACCGAGATGTCGGTAAGCGCCTCGGGATCGCGGAAGGTCTTGGCGCGGTCGGGCGTGATCTCTCCCCTGTCGCGCAGGTCGCGCAGCAGTTCCTTGAGCTCGATGCGCTGGTCGCCCTTGAGGTTGTAGGCGCGGGCGATCTCACGCTTGCCGACCGGCGTGGCGCTCTCGCGGATGAAGGCCAGCAGTTCGTCGCGGGTCGGAACCTTGCCCTTAGCCATCGGTCCCAGTGCGGGGCGGAGGCTCGACCTTGGCCTTGCGCTTGGGCGCCGCCTTCTTCTTGGCGATGGGCTTGGCCTTGGGGGCTGCGTCGTCCGCCGGCATCATACTTGGTCTTGGTCTTCGGCTTTGCCTTGGGGGCCGCCGCCTTCTTGGGCCGCGCCGGCTTCTTGCCGCCGCCCTTTGCGGCGCGTTCGGCCAACAACGACACGGCGTGGTCGAGCGTCAGCTCTTCCGGCTTGATGTCCTTGGGCACAGTGGCGTTGATACCACCGTGCTTCACGTAGTGGCCGTAGCGGCCGTCGTAGAGTTCGATCGGGGCCTCGTCATTGGGATGATTGCCGACGACGCGCAGCGGCTTCACGGCGGCGCGGCCGCGGCCCGGCACCCTTGCCTCGGCCAGGAGCGCCACGGCGCGGTTCATGCCGATCTCGAGGACACTCTCGTCGGCGGGAATCGATTTGTACTTCGGCCCGTGCTTCACGTAGGGGCCGAAGCGGCCGACGCCGGCCAGGATCATCTCGCTGTCTTCGGGGTGAGGCCCCAGTTCGCGCGGCAGCGCCAGCAGCGCCAGCGCCTTTTCCAGCGTCACGTCGTCGGGGGTCATGTCTTTCAGCAGCGACTGCCGCTTGGGCTTTTCCTTGCCTTCGGGTTCGCCAAGCTGGACGTAGAGGCCATAGGGTCCCTTGCGCAGGGTGACCTGCTTGCCTGTGGCCGGGTCATCGCCCAGGATCTTCGGGCCATCGAGATTTGCTCCGGAAGCCGCATCCGCCTCAGCATCGACGATGCCCAGCTTGCGAGTGAAGCGGCACTCCGGATACTTCGAGCAACCGATGAAGGCACCGAACTTGCCGAGCTTCAGGCCGAGGCGACCATCGCCACAGGACGGGCAGTCGCGCGGGTTCTTGCCGTCCTTGGCTTCGGGAAAGAAGTGAGGCCCGAGCTCTGAATCGATCTTGTCGAGCACTTCGCGGACGCGCAGTTCCTTGGTCTCGCCAACGGCGGCGGAGAACGCTTTCCAAAACTCGCGCAGCACCTGGCGCCAGTCGATCTTGCCTCCCGAGATGTCGTCGAGCTCTTCCTCCAGATGGGCGGTGAAGTCGTACTCGACGTAGCGCGGGAAATAACTCTGCAAGAAGGCGGTGACGATGCGGCCGCGGTCCTCGGGGACGAAGCGCTTGCGGTCAATGCGCACGTAGTTGCGGCGCTGCAGGACCTCGATGATGCTGGCGTAGGTCGACGGCCGGCCGATACCGAGCTCTTCGAGCTTCTTGACCAGGCTCGCCTCGGAATAGCGCGGCGGCGGCTCGGTGAAGTGCTGTTCCGGCACTACGTCGCGGCGCTCCAACGCCTCGGCCTCGGCAACATCGGGCAGGATCGAGTTGCCATCCTCATCCTCGCTCTTCTCGTCGCGGCCTTCGTCATAGAGCGTGAGGAAGCCGTTGAACTTGATGACCGAGCCGGTGGCGCGCAGCTGCACGTTCTTGTCGCCGCTTGCGATATCGACCGTGACCTGGTCGAGCACGGCGCTTTCCATCTGGCTGGCGACGGTGCGCTTCCAGATCAGCTCGTAGAGTCCGAGCTGGTCCTTGTCCAAATACCTGGCCACATCCTGAGGGGTGCGGAAGAGGTCGGTCGGGCGGATCGCCTCGTGCGCCTCTTGGGCGTTCTTGGCCTTGGACGTGTAGACGCGCGGACTCGCCGGCACGTAGTTCTGGCCGTACTTGGTCTCGATCAGGCGCCGGGTCTGGCCGATCGCCTCGGGGGCAAGCTGCACGCCGTCGGTACGCATATAGGTGATGAGGCCAACGGTTTCGCCGCCGATGTCGACACCTTCGTACAGGCGCTGGGCGATGCGCATGGCGGTCGCGGCGCCCACGCCCAGCTTGCGCGAGGCTTCCTGCTGCAGCGTCGAGGTGATGAAGGGCGGCGGTGGATTGCGCCGCACCTGGCGCCGGTCGATCGAGGCCACCGAAAAGGCGCGGCGCTCGATCTCGCGCCTGGCCGATTGTGCGCGCTCCTCGTTGTCGAGGTCGAACTTGTCGAGCTTGCGGCCGTCGAGGTGGGTGAGGCGGGCCTTCAGGGCCTGCTTCTTGGCGGTGCCGAAGATGGCGTCGACTGTCCAATATTCGCGGCTCTTGAAGACCTCGATCTCGGCTTCGCGCTCGCAGATCAGGCGCAGCGCCACCGATTGCACGCGGCCGGCCGAGCGGCTGCCAGGCAGCTTGCGCCACAACACCGGCGACAGGTTGAAGCCCACCAGATAGTCGAGCGCGCGCCGCGCCATGTAGGCGTCGATCAGCGGCTGGTCGAGTTCGCGCGGATGGGCAACGGCGTCCAGTACCGACTGCTTTGTGATGGAATTGAAAGTCACTCTTTTGACGTCCACACCGTCGAGCGCCTTCTTGCGTCCGAGAATCTCCTTCACGTGCCAGGAGATCGCCTCGCCCTCGCGGTCTGGGTCGGTGGCGAGATAGAGCCTGCCGCCTTTGGTGATGGCCTGCGCGATGGCATCGAGGCGCTTCTGCGACTGGGGATCGATTTCCCAGTCCATGGCAAAATCCTCGTCCGGGCGAACCGAGCCATCCTTCGATGGCAAGTCGCGCACATGACCATAGGAAGCCAGCACGGTAAAACCGGGGCCGAGGTACTTCCCAATGGTCTTAGCCTTGGCCGGGGACTCGACGACCAGCACGTCCATCGGCGAAACATGCTCCAGTAAAAAATCAGGACCCGGAGCTAAATCCCTGATTTAGATCAGAGATACGCGGTTTCCCCGGTGCCTCTCAAGGCGGCCCTCCAGCTCGAGGGCCAAGAGGACCTCCGCTACGGAGGCGGCGGACACTTGGCACCGGCGCACCAG
>RGPT01000142.1 GCA_010032545.1 Alphaproteobacteria bacterium
GCCCGGTGACGAGGATGCTGCGGCCGAGCGACTTGCTGAGGGCTTCCACCCGGCTCGCGGCGTTGACGGCGCGTCCGATGACAGTGAAATCGAGTCGTTCAGGCGCGCCGACATTGCCGAAGAACACCTCGCCGTCGTGCAGCGCAATGCCGGTGCGCAAGGGACGCCAGCCGGCAATGGCTGCGAAGGCCTGCGGATCGGCATTGAGACGATCGATCGCCTTCAGCGCCTCCTGCGCCGCCGCCAGCGCCGCCGCGGCCGCTGCCTTTTCGTCGGCGAACGCCGCATACGGAAACACCGCGAGCAGCCCGTCGCCGATGAATTTCAGCACCTCGCCGTCGTGCGCCAGCACGGCGCCGGCCAGGCACTCGAAATAGCCGTTCAGCAGCGCGATCATGTCGGGGCCGTCGAGGCGATCGGCAAGATCGGTGAAGCCGCGCAGGTCCGACGCCCAGATGATGGCGCGGATCGGCTCGCCCGCGCCGCGCTTGATCGAGCCGCGCAGCACCCGCCCGCCGGCGGCCGCGCCGAGATAGGTATCGAGAACGTTGCCGGCGATCCGGAGCGCGATGTGGCGTTCGATGTGCAGGGCCGCGAGCCGCAGGATCCGCATCAGGCCGGCGAACTGCGCTTCGGAGAAGCCTCCCTCGCGCTTCGTCGCCGCCGTCGCGGCATTGTGATAGGCACTGCCCGCCCGCAACGGAATCGCGGCGTAGTCGGTGAAGCCCTGCTTGGCGAGCTCGGCCATCAGCGGGTAGCGCTCTGCCGCCTCCTGCGTCTTGCCGCGAAACGCCTCGCCGCGGTCGATCACCTGGAACAGCGGGTTGCGCCGGTAGGCATCGTGCGCCAGCGCGGCTTCGGCCACCCTGACCTCGTCGCACAGGCCGTCCGTCCGGTGCCAGTTCCAGGCAAAACCGTAGAGCTGGGGGTGCAGCGTGCCGACATGCAGGCTCGCGCGATCAAGCGGCACGCCGGCCGCGACCAGCCGCCAGCACAGCTGCTCGAAGAACGGCAGGACGTCTTCGATGTCCAGCGCATCGGCCAGCAGCCAGGCTTCGAGATCGCCGATCGACGCCGTCCCGGCCGCCACGGACGGGCCGCCGTCTGCCCTGCGATGCAGGGAGACCGACGGGGGGTAGGTCCGCGGAGCTGGATCGGGACGGGCGACCGGCATGGTCGGATATGTTCCCACCGGACCGACCAAAGCGCCATTGGGAAGACGCTTCGGCGAAACGCCTCACTCCGGTTCGATGCCCGCTTCCTTGGCGATCTCGCGCCAGGTCACCAGTTCCTTCTTGATGCGTTGGGCGAACTGGTCCGGCGGCTCGCCGCCCGGATCGCTCGCGAGGTCGCGGATCTTGGCCAGCGTCTCGGGCTCGGCCAGCACCGCCACCACGTCGTCGCGGATGCGCCGGGCCAGCGCGGGCGGCAGGCCGCCCGGCCCGAACAGCGCGAACCATGCCGACTGGTCGACGCCGGGCGCACCGACCTCGGCCATGGTCGGCACCTCGGGCAGCGCCGTCAGCCGCTGGCCGCTGCTCACGGCCAGCATGCGCAACGTGCCCGCGCGGTGGTGCGACATCACCGTCAGCGGCGACGTGAGGCCGACCGGAATGTGGCCGCCGGCCAGCTCCTGCATCATCGGCGCGGCCCCCTTGTAGGCCACGTTCTCGATCTTCAGGCCGCTCTTCAGCCGGAACAGCTCGCCCACCATGCGCGTCGTGTTCTCGGTGCTGCCAAAGGTGTACTTGCCCGGATTGGCCCGCGCCGCGGTCACGAACTTCTCGGCCGTGTCGAAGCCTGCCTTGGGCGAGCCGACCAGGGCGATGGCGCCGGCCACCAGCGGCGTGATCGGCGTGAAATCGCGTTCGGTGTCGTAGGGCAGGGTCTTGGTGGTGAAGGGATTGATGGTGTGGGCGCTGGTCATGATCAGCAGCGTGTAGCCATCGGGCGCCGCCTTGGCGACGATCTCGCTGCCCAGGATGCCGCTGGCACCACCCTTGTTGTCGATGATGACCGTCTGTTTCCAGCGTTCCGCCAGGCGCGGCACGATCAGGCGCGCCACCAGGTCGGTGCCGCCGCCCGCCGGATAGGGCACCACGACCCGGACTTGCCTGGCCGGGGTGAAGGCCGATGGCCTGGCGCTGGCGCCGGGCATCATCGACGGTCACACCCACTACGACGCGCAGATCACCTGGGATCCGTTCGTCGATCCCTCGCCGGCGCTGGGCGTCACCACCGCCATCCTGGGCAACTGCGGCTTCACCATCGCGCCCTGCAAGCCGGCCGACCGCGACCTCACCATGCGCCACCTCACACACGTCGAAGGCATGTCGCTCGACGCCTTGCGTGCGGGCATCCGCTGGGAGTTCGAGAGTTTTCCGCAGTATCTCGACATGCTGCAGAGGCTGGGCGTCGGCCCCAACGTCGCCTGCTTCTCCGGCCACTCGTCCGTCCGCACCTGGGTGATGGGCGAGGAGGCCACCGAACGCACCGCCACCGACGACGAGATCGCCAGGATGGTGGCTCTCGTGCGCGAAGGCATGGCCGCCGGCGCCGTGGGCTTTGCCTCCTCCACTGCCGAGGCGCACAACGGCGAGGGCGGCACGCCCATGCCGTCGCGCCTGGCCGACGATCGCGAGCTGCGCGCCCTGGTCCGCGCCATGGGCGACAGCGGCCGTGGCGTCTACATGCTGACCAAGGGCACCAAGACCTCCATTCCCTATCTGGAGGAGCTGGCCGTCGAGGCGCGCCGCCCCGTCGTGATCGCCGCCCTCTTCCATTCCAACACCAATCCCACGGCGGCCTTCACGACACTCGACCAGGTGAACGCGGCGCGTGGGCGCGGGCGCCAGCTGGTGGCGCAGACCTCCTGCTGTCCGCTCAGCATGGATTTCACCTTCAAGAGCCCCTACCTCTTCGAGAGCATGGAGTCGTGGAAGCCCGCCATGGCGGCACACGGCGACGAGGCCCTGAAGAAAATCTATCGCGACCCGTCGTGGCGCGGTGCGGTCAAGCGCGAGATCGAGGCGGCGCGCGGCCGGCTGGTGTTCAACGGCGAATGGGACAAGCTGTTCATCGTCGAGACCGCCAAGCCCGAGAACCGCAAGCTGGAAGGCGCCACGCTGGCCCAGCTCGCCGCGGCCGCCGGCAAGGAGCCGCTCGACTTCATCCTCGACTTCGCGCTGTCGGAGGATCTCGACACCCAGTTCGTGGCCCAGCTCCTGCACAACGACGAGAAGGCCGTCGGAAAAATTCTCGCCGACCCCAACACCCACATCTCCTTGAGCGATGCCGGCGCCCATCTCACCTTCTTCTGCGACGCGGGCTTCGGCCTTCACCTGATGGGCCACTGGAGCCGCGATCTCGGCGTGCTCGACCTGCCGCAGGCCGTGCATCGCCTGACCGGCCAGCCGGCCAGGCTGTTCGGACTGAAGGGCCGCGGCCTGCTGCGCGAAGGCTATGCCGCCGACCTGATGCTGTTCGATCCGAAGACGGTGGCGCGCGGGCCCAAGCGCCGCGCCCACGACCTGCCCTCGGGCGCCGCACGGCTCACCACCTCGGCGGTCGGCCTGCATGGCGTGTGGATCAACGGCACCAAGACGGCGGACGAAAAGGGCTTCTGCGTCGACCGCGCCGCGCGCCCGGGCGAGGTACTGCGCCAGTTCGAAGCCTGATTCATGACGGCATGAGGCGAGTTCGCGCACGGATCACCGTGCGGGTACGCTAGGCTCTGTCCATGACCGAGCCCACGCTGCCCGCCTTCGATCCGGCCGGCGGCGGCAACGCTCACCGCTTCCTCAACCTGTCGGACCGCGACGCGACCTTCCTGGTGGTGGGCGACCGGACGCCAGGCGATGCGGTCGCCTATCCCGACATGGATCTCTCCTACGGGACCGGCCCTGATGGCGGCACCATCTTTACCCGCAAGGATGGCACGCCCTATTGACGGGACGTGCCCCCGGTTTCACTCCGCCGGCTTGCCGACGATCAGCGACCAGAGGTAGCCGAGCACGACCCAGGTCACGAGGAAGGCCAGGCACTCGAGCGCGAAGCTCTTGAACTTGAAGAAAAACTCCGCGATCAGGAAGGACGCGACGCCCGGCACCAGCTCCTGGCGCGCGAGCACCGACAATCCCATCGTCTTGACCATCGTGAACATCCGGCTCTCTCCCCTTGGGCTATCCTGCCGGCAGCATCCCTCCCCAAGACCTCGCGTTCAAGGCCATTGTCCAAATTACAACTTTAGATTTGCATACTAATAAGTAATACATCTTAAGGTATTTTCCCGTCTCAGGGAGAATGCCATGCTTCGCCTGCCCTTGATCCTGGTCGTCACGCTCACTGTCGCCGGCTGCGCGACCGCGAATGTCTTCGGCGTCGTTGGCGACGAGGACGACCTCTACACCGGCACGGCGACCGGCTATGTGAGCCGCAGCGGCACGATCGAGCTTGCGAACTCCCAGGGCAATCGTTGCAAGGGCGACTTCGCCTACTATCCTGGCGTTCTCGAGGGTCACGGCATCATCGCCTGCACCGACGGCCAGCAGGCCACCATCCGGTTCACCGGCCTGTCGTCGGTCAGCGGCTACGGAAAGGGAATCTCCAGCAACGGCCGCCCCGTGGCCTTCACCTACGGGATGAGCCGAGAACAGAGCAACCTGTACCTCGGCTTGAACCCCACGCGCCCAGGCACCGCGACGGCGCCGGGCGCCACCGCGCCCGGCCGTGGCGGCACGGGCACCGGCTTCTACATCAACCGGCAGGGCAACGTGCTCACCAACGCCCATGTCGCCGGCAAGTGCGCGGCAATCACGGTGACACGCCAGGGCGGCGTGCCGATCCCGGCAAGCCTCGTCAAGGTGGACGAAGCCAACGACCTCGCGGTCCTCGTGACCGAGCCATCGCCGTCGGTGGCGGCCTTCCAGCCGGCGCGCGTGGCGCGCGCCGGCGAGAACGTGGTGGCCTACGGCTTTCCGCTGACGGGCATGCTGGCGTCGGGCGGGACAGTGACCAACGGCAGCATCAGCGCGCTTTCCGGCCTCGGCGACGATTCGCGCTACTATCAGATCTCGGCGCCCGTGCAGCCCGGCAACAGCGGCGGCCCGCTGCTCGACACCAGCGCCAACGTCGTCGGCGTCGTGACGGCATCGCTCGGCGGGCGATTTGCGCGCCGGACCGGGACCCTGCCGCAGAACGTGAACTTCGCGCTCAAGGCCGACGTGGCCCGCACTTTCCTCGCGGCCGCCGGCATCTCCGTCGAGACCTCCCCGGGTGGCCGCGACCTCAGCGTCGCCGACATCGGCGAGAAAGCGCGCGGCTTCACCGTGCTCGTCGACTGCAAGCGCTAGGGCCAGCGCGTGACCGCGCGGGCGGCGGCGCCCAGCGCATTGTCGAGATCGATGCGCGTGGCATCCGCGTCGCCCCGCGACGGCGTCATGTAGACCGCCATGTTGACGTCGAGGGCGCCCAAACGCACCGCGAAGGTGGCGTAGGAAATGTTGAGGTGCCCGTCGAAGGCGTTGTCCAATGCGTAGGTCCAGCTTCCCCAGTGCCAGAAGTTGCCGCCGCCGGGCGTCGGTCGCACCATCGTGCCGAGGCCGTAATGGGCGCCGCCGCCGATCTGCTTGCCCTCCGGTGACATCATCCAGCGCCGCGCCGCCGGGCCGATTGCGGCGCTGCCGGCCGCGAAGGCCTGGTAGAAGCGGCCATAGTCGCCGAGCGGCATGCGCCAGCCGCCGTAACTTGCGAGGATGCGCCACGCCGGATCGAGCGCCGCGCCGCGGACTCCGAGCGGCGCCAGCGTCGTGTTTCGGCAGAAGCTCTCGTAGTCCTGTCCGCTCGCCTCCTCGATCACGGCGCCCAGCATCAGGTAGGTGGCGTTGGTGTAGGCAAAGCGCTCGCCGGGCGCCAACGGCAGGCGGCCGCGCAGCACCCATTTCATCTGCTCGTCGAACGAGGGCCTGGTCGCGGTGGCGGTCCGCAGATAAGTGGCCAGGCGACCGGTCACCGGATCGCCGCCATCGGCGCGGTCGAAACCCGCGCGATGGACCAGCAGCTGGCCGATCGTGACGCCTTGCATCCGGGGATCGGCCGGCGCGCCGAGACGCGCGAAGGTTCGGGCCAGCGCCTGCGACAGTGGCGTGTCGAAGGCGAGCCGGCCACGGTCGACCAGGCCCGCGACGCAGACGCCGGTCACGGCCTTGGACAGGCTGGCGAGCGGCACGGCGTTGCCCGCCGCCTCGGCACCCATCGCCGCCTGATGCACGAGCCTGCCCTGATGCATCACCGCGAGGCCGCCGGTCGTGCGACCGGACCTGGCCATCCAGTCGCGCCACGCCGACTCGATGCCGGCCACCGTCTCGGCGCGTGCCGGCAGGGACGCTGCCCCCACCAGCAGGGCCACGAGCAGGGCGGGAATGCGCATTGCAGAAAGCCTCCTGGGGCGGGTAAAAGCGGCTCCAACATCGAGGATACATCGGCATGGCCGTACAATACTTCGCCAAGGTGAGCGCGACCGACCACGAAAAGCTCCAGAAACTCGTGAAGCACTACCCCGCCGCCTCCTATGCCGACTGGCACCTGAAGGAAGCGGCCCGGATGGCGGAGTGGCGGGCGCGGCGACACACCATCCAGATGGTGCCGGTCACGCCGGAAGAGTTCGCGGCCTATTGCGAGCGCACCGGCTCGCCGTGCGATATCATCACCTTCAAGGCGTTCATCTGCCGCTGACGTATCGGCGTCCGCCCTTATCGCCCATGGGCCGCCTGCAGCCGCTTCTCGCGCGAGCGGCTCCACTGCGACAGGCCGAAGCAGGCGAACCAGTAGATGGCGCCGGCAAAGACATAGGCTTCCATGTTCATGCCGACCCAGGCGGGATCCGCCAGGGCTGCCTGCGCGATCCCCAAAAGGTCGAAGATCGACACGATCAACACCAGTGTCGTGTTCTTGAACAGGGCGATGAATTCGTTGGTCATGGCCGGCAACGAGATGCGCAGCGCCTGCGGCAGTACGATCAGCCGCATGATGCGCCAGTAACCCAGCCCCAGCGCCTGGGCGGCCTCGGTCTGGCCATCGGGCACCGCCTGCAGGCCGCCGCGCACCGCCTCGGCCATGTAGGCTGCAATCACGAAGGCGAGTCCGATCACCGCGCGCGCGAGCCGGTCGACGTTGAAGCCGGTCGGCATGATCAGCGGCAGCAGCAGCGAGGCGAGGAAGATCACGGTGATGATCGGAACTCCTCTCCAGAATTCGATGAACACGATCGACGCGAAGCGGATGAGCGGCAGGCGCGAACGGCGGCCGAGGGCAAGCAGGATGCCGAGCGGCACGGCGATCAGCCCGGCATAGATCGCGAGGAACAGGGTGAGCATCAGCCCGCCCCATTCGCGGGTCTCGACGATCTTCAGCCCGAGGCCGCCATACAGCAGCCAGATGCCGAGCGGCGGCAGAATGGTCGCCACCGCGATCGTCAGTTCCTTGCGCCGCGGCAGGCCGCGCCACGACAGGATGGCGCCGGCGAACACGGCCAGCAGGCCCAGGAGGTCGACGCGCCAGCGTTCGGGCACGGGATACTGGCCGTACATGAACTGGGCGAAGCGGGCACGGATGAAGACCCAGCAGGCCCCCCGGCTGGTGCAATCCTCGCGCGATGCGCCCTTCCAGTTGGCTTCGATCAATAGCCAGTCGACCAGCGGCACAGATATGCGCCACACGACATAGAGACAGAGCAGCGACACCACGGTGTCGAGCCAGGTCGCGAACAGGCGCTGCCGCACGACCGCGAGCCAGCCGGGCAGCGGAGGTGCCGCGGTCTTCATCGCGCCACCAGTTTGTGGCGCGCGTTGTACCAGTTCATGAAGACCGACACGGCAAGCCCGATCGTGAGATAGATGCCGAGCGTAATGGCGATGATCTCGATCGCCTGGCCGGTGGCAACCAGCGCCGAACCCATGAACACCGCCACGATCTCGGGGTAGGCGATGGCCGCGCCAAACGAGGAATTCTTGATCAGGTTGAGATACTGGCTGGTGATCGGCGGGATGATCACCAGCCAGTATCTCAACCTGATCAAGCCGCCCAGACGAAGAGTGCCAGTGGCAGCGCGCCGCACAGCACGAAGCCCGCCGCCCACACCGGAAAGTCCCGGCCGGTCCGCGCCTGCCGCGCCCTCGCCCAACGCGCCAGGAGGATCTGCGCGACGACCAGGACGACGATCGCCAGCAGCGCCAGGTGGAAGCCCGAGACGTCGTTGGGCGTGGGGATCGAGAGGCCGCGGCGGTTGAGGAAGACGACGCCCAGGAATTCGAAGCTCTCCTTGGGCAGCGGCAGGGCCGCCAGCACGCCGAAGTACCAGAACAGCACGAAGAACAGCAGCGGGATGTTGCGCACGAACTCGATGTAGACCGCGGCCAGGCTCGAGAGCAGCCAGTTGCGCGACAGCCGCATCAACCCGACGGTGAAGCCCACCACGGTGGCCAGGAACACCGACGCCACCGACACCAGCAGCGTGTTGACGATGCCGGTCCACAGCAGCGCCCAGATCGTGTCGCTCGGCTTGTAGCCGGTGAGATTGAACGGCACTTCGATGCCGGAGTCGCGCCACAGGAAATCGAAGCCCGAGGCGATGCCGGCCTTGACCATGTTCTCCGAGGCATTGCGCACGAAGAACACGACGATGGCGACGAGTACCACCGAGGCCAGCACCTGCCAGAAGATGTCGCGAACCTTGCGGTCGCGGAACCTGAGAAGAAGTGCGTTCATTACCGGGGGCGCACCGCTCCCGTGGCGCGATCATTGATCATGAGAAGACGCGCCACGGGAGTGGCGCGCCCCCAGGGATCACTGGAACGGCGGCGTGAACAAGAGGCCGCCTTTGGTCCACAGCGCGTTGGCGCCGCGCTGGAGCTTCAGCGGCGAGCCCATGCCGACGGTGCGCTCGTAGCTCTCGCCGTAGTTGCCCACCTGCTTGACGAGGTTGAAGGCCCAGTCGTCCGACAGGCCCATCATGGCGCCGAACTTGCCGTCGACACCGAGCAGGCGACGAACTTCGGCGTTGGTCGACTTGGCCTTCATCTCGTCGACGTTCTTGGACGTGACGCCCAGCGCCTCGGCCGCGATCTGGGCATTCAACACCCAGCGCACGACCAGCTGCCAGCGCTCGTCGCCCCAGCGCGTCACCGGTCCCTGCGGATCGTTGGAGATGATCTCGGTCAGGATCTGGTGCTCGGCCGGGTCCTTGAATTTTATGCGCTGGCCGGCCAGCGCGCCCACGCCCGCCGTATAGGCGTCGCAGCGGCCCTGGTCGTAGGCCGAAATGGCATCGTCGTTCTTCTGGAAGTTGATGATGGTGACCTTGAGGTTGCGCTCGCGGAACCAGTCGGCCGCCATCTTCTCCTCGGTGGAGCCTGCGGCGACGCAGATGGTGGCGTCGGCCAGGTCCTTTACGCCCGCGACCTTGGCTTTGGTCCGCACCACGAAGGTCTGGCCCTCGTAGAAATTGATGCCCTGGAAGTTCACGCCGAGCGTGGCGTTGCGCGAAAAGGTGATGGTGGTGTTGCGCGACAGCAGGTCGACCTGACCCGACTGGAGCACCGCCCAGCGCTGCTGCACCGAGGTCGGCGTGAACTTCACCTTGGTGGCGTCGCCCAGCACGGCGGCCGCCAGCGCCTTGCAGTAGTCGACGTCGAGGCCGCTCCATTCGCCCTTGTCGTTGGCGAAGGAAAAGCCCGGCAGGCCGAGATGGACGCCGCATTCGATGTGGCCACGCGCCTTGATGGCGTCGAGCGTCGGGCTGGGCGCCAGCTGCTGGGCCTGCGCGGCCCCCGCAACGAAGACCGCAGCCGCGGCCAATGCAATGAACTTCATGAAATCCCCCTCAACACGTGCTGGCCGATACCGTACAAGCCATCGCATGGCGAGTAAATTGCACCTCGAAACGGCGCTCACCCCGGACGGCTGGCGGCGCGACGTCGTCGTCTACATCGACCATGGCGTCATCGCGGGCATCGAGCCCGCTGCCGGCGACACGACCGCCGACCGCGTCGCGGGCGTGGCGGTCCCAGGCCTGCCCAACCTGCACAGCCATGCCTTCCAGCGTGCCATGGCCGGCCTCACCGAACATCGCGGACGGGCCGGCGGCACGACGGATTCCTTCTGGACCTGGCGCGAGACGATGTACCGCTTCGTCGAGCGGCTGACGCCCGACGATCTCGAGGCGATCGCGGCCTTCGCCTATATGGAAATGCTCGAGGCGGGCTTCACCTGGGTGGCGGAGTTCCACTATCTCCATCATCAACCGGACGGCCGGCCCTACGACAATGTCGCCGAGATGTCGGAGCGCATCGTGGCCGCCGCCGACACCGCCGGCATCGGCCTCACCCTGCTGCCGGTGTTTTATCGCCAGAGTGGATTTCTGGGACAGCCGCCGAGCGAAGGCCAGCGCCGCTTTCTCAACGACCGCGACTCCTATGCCCGGCTGATGGAGACCCGCGTCCCCGGCGGCACCATCGGCATCGCCCCGCACTCGTTGCGCGCCGTGACGCTCGGCGATCTCGCCTGGGCCGCCGCCACCTGGCGCGGCCGGCCGGCGCATATCCATGTGAGCGAGCAGACACGCGAGGTCGACGACTGCCTGGCCGCCCACGCGCGGCGTCCGGTCGATCTGCTGCTCGACACTGTCGACGTCGATGCGCACTGGTGCCTGGTTCATGCCACGCACGCCGATGCCGACGAGATCGCGCGCATCGCCAA
>RGPT01000143.1 GCA_010032545.1 Alphaproteobacteria bacterium
CCAAAAAGCGCGCGCGATAGGGCCATAGAAACGGAATGCCGAAGGCGAGAACTCGCCGGATCTGATCCATTCCATGATCCTAGCGGGGGACGGATGAAAGGTCGAACCCGTAAGGGAGTCCCGTGGGGCGGGTTTTGGCGAGGAAGCGTTTGTCCACGGATCGGATCAAGTCGCTCGCCCTGAAAGCAGAACTGATTCGCAAAAAAAAACCACCCGAGCATCATGGGAACTGTGAACCCTGCGGGCCGCAATTCCCCCTCCTTTTTTTTATGGCTGATGGTTTTTTTGGTTGTTGTTTTGGTCCTCGGGATTGATTTTGCGGTAGCCAGGATGGTCCGCTCTTTTCGGATGGTCTCCATAAGTAGTGGCCGGGTGCGGGATCCTGTCTTTCATCACGGGCTGCGAAGGGATTTCGTCTGGCAGGACAGTTTCGGGCCCATGCATTTCCAGGAGATCAGCAACTCCCTTGGCTTGAGGGACGGGGGAAGAAGGACGATTCCGCCGGTGGGCGACCGGCCCCGCATTCTGCTGATCGGGGATTCCTTCACGGAAGGGGTGGGCGTGCCTTGGGAGGAAACGTTTGCGGGAAGGTTACAGACGGCGCTCAAGGCCAAAGGAGTCGAGGTGCTCAATGCCGGGCGCGAGAGTATCGGTTCGCGAGATATTGCTGCGGTCGTCCGCCACGAGGTCGCGGCACTGAGACCCGACCTCGTCGTCTACTACGAGGGCGGCAATCAGCTGGAACTGTCGACGGTCGTCAAGGACGTGCCGAAAGCCGTGCCGCGACCAGGCGGCGTCCTGGCCGGCTGGCTGCGTGATCTCGCAGACCATTCGGCGCTGGCACGCCGGGCCGAAGGTTTCGTGGACATCCCCGAATGGCCGAAACCAGCCTACGAGATCAGCTGGCCGGAAGGTCTGGACGAATTCGATCCCGACCTCCGGCGCGGCGATCTGCCGGTCAATCTCAACACCATCATGGGCGACCTCGATTCCATCCGCGCCGATCTGGCCAAGGTCGATGGCGAACTCGCGGTGGCCTCGTTCCACTGGATGGCCAAGGACGGGCTGGTGCTGAATGCCGGCCGTCACAAGCCCATCATCGAGGGCCTGAACGTCACCTATGCCCCCTATCGATACCGCGACCTCGAGCGGCTCACGAATTTCGAGAACCGGGTCTTCAAGAAGTATGCAGCGGCGCACGGCCTGCCCTTCATCGACGTGGCGGGCCACATGCCGCACGACCCTGAGCTGTTCAGCGACGCGGTGCACAACACACCGCAAGGGGTGAGGTTGCGGGCCTGGATCGTTTTCCTTCAGCTCGTTCCCATCGTCGAACAGCGGCTGGCGAGCGGCGCGTGGCCGAAGCCGGTGCCGGCCATGGCCGACCGTCACCCCGCGTTCAAGACGCCGCCGCGGCGGATCACGTTCGACTGCAAGCCGAACTAGCAGCCTTTCGACCGTGCCGCGCACAGCCGGTCGAGCAGCGGCAGGATGTCGTTGGTCATCTGGCGGGCGAAGGCGTCGTTCGCCCGGCCGTTGGGATGCGGATCGGGCACGGTGACCCACAGGGTCGACGGGTCGAGGGCCTCGACCGTGGGCAGCAGGTCGACGAAGCGGACCTTCTGACTCTCCACGGCGGCGCGAACCTTGTCGGTCACGTCGGGGAACGGGTAGGGCTTGAGCTCGCGCAGCTCCGGGATATTGAACACGATCAGCTCGGCACCCAGGTCGCGGGCCACCTGCGCGAACTGCCCGATGGCCTGCTCCGACTTTTTCCAGCCGGCCGCGTCGGCGGCATAGAGGTCGCGGTAGTATTTCTTCCAGTCCGGCAGGCCGCCGAACTGACGCAGCAGCGAGTCGACGCGGTACGACAGCACGACCCAGGCAGCCGAATTCAGCATGAGCCAGCTCTCGCGCGGGTATTGGGGCATCGGCTCGGCGTCGTTGATGAAATAGGACAGCACGATGATGTCGGGCCGCATGCTCGCGCCGGCCTTCAGGAACAGCGCGAGTTCCTGGGTCGTGTTGAAATTGCCGACGCCCAGATTGAAGCCGTCGACCTTTCGGCCGCGGCGACTGAGGTCGGCCACGACCTTGTGCGAGAAAGTCTCCTGTTCCGCCACGCCCCAGCCGAGCGTGATCGAGTCGCCGACAAAGGCGATGCGGGCGACGCCGTCCTGGGCCTTGGCGGCGATCTCCGGACCGCGGAAGCCCATGGCGTTGGTCCGCACGTCGGTGCCCATGAGCCTGGCATCGCGATTGGCGTGATGGCGGTGGCCGAGGTCGGGCTGGAGGTCGCGGACCTTCACGTTGCGCGCGTACTTCCACATCTCGAGTTCGTAGAGCAGGCCGTCGTCGATCACCTGACGGGTGAAGACTTCGATCAGGCCGGCGCAAATCAACAGCACGCCAGCGAGCATCGCGATGGTCTTTGCCGGCGCCCCGAGTTTCTCGAGGGCCGATCGACGGGAACGTGTCTTGATGAAGAGAGACGACATAGACGCTGAGCTGCCGGGAAACCTGTAAGGCGGCCATTTCTGCAATAAATTCGTCGCCGTCGCGACTATAATATGTTGCGGGCGCCGGGGGCAGAAAATGCGACCAGGCCGGCCGAGCGCTCGTGTTTCCCGCGCACTTCTATTTCCCGCAGGTGCACGCATGCGCAATCTTGCGTCAATACGGGCCGGAATTCTGCAATACGACTGTCGCGCCGTTGTCCGGGCCCTGTGCACAAGCCATTGCCTGGCCGTGCTTGGCTTGTCCGCAGTATCGTGTATAAGGACGCGCCAACCCAGCGACCCCGTACGGACTGTTTGAGGGGCCGCTTTTTTTTCACCTCTCGCGGAGGTTGGCATGCAGATTCAGGAAGCTCTTACGTTCGACGACGTACTCCTGAGACCTGCCGCTTCTTCCGTCCTGCCCAACCAGACTGACCTGCGCACGAGACTGACGCGCACCATCGAACTCGGCATTCCGCTGATGTCGGCGGCGATGGACACGGTGACCGAGGCGCCCATGGCCATCGCCATGGCCCAGGCCGGCGGCATCGGCGTCATCCACAAGAATTTCGATGCCGAGGCGCAGGCCAACGAGGTCCGCAAGGTCAAGAAGTTCGAGTCGGGCATGGTGGTCAATCCGGTCACCATCCATCCCGACCAGACGCTGGCCGACGCGCTCGGCCTCATGGCGACCCACCAGATCTCGGGCATACCGGTGGTTGAGCGCGGCAGCGGCAAGCTCGTCGGCATTCTCACCAACCGCGATGTCCGCTTCGCCACCGACAATGCCACGCGTCGACGATGCCTATCGCTGCATCGGCCTGATCACGGTCAAGGACATCGAGAAGGCCAACAAGTTCCCCGGCGCCAGCAAGGACGAGAAGGGCCGCCTGCGCGCCGCCGCCGCGACCGGTGTCGGCGAGGAGGGCGTGCGCCGCGCCCAGCTCCTGATCGACGCCGATGTCGACGTCATCGTGGTCGACACGGCGCACGGCCACTCGCGCGGCGTCCTCGAGGCCGTCACGCGGGTGAAGAAGCTCAGCAACTACACCCAGATCATGGCCGGCAACGTCGCCACGCGCGAGGGCGCGCAGGCGCTGATCGATGCCGGTGCGGACGCGGTGAAGATCGGTATCGGCCCGGGCTCGATCTGCACCACCCGCATGGTGGCCGGCGTCGGCGTGCCGCAGCTCACGGCGATCATGGAAGCGGTCGAGGCCTGCCACGCCGCGGGCGTGCCGGCGATCGGCGACGGCGGCATCAAGTATTCCGGCGATCTCGCCAAGGCGATCGCGGCCGGCGCGGATTGCGCCATGATCGGCTCGCTGCTGGCCGGCACCGACGAGGCGCCGGGCGAAGTGCTGCTCTACCAGGGCCGCTCCTACAAATCGTACCGCGGCATGGGCTCGATCGGCGCCATGGCCCGCGGTTCGGCCGACCGCTACTTCCAGGCCGAAGTGCAGAGCACCCTGAAGCTGGTGCCCGAAGGCATCGAGGGCCGCGTGCCCTACAAGGGGCCGGTCGGCAACATCATCCACCAGCTGGTCGGCGGCCTGCGCGCCGCCATGGGCTACACCGGCAACGGCACGATCGCCGAGATGCAGAAGAACTGCCAGTTCCTGCGCATCACCGGCGCCGGCCTGCGCGAGAGCCACGTGCACGACGTCGAGATCATGCGCGAGGCGCCGAACTACCGCGAAGGCATGTGACGGCGACTCACTCGGTCTTGAGGCCGAGCGCGCCGGCGACTAGGCGGGCGATCAGCGCGTTGCAGGCCTCGTTCATGTGCCACAGCACGTAGAGCTGGCGCGGCTTCGACGTCCTGGCCATGGCGTCGTAGCTGTCGAGCGTTTCGAGACCCTGCTTTTTCGCGCAGGCGAGCAACGCGCCGGTCATGGCGCGCTGCTTCGCGGCAAAGGCCGGGTCGTCCCACACGACAGGATCGTATTCCGCCACCACCAGCACGCGCGCGCCGCTCGACTTCTGCAGGGCCGCGAGGCGTTCGGTCAGCAGGCAGGAGAGGCGCTCGCCGGTTCCGGCCGGATGAACGCGGATGTGGTCGCCGAACCAGTCGTGCAGCAGGTCGAGGCGGCGCAGGATGAAGTCGACCAGCAGCGAGTAGCCGAGCGTCCGCTGCCAGAAGGTGAGGGTGGTTTTGGGATCGGCGCGCGGCGGCACCGGCACGCCGCGCAGCACCGGCGCGCCGTTCTCGATATCGAAGTAGGGCTTGTCGGCACTCCACAGGCGCCGCATCTCGGTCCGGCGGATGTCGTCGGCGATGAAGGCCACGACAATTGCCTCGGGCTTGTAGACCGGCGCCAGCGCCTCGGCGCGCAGCACGATCTGGTCGAAGCCGTAGCCGCTCACCCCGCCATTGATCACGCGCCGCCGGACGAGCTGCTGAAGCTGCGCCGGCCAGGTCTGCGGGTCAGCCACTTCGGCGCCGAAGGTGAAGGAATCGCCCACCGCCAGGATGGGCGCGGCCGCGGTCTCCGGCAGCGCTCCCGTCGCGCGCCTTCCATCGGCTTCTATGGTGAGGCCGTCGGCCCGATAGCCGGCGCGCGGCACGTAACCCAGCCGGTCGTCCTGCGCATAGCGGCCCGAATCGCCCTGGGCGAGGACGGTGCGCGCCTCGAGCACGAAGTTGGGCCAGGTGAACAGATAGCCCCAGAACCACGTCCGCAAACCCAGTTCGAGCACCCCAAGGCCCACCAGGACGGCGGCCACCACCAGCAGGATACGCCGGGGAAGCTCGGAGCGGGGGCGTTGCGCGTCGGGCATATTCATCGTAGCGGCATGCTTTGAAAGGGAGATCGACGTGACGCCGGGCGCGCGGGTAGCAGCCACCATAGAACTCCTGGACGAGATCGTCAGCCGCGGCCTCATGAGCGAAAGAGGGCGGCCGGCCGACCTCGTCGCCAACGCCTATTTCCGCAGCCGCCGCTTCATCGGCGGCGGCGACCGCCGCGCCGTGTCCGAGCGCGCCTGGAACCTGCTGCGCCGCTACGGCCAGCTCACCTGGTGGCTCGAGCGCACGCGGCACCCAGACCGCTCCGCCCGCGCCATCGTCGCCGCCGATCTCATCCTGGTCGACAGCAACACGCTGGCGCAGGTGGCGGCGATGTTCGACGGCGGCCGCTATCGCCCGGCGCCGCTCGACGAGGCCGAGATCCGCGCGCTGCGCCAGATGGAAGGCCATTCGCTGCCCCATCCCGACCAGCCCGACTGGGTGCGCCTCAACGTGCAGGAGTGGGTGGCGCCGCACCTGATCGAAGCGGTCGAGCAGGCGCAGGCCGCCCTTGCCCGCGAAGGCATCGACACCGAACCCATGCGCTACGCCCCCTGGGGCCTGCGCCTCAAGCGACGCCTTTCCGTCGTGTCGGGCGAGGCCTTCCAGAACGGCCTCGTGGAAATCCAGGACGAGGGCTCGCAGCTTGTGGCGGCGCTGGTCGACGCGAAGCCCGGCATGCAGGTCGCCGACTATTGCGCCGGCGCCGGCGGCAAGACGCTGGCCATGGCGGCGGGCATGAACAACAAGGGCCGCGTCGTCGCCATGGACGTCTACGAATCGCGCCTCGACCGCTCGGCCCAGCGGCTGCGCCGCGCCGGCGCCCACAATGTCGAGCGCCGCGCGCTGCAGACCAAGGACGGCGCGGGCGACAACCGCAAATGGCTGAAGCGCCATGCCAAAGCCTTCGACCGCGTGCTGGTCGACGCGCCCTGCACCGGCACCGGCACCTGGCGGCGCAATCCCGATGGCCGCTGGACGCTGAAGCCGCAGGACCTGGCCGAGCTGGTGCCGAAGCAGGCCGAGATCCTCGATTCAGCGGCGCGGCTGGTGAAGCCCGACGGCGGGCTGATCTACGCCACCTGCTCGGTGTTGCCGGCCGAGAACGAACACCAGATCGCGGCCTTCCTCGAACGCCATCCCGATTTCGAGGTCGTCCCCGCGGTCGACCTGTGGCGCGACGTGCTGGCGAGCGAGCCGCCGCCCGAACTGGCGGCCAGCCCCTATCTCCGCCTGTCGCCGCTGCGCCACGGCACCGACGGCTTCTTTGCCGCCACGCTCGTGCGCAAGCCCGCGCCCGAGAAGGAGAAGGCGAAAGACGAGGCGGGCGACAAGGCGACGGAAAAGGCGGAGGTCGCAGCGGAAGAGGAGGCCTCGGCGTGATCCGCATCCGCCGCGCCAGCCGCAACGACGCCGCCGCCATCGGCCGCGTCCATGTCGAAACCTGGCAGTCGGCCTATGCCGGCATCCTGCCCGACGCCATGCTGGTGGGCATGTCCGACGTCCGCCAGTCCGCCTGGTGGGCGCGCGCGCTCGCCGACCCGGGCCAGGCGCGCGGCGTGTTCGTGGCCGACGACCAGGACATGGGCGTGGTGGGCTTCGGCAGCTGCGGCCTGGCACGCGATCTGCCCGAGGGACTGGACGGCCGCGAGGTCCGGGTCGGCGAGGTCTACACCCTCTACGTCGAACCCGATTTCCAGAACCGCGGCATCGGCCGCCGCCTGCTCGACGCGCTCTTCCGCCAGCTCAAGGCCGACCGCTGCGACACCGCCGTGCTGTGGATGCTGGCCGAAAACCCGACCCGCTTCTTCTACGAGGGCCTGGGCGGCGAGCGGGTCGGCGAGCGCACCGACACCCTGTCCGGCACCGACGTCGAGGAGGTGGCCTACGCCTGGCGCAGCCTCACTGTCCCCCTGATCCGCCGCCGGCTGGCGGCGGGGGATTAAGCCCTTTTGCCTCCGTCGTCTGGGGCGGGGTAGCCCCCTCCGTCGTCCTGAGCGGAGCGAAGCGCAGTCGAAGGACCTCTTTTCCTTGGCGGTCCGTCACGAAAAGAGGTCCTTCGACTACGCCGCCCTGCGGGCGGCTCCGCTCAGGACGACGGGGATCGCGGAGGGGGTTGCTGCCCACAGCCTTGCTGTTTATATCCCCCCATGACCGACCGTTTGCTGATCGTCGATTTCGGTTCCCAAGTCACCCAGCTCATAGCCCGGCGCCTGCGCGAAGCGGGGGTGTACTGTGAAATCCATCCCTTCCAGTCGGTCGACGACAAGAAGATAAAAACCTTCGACCCCAAGGGCATCATCCTCTCCGGCGGCCCGGCCTCAGTGATCGAGGGCGAGGCGCCCTCGGCCCATCCCGCCATCTTCGCCGCCAAGGTTCCGGTCCTCGGCATCTGCTACGGCGAGCAGACCATGGCCCAGCAGCTGGGCGGGACGGTCGAGGCGGGCCATCACCGCGAGTTCGGCCGCGCCGAAGTCGAGGTCAAAGGTCCGTCGGCCCTGTTCGACGGCGTGTGGGCCCCCGGCGACCGCCGCCAGGTCTGGATGAGCCACGGCGACCGGGTGACCAAGCTGCCGCCCGGCTTTAGCGTCATCGCCGCCAGCGACAACGCGCCGTACGCCGCCATCTCCGACGAGGCGCGCGGCTACTACGGCGTACAATTCCACCCCGAGGTGATGCACACGCCCGACGGCGCCAAGCTGCTGCGCAACTTTGCGCTCAAGATCGCGGGCGCCACCGGCGACTGGACCATGGCGGCCTTCCGCGAGCGCGCCATCGCCCAGATCCGCGCCCAGGTCGGCAAAGGCAAGGTGATCTGCGGCCTCTCCGGCGGCGTCGATTCCTCCGTCGTGGCCGTGCTGCTGCACGAGGCGATCGGCGACCAGCTCCAGTGCGTGTTCGTCGACCACGGCCTGTTGCGCAAGGACGAGGGCGAGCAGGTCGTCCGCCTGTTCCGCGACAGCTACAACATCCCGCTGATCCACGCCGACGCCTCGGAGGTTTTCCTCAAGGCGCTGGCCGGCGTCACCGACCCTGAAACCAAGCGCAAGACCATCGGCTCCCTTTTCATCGACGTGTTCGACGCCGAGGCGAAGAAGATCGGCGGCGCCGATTTCCTGGCCCAGGGCACGCTCTATCCCGACGTGATCGAATCGGTCTCCTTCACCGGCGGCCCCTCGGTCACCATCAAGAGCCATCACAATGTCGGCGGGCTGCCGGCGCGCATGAAGATGAAGCTGGTCGAGCCCTTGCGCGAGCTGTTCAAGGACGAGGTGAGGGCGCTCGGCCGCGAGCTCGGCCTGCCGGCCGACCTCGTCAACCGCCATCCGTTCCCCGGCCCCGGCCTCGCCATCCGCATCCCGGGCGACATCACGAAGGAGAAGCTCGACCTCCTGCGCGAGGTCGACGCCGTCTATCTCGACGAGATCCGCAAATCGGGCCTCTACGACGAGATCTGGCAGGCCTTCGCCGTGCTGCTGCCGGTGCGCACCGTGGGCGTGATGGGCGACGGCCGCACCTACGACCAGGCCTGCGCGCTCCGCGCCGTCACCTCGACCGACGGCATGACCGCCGACTACTACCCGTTCGAGCACGCCTTCCTCGGCCGCGTCGCGGCGCGGATCATCAACGAATGCCCCGGCATCAATCGGGTGACTTACGACATCACGTCGAAGCCGCCCGGTACGATCGAGTGGGAGTAGGGCATGACCGCCGCATCTAAGACGGCGGTGAAAGGTGATCGAGCTCTCAGGAGCGCCGACGAGGACAAGCTTGGATTTCGAGATATCGCCAGTCGAATTGCGATCGCGCTGGTGGATCATGCATCTGAAGGTGGATTGGTCGTAGGCCTCGAAGGTGCGTGGGGTTCAGGAAAATCTAGTCTTCTATTCCTTATCGAAGATGAGTTGACAAAGCTTTCGAAAGAACAATGCGCTGCGATCGTTAACTTTCGACCGTGGCTCGTCGGAAATCGAGATGCACTACTTGCCAACCTGTTTGCTTCACTATCGGAGAGGATCGAGCAAGTCGCACTAGAGGCAGGTGACGCGACTGGTGTGTCGGCAACTGAGGCAAGAGAGACAGCTGAGGCTCTTCGGAAATTCGCCGCAGGCCTTGGCAAAGCCGGCGCTGCGATCGAAGTCGCAGGAGATATAGTCGGCTTTGCACCGGTGAAGTGGGTCGGCAGCGGTTTGAAGGCAGTTCACGAACTGACCAAAGACAAACCCGCTGACACTTCACTCGGCGAGTTGAAAGACAAGCTGGTCGCGTCTTTGCGAAGCTTGGGACAAAGATTCATCGTCGCAATTGACGACGTAGATCGGCTTGAACCACACGAAGTCATCGAAGTATTGAGATTGGTTCGTTCTGTCGCTGACTTTCCCAACGTAATCTATTTGCTCTGCTATGATAGCGAAATTCTATCGCATAGCATTGAGGAAGCAGCGAAGGTTAAGAGCGGCAAGGCTTACCTGGAGAAAATCATTCAGCTGACGGTAATGGTTCCCAAGCCTGAGCCATTCCAGCTTCGTGCGTGGTTTAGCGAAGAATTGCGCGGTATTGCTTCAACAAGGAATGACGACGAGTTATCTCGACTGAAAGCCGTAGTCGACTACGAAGGCGGGCGGCATCTGAAATCGCCGCGCGCGGTCGTGAGAGCACTCGATTCGCTTCGCTTCTTTTGGCCTCCTCTTTTTGCGGCAGGCGCGGATTTGGCCGATCTTGTTTGGCTACAATTAATCAAGGATGGGAACCCGAGCCTTTTTCGGTGGATTGAGGAGTATTGCGCGACAGCAGCGGTGCTTTCTCTTGGCACGGGAAGAGTGGAAGACACCGAACGGACAAAGACTTTGGCATCTCTCATGGACTGCGTCGAAGCCGGCCATTTTGAAGATCATACCTATCGGTACTACTTCGCTGAACAACTGCCCGGTGTGGACGTCGATTACGCCAAGGACGGTGGGCAGTTCAAGCTGTACCAAAGAGTATCTGAACAAGTGCGGGATGACGCGATTAAGTCTGGAAGGCTCGCGAGCCCTGACCACTATCGGCTGTACTTCGCGCTTGCAGGGCCATCGCATGCGCTAACACAGCATGATTTTGACGCCGTGTGGTCTGCCGCTGCGACTGGTGTCAATGAAACTGAGGTGCTGCTTTTGAAGTGGTATGCAGAAGGCGGAAAAGGGTCTCTTAGTAAGGTCGATGTATTGTTCGAAAGAATTTGCGGCGAGAGGTGGCTCGGTTTGTTTGAACAGTTTCCCGGGCTTTCTAAGTGGAGCCTCTGCCGAGGTTAGGCCGCCGCGAGAAGCGACGGCCGGTTGAAG
>RGPT01000144.1 GCA_010032545.1 Alphaproteobacteria bacterium
CGGCACGCCGATGGCGATGCGGCGCAGCGCCTCCATGTTCTCGCGATATTTGGGTGCGAGCCGGACGAGGAGCGGGAAGTGGCGGTCGCTGCCGGGCTCGTAGAGTTCGCCTGCCGCCTGGCCACCCACCGCGGCCTGGATGGTGGCGTTGATGTCGCCGGGCGACAGGCCGTAGCGGGCGGCGCGCTGGCGGTCGATGTCGATCTTGATGGTTGGCTGGCCGAGCAGCGGCGGCACCTGGATGTCGGCGATGCCACGGACCTGTTCGAGCACGCCGCGGATCTCCACGGCGATCTTGCGCAGGGTGGCGAGGTCGGGCCCCATGAGCTTGATCGCGTTCTCCGAGTCGATGCCGGAGGCGGCTTCCTGGACGTTGTCCTGGATGTACTGCGAGAAGGCGAAGGTGACGCCGGGGAAGCCCTTGCGCAGCGCGTCGCTCATCTCGGCGATCAGCTCGGGCTTCTCCAGTCCCTTCCGCCACTTGTCGGCAGACTTCAGCGGCACGAAGAACTCGACGTTGGAGAAGCCGTCGGGATCGGTGCCGTCGTCGGGCCGGCCGTGCTGGGTGATCACGGTCTCGACCTCGGGAAAGCTCTTGACCAGGCGGCGCATGCGGTTGGCGTAGGCGTTGCCCTCGTCGAGCGACACCGAGGGAGGCAGTGCCGCGCGCAGCCAGATGTTGCCTTCCTCGAGCTTGGGCAGGAATTCGAGGCCGACCGTGCTTGCCGCGACGCCGGCCACCACCATGAGCAGGCCGCCGACAGCCAGGGTGAGGCCGCGTCGGACGAGCACGCCGGCGATGATGCGGCGGTAGAAGCGCCTGAGTGCCCGCACGACGAAGGTCTCGGTTTCCGAGACCAGGCGTAGGTCTTGGCCATCGGCCCGAAGATGTGACCCTCGACCCCCGACAGGGTGAACAGCGGAAAGAACCCGACGATAATGATGGTGGCGGAGAAGAAGATGGCCTGCGTGACCTCGCCCGAGGCCTGGTAGATCGTGGCGAGCTTGCCGGTGAGGCCATGCGGCGTGGCGAGCGCCGATGGCGGCGGTGCATGGCTCGCGCTCCTCTCGGCAAGATGGCGATAGATGTTCTCCACCATGATGACGGTGGCATCGACGATGATGCCGAAGTCGATGGCGCCCATCGACAGGAGGTTGGCCGACTCGCCGCTCAGCACCAGGATGGTGACGGCGAACAGGAGTGCGAAGGGAATGGTCGCCGACACGATCAGCGCGCTGCGCAGGTCGCCCAGGAACAGCCACTGGATCAGGAAGACGAGCACGACGCCCATCACCATGTTGTGCAGCACCGTACTGGTCGTTACGTCGACCAGGACCGATCGGTCGTAGATGCGCTCGATGCGCACGCCGGGCGGCAGCAGGTCCGAATTGTTGATGCGGTCGACCTCGGCCTCGACGCGACGCAGCGTCGGCAGCGTCTCGGCGCCGCGCCGCATCAGCACGATGCCCTGGACGATGTCGTCGTTGGCGTCCTGTCCGGCGACGCCCAGCCGCGGCTCGTGGCCGACGGTGATGGCGGCGACGTCCGACACCAGCACCGGCGTGCCGTCGCGGGCCGATATCATGGTGTGGGCGATGTCCTCCATCGAGCGGATCTGGCCGACGCTACGGATCACCGCCGACTGCGGTCCGAGGTTCACGGTGTTGGCGCCGACGTTGTTGTTGGCGCCGTTCAACGCGTCGAGCACCTGCTTCAGCGTCAGGCCATAGGCCAGCAGCTTGTCGAGGTCGACGGTGATGTCGAAGGTCTTGCTCTTGCCACCCCAGGTCGTGACGTCGATCACGCCGGGCACCGCCTTGAGGCGGCGTAGCAGGATCCAGTCCTGGATGGTCTTGAGATCCATGACGGTGAAGCCGGGCGGGCCGACCACGCGGTAGCGGAAGATCTCGCCGATCGGGCTCGTGGGCGAGATAATGGGCTGGGCGGCGTTGGGCAGGGGGCCGAGCTGCGACAGCCGGTTGATCACCAGTTGCGAGGCCTCGCGGTAGGTGAGGTCGTAGGTGAACTGGACCTTCACGTAGCTGAGGCCGACCAGCGAGATGCTGCGGATCGACGAGACGTAGGGAAGCCCCGCCATCTGCACTTCGATCGGGATGGAGATATAGCGCTCGATCTCCTCCGACGACTGTCCGGGATTCTGGGTCACGATGTCGACCAGCGGCGGCACCGGGTCGGGATAGGCCTCGATGTTGAGCTGCTTGTAGGCGAACAGGCCGCCGGCGATCAGGACCGCGCTCAATATCAGGACGAGGATGCGCTGCTGGAGGGCGGCGCCGACGATATACTGCATCGTGATCCCTCTAGCGTGCGCTGAGCTGCGGCGGAGTGGTCTTCGACGTGATGTAGCCCGGTGCGGGGGCCGCGGTCGGGGCATGGCAACGCGAGCGCTGGCTCCGCGCGCCGGTGTCGGCCCCGTCGCGATTCCACCAGCCGCCGCCCAATGCCTGGAACAGCGCCGCGGTGTTGGTGAGGCGCGCAGCCTGCGCCTGGATGCGGGTGATCTGCGTCTGTTGGTAGGTGAGTTCGGCAATCAGCACGAAGACATAGGTCGTGTCGCCGAGTTCGAGGCGACGGCGGGCGATGGCAAGGCTGGACGCGGCGGCGCGCTCGGCCTCGACCGCGGCCTTCAGGGTGATCGCGTCGTATTCCAGCGCGTTCAGCGTGTCGGCAACGTTGCGAAAGGCATTGAGCACGCTTGAGCGGTATTGCGCCTCGGCCTGCTCCAGGCCCGCCAGGGCCGCCTGCTTCTTGGCGGCCAGCGCGCCGCCGTCGATGATCGTCTGCAGGAGACTCCCGCCCACGTTGGTGCTGGTCTGCGTCGGGCCGAACAGCGCATCGGTGCCGATCCCGGTGGTGCCGACGCCAACGCTGAGCGTGATCTGCGGCAGCTGGTTGGAGATGGCGACGCCCACCAGGGCGCCGGCAGAATGGAGGTTGGCCTCGGCCGCACGCACGTCGGGCCGCTGCTCGACCATGCGCGAGGGCAGGCTGAGTGGCAGCTCGGCCGGCAGCTTCAGGTCCGACAGCGTGAAGCGCTCGGCGACGGGGTCATTGGTCGTGCGCCCGGTGAGATTGGCCAGCAGGTTGCGTTGCTGTGCCAGGGCCTTCTCCAGCGGCGGCAGGGTCGTCTCGGCCTGTGCCAATGCGGCCTGTTGGGTAGCGACATCCGCACCGGGGATGGCGCCGAGGCCGGAGACGCGCTGGAGGATGCCCAGTGTCTCGCGTTGCGCCGCGATGATGCGGCGGGTCGCTTCGACTTGGGCGCGCAGCGAGGCTTCCAGGATCGCCGCCGCCACGACGTTGGAGGCGAGCGACAGGTACGCACCCTCGAGCTGGAAGCATTGTTGCTCGGCCAGCGACTCGAGCGATTCGATCTGGCGCCGGTTGCCGCCCCAGATGTCGAGCGCATAGGTGAGGGTGAGGCCGGCCGTGAACAGGCCGAAGATCGAATTCTGGCTGGTCAGGGGTGACTGCAGGATGGGCGCCACCTGGTTCTGCGAGGCGCCAAGTGCCAGGCCGATGGTGGGAAAGAGCGTCGCGCGCTGCGCCCGGGCGTTCAGCTGGGCGATCTTCAGTGAGGCCGCGGTTGCCTTGATGTCGGGGTTGGCGACCAGCGCTCTCTCGATCAGGTTGTTGAGCTGCGGCGACTGGAAGACGCCCCACCATTGTCCCGGGATATCGAGGCTCTCGACGATCTTCTGCGCCTCGCCGCCGGGAATGCCCGCGGCCACAAGATCAGGATTCTGCGGGTCGACGAGATAGGTCGCGGCTGACGGCGGATCCGGTGGACGGAAATCCGGCCCGACCGAGCAGGCGCCAAGCGCGGCAAGCAGGGCCAAGGCAGGCAGGGACGCAGCAACACGCATCATGATGGACAACACGCCCCGGTGACTTCAGTCGCGTTGGGCGGCGCGGTCAATGAACAGCGTTCCGCCGGCTACAACCGTCTCGCCGGCCTTCAAGCCCTTCAGAACCTCGACCAGGCCGTCGGCTGTGGCACCGACCTCGATCGGGCGTGTCACCACCGTCTTGCTGTCGGGGCGGGCAACCCAGACGCGGGCAGTCGCGCCCTCGTAGACGACCGACTCCAGCGGCACTGCCGCCCTCAGGCGGTCGTCGCCGGAAATGATGCGGAAGCTCGCGAACATTTCGGGCAGCAGCTCGTGGCCCGGGTTGGGCAGCTCGGCACGCACCGACAGTCGGCGTGTGTTGGGATCGAGGGCGGGTGCCACGTAGGTCAGGCGCGCCTTGAAGACCTGTCCGGGGTAGGCCAGCACGGAGACCTCGACCGTGGCGCCCACTTTCATGCGCGGCGCGTCCGATTCACGCACGTTGGCGATCAGCCAGACCGTCGACAGGTCGCCCACCGTATAGACCGGGTCGGCGGCGCCGACGGTGATGTATTGCCCGAGGCCGATCTTGCGCTGGATGATCGTGCCACCGATGGGCGCACCGACAATGGCTTCGGCACCGATGCGGTCGAGGCCCTCGAGGCGTCCGATATCCTCGTCCGAGCGGCCGAGGATGCTGAGCCGGTTGCGAACGGCGGCGAGCGCGATCTCGGCCGAGCGCAGGTCGCCCTGCGCGCCCACGAGGTCCGACTGTGCCTGCTCGAGATCCTTGATCGATCCGCCGCGGATCGCCAGCAGTTCGCGCTGGCGCTTCTCGCCGGTCTGCGCCAGCACCAGGCGCGAGCGCGCCTTCTCGACGCCGGCGACGGCGGTGACGAGATCGTTGTGACCCTGGACGAACTCGCTCGCGGCGATCGCAAACAGAGGTGCGCCGCGTTCGACGAGATCGCCCGGCCGGGCGATCAGGCGGCTGACCCGTCCGGAGTAGGGCGAGAACACGGGCGTCGTGGTGTCCTCGTTGATCGCGATCTTGCCGTCGGTCGCGCGCTCGTCGCGGAATGCGACATCGCGCACGGTCGCGAACTTGAGGCTGGTCCACTGCGTCTCGCTCGGCCGGAACGCGCCATCTGCCTGGACCGGGACCTTGTCAGGGCGCGCCACGGCGTTGCCGGGCCCGCTGTCGATCACCCAGAATCCCGCCACGGCCGCCACGACCGCTGCAATGCCACCGCTCGCGACCCACAGGCGGTTCCGTCTCAGGCGCGTGATCAGGGGCGGCTTGACGACGTTCGGCATGGGCTTGGCAGTTCCGCTGTTCGGTTCCCGGAAAGATGATGGGACCGTAGGCTCTTCCCATTACGCCCACCTGACGGCCGGGCACCCTCTGGCCGGGATAAATGGTCACGGTGTCAGCGTAGCGTAAGCCAATAGCCGCGCTTCGGCCCGCTTTGCGGTGCGGACTGCACGCGCCCGATCCCGGGCACGGGAGCTCTCATGAACGTCTCGATTAAATGGATGTTGCCTATGCTGGCGTTTTCGCTTCCTTTCGCGGCGTCCGCGCAGTCGGACGACGCCGCCTACTGTGCGGCGCTCTCGGAAAAATACACGCGATACCTCGGCATGAATCAAGGCAGGGGCGTTCAGCCTCAGAGTCTCGATGCCCAGGTGGCGGTCCAGAAGTGCGCGGCGGGCGATGCTGCAGGCAGCATCCCGGTGCTCGAAAAGGCGCTGCAGGGTGCGAGGCTCGAGCTGCCACCCCGAACCTGAGTCCAATGACGCGCGGCAGGCGGTCCTTTCCCTGTCGTGGTAGGATCGCGCCGTTGTGCGTGGCGAGTAGAATCGGAGTTGCACTGCGATGAGGGTGCTGATCGTCGAGGATAATCCGGAACTCGTTGTCCTGCTCAAGAAGGGCCTTGCGCAGGGCGGGCTGCCGGCCGACTCGGTGGGCACAGCGGCCGACGCCCGGCACGTGCTGGCGACAATGCAATACTCCGCGGTCGTGCTCGACATCGGCCTGCCCGACGACGACGGCATCGCCCTGCTGCGCGATCTGCGGCGCCGCGGCGAAGCGATCCCGGTCCTGGTGCTGACCGCGCGCGACGGCGTCAGCGATCGCGTAACCGGACTGCGCGCCGGTGCCGACGACTACCTCGCCAAGCCGTTCGCCATGGAAGAACTCATCGCCCGGCTGCAGGCGCTTCTGCGCCGCCCGGGCAATCTGCTGGGCCGTCGGCTCACTTTCGGCAACGTGGCGCTCGATACCGAGGGCCGCCAGACCTTCGTGGCCGGCGCCGCGCATGCCTTCCCGGCGCGCGAGACCGCGGTTCTGGAAATCCTCCTCAGGCGCAGCGGCAACGTGGCGGCCAAACGCCTGTTCGAGGATCACCTGTTCGGCCTGTCGGGCGACGTCGGTTCGAACGCGGTGGAAGTCTACGTCCACCGCCTGCGCAAGCTGCTGGCCGATGCCGGGGCCACGGTGAAGATCCACACCGTGCGCGGCGTTGGCTACCTCCTTACCGAGGAAAAGGCGGCGTGACGCGCTTTCGCTCGATCCTCTCGCGGGTGGTAGCGCTGCACGTCGTCGCCATCGGGGTGACCTCTGTCCTCATCCCTCTCGCGCTCTACTGGCTGCTCAATCAGGCCGCCAACAACCTCCATCGCGATGCGTTGCGCGGCCAGGCCGTTACCGTCGGCAGCTTCCTGCGGCCGCGGCCCGATGGCGGGCTCGATCTCGACGTTCCGGCCGACGTCGGGCCGCTCTATTCCGACGGTTACGGACTCTATTCCTATGCCGTGCTCGACACGTCCGGCCGGGTGCTTTTCTCGTCGCGGGCCGACGGCAGTGCCCTGTTCCCGCCGGCAGAGACGTTACCGGGCGAGTGGGTCATGCGCCGGCGCGCCGCCGGATCGGTTCTGTTCGGCGTGACGGTGGCCCGGCCGGTCGGCGAGAGCCTTTACTGGATACAGATCGCGCAGGATCTGTCGCATCGCGATGTCATCATCGACGACATCGTGACGTCGTTCGTCCCTCGCGTTGCCTGGATCACCTTTCCGATCCTGCTGGTGCTGCTGCTGATCGACATCCTGATCTTCCGGCGCGCGCTCGGGCCCGTGCGCGAGGCTTCCACGACGGCGGCGGCGATCGGCCCGTCGCGGACCGACGTTCGCCTGCCCGAGCAGTCGATGCCGACCGAGATTCTGCCGCTGGTCCATGCCGTCAATGAGGCGCTGGAACGCCTCGAGGCGGGTTACCGCGCGCCCGACCTCGTCGGCATGGCCCGTACGGTCGGTCAGGTTCTCGACATTGCCGAACTCGAGAGCTTCATCGTCGGCGACGATGCCAAGGCCGACCTGCACGCCGTCTGCTCCGAGGCCGTGGCCTTCATGGCACCGCTGGCGGTCGACATGTCCAAGACCATCGCGCTCAGCGGCGCCGACGGGCCGGTGTGGGTGCGCGGCCATGCCGACGCGCTGTTTCGTGCCGTGCGCAACCTGGTCGAGAACGCCATTCGCCACACCCCAGCCGGTGGCGCCATCGAGGTCGAGGTCCTGGCCGACGGCACCGTTCACGTTCTCGACGACGGCCCGGGCGTACCGGAAGTCGACCACGAGTCGGTGTTCCAGCGCTTCTGGCGGCGTGACCGCGCGCGGGCCGACAGCCGCGGCCTGGGGCTGGCCATCGTCGCTCGCGTCGCCGAGGCACATGGCGGCGCTGTCGGTGTCAAGAATCGGCCCGAAGGTGGCGCGATGTTCACGCTCAAGCTTCGGTCCGCATGAGCGGCGCGGACGCCATGCTTCCGGCCAGGCGGCGCTTCCTCCGGAGGCTGACCGGCGCGGGCGTTGCCGTCCTCATGCCGACCGGCAGCCCGGCGTTGGGCCAAACGGCGGTCGTTCCCTACCGCACGGAGATCATCGTGCGCACGGTGCGAAGCCTGCACAATGCGGGCGAGGTGACCAAGTTGGTCGAGCTGGCGGCAGCCTCCCATGTCGGGGTCATCAATATTGCCGCCAAGCAGGACGAGGATGACGAAGTGCCTTCGGGCACGGTCTTCTACGCCAGCCGCATCGCCCCGCGCGCGCACGGCTGGGAGGCCTTCGATGCCCTGAAGGAGACGGTTCGCGTCGCCCACAAGCGCGGCCTCAAGGTGCGCGCCTGGGTGCCGCAGTTCCACGACCAGGTGGCCGCGCGCCGCCATCCGGCGTGGCAAATGCAGGCGGCAGTCGATGGCAAGGTGGCGCCGTTTTCAGGGCGCGATCGAAAGGAGTATTTCGTCAATCCGCTCAATGCGGAGGTCCAAGCCTATCAGCGTTCGATCGTCGACGAGATTGTCCGCCACTATGACGTGGACGGCATCGTCCTCGATTGGGTGCGCTTCGACGATTACAACATGGATCTCGGACCGGAGACCCGGGCGCGCTACCGCGAGCGGTTCGGCGTTGATCCCCTCGACATCGACTTCAAGACCGATAGCGCGGCGCGCCAGCAGTGGAACGGTTGGCGCACCGATGCGATCGGAGCCTATGTGCGCAGCGTCCGCCAGGCCATGGACGCTGTTCGGCCGGGGCTGGAGCTCGGCGTCTATATCCTGCCGCCCGAGTTCGTAGAGGTCGGCCAGGATGCGGCCGCCTTTGCCGGCTACGTCAACTTCCTGTCGCCGATGGCCTATTTCCGGGACTGGGGTTATGAGCCGGCCTGGGTTCATCGCAGCGTCCTGCCGCTGACCGCCGCCAAGGCGGGGCGGGCGGCTGTCATTCCGGTGCTCGACGAGGATTGGACGGCGCTGGACCGAGGGAGCGTTTCGGCGCATCGACCGGTTGCGCGACTGGTAGCAGGAAGATTCGCCTTGGCGGCCCCGTCGGCCCTATGATGGCGCCCAGGAACAAGCGCCCGCAGAGGCGCGCATCCGGGAGACGCTTCGATGGGCCTGGCCCTTGTATAGTTACATCGCGCGGCGGCTGGCCTTCGGGGCGCTGACGATCGTCGGCGTGTCGATCATGGTGTTCGTGGTCATGCGCATCCTCCCGGGCGACCCGCTGGTGGCGATCTTCGGGCCCGAGGGCTTCACCAAGCTTACCGACAAGGAGCGCGCCGGCTACATGGCGGAACTCGGCCTCAGCGATCCGCTGTGGATGCAGTATCTCGCCTGGGTGAAGGACATCGCCGCCGGCAACTTCGGCCGCTCGTTCTTCCGCTCCGAGAGCGTTGCTGACATGATCATGCGGCGCGGGCCGCTCACCGCGGAGATTGCACTTCTGTCGGTCTTGATATCGTGGGTGGTTGGCATTCCTGTGGCGATCGTGAGCGCGCTCCGGCCCAACAGCATCGCCGACAGCGTCGTGCGCTTCGTCAGCATCCTGTTCCTGGCGGTGCCCGGTTTCTGGGTCGGCATGCTGGTCGTGCTCGGACTGCTGTTCTGGTTCGGCTATCGGGCGCCGATGGCCGGCGCCTCGCTGTTCGCCGATCCAGTCACCAACCTGCAGCTCGTGGTCGGCCCCGCGGTCGTGCTGGGCCTGGGCCAGGCAGCCTACATTGCGCGCATGGCCCGCTCCAGTCTGCTGGAAGTGATCCGTGAGGACTACGTCCGTACCGCGCGGGCCAAGGGGCTGAGCGGGCGGCTGGTGATTTCGCTGCACGCGCTGCCCAACGCCATGCTACCGGTGATCACGCTGTCGGGCGTGCTGTTGGGCTTGGTGCTGGCCGGATCGATCCCGGTCGAGCGCGCCTTCGGCACGCCGGGCCTGGGCTACGCCATGTTCACCGCGGTGAGCGAGCGTGACGTCTTCGTCATGCAGAACCTGGTGTTTCTCTACGCCGTGGTGTTCGTCCTGCTGAACATCCTGGTCGACCTCGCGATCGCCCTGCTGGACCCCAGGATCCGCTACCAATGACCGTCATCCACCCAACCGATCCGATCTTGCCTGTGGCGCCCTCGCGTCTGCGGAATTTCTTGACGGCTGTCCAGAGGTTCTTTCGCCGGGCACCGCTCTCAGCTTTCTGGGGCTGCGTTGCCGCCGCGATCGTCGTCATGTCGGTCGCCGCTCCCGTCATCGCGCCGTATCCCCCGCTGAAATCCGACTTCCGTGCGATGCAGAAGCCGCCGAGCGAGAAACACTGGTTCGGTACCGACCAGATCGGACGAGACACGCTGTCCCGCGTGATCTACGGCAGCCAGGCCTCGCTCACCGTGGCCTTCGGCGCGGTGTTGTTCGGCACCACGCTCGGTGCATTGTGGGGGCTGGCCTGCGGTTATTTCGGCGGGCGCTTCGACATGTTCAGCCAGCGGCTGATCGAATTCCTGCAATCCTTTCCCGATCTGATATTGGCGATGGCGATCGCGATGGCGCTGGGAGCATCGCTTGGGTTCCTGGGTGTCGGCATTCCGCCACCCAACCCGACCTGGGGCAACATGCTGTCCGATGCGCTGAACGCGGGCCTCGTGCCGCCGTGGTGGCTGGTGCTGTTCCCCGGCCTCGCGATCACCGTAACCGTGCTCGCCTTCAACCTGCTGGGCGACGGCATCCGCGACATGCTCGACCCGCGGTTGCGCGGGTCGGTCTAGTCGGGCGAGTGCGCCATTGAATTGGCGCGTTCCTAATACCAACCGACAGAACTCATGACAGTTCAGCCCATCGCCGGCTTGTGATGGATGCGATCCTTTGCGGGGTGGCGAGCAGGTCAGTCCAAGCCTTGCAA
>RGPT01000145.1 GCA_010032545.1 Alphaproteobacteria bacterium
CGATGGGCATTACCAAGCACAACTTCCTCGTGACCTCGGCCCAAGAGATTCCGCGTGCCGTCGCCGCGGCGGTCCGGACGAAAGGCAGCGGCGATCATGGCGCCAGACTCTCGCCACGACGATCGAAGGTGTTGGCCAGGATTTCGACCAACGCCAACGACGATATCGAAAGTCCGCTGATTGTCGGGACCCAATTCCGCCACAGCGGGCGCGCGCCGGGAGCGATCACCCAGTCGGTCGGGAATGCCGCAGCGTTCAGGCCGGCGGTTCGCGCCAGTCGCATCGCCCGCGGCATGTGCGATGCCGATGTCACCAGGGCGATACGGCCGCCCTTAACCAACGCCCGCACCTGGCGGATGTTCTCGATGGTATTGAGCGACTCTCCCTCGAGGACGATTGCCTCGGCCGGCACGCCGAGATCGATCAGGAAGTCGCGCATCGCCGCGGCTTCGGACATTTCCCCACCGCCGCCGCCACTGGCGATGATGCGCGGCGCCAGCCCACGACGGTAAAGGCGGGCCGCGTGCCACATGCGGTCCGCGGCGTCGGTCAGGTAGGGGTCGGGAATGTGCGGCGGCAGGGCGGGCCCGATGCCGCCGCCCAGCACCACGATTGCGTCATAGCAACAGGCCGGCGCTGCCTTGGCAAGCTCGCGCGACTTGTCCTCCAGCGTTGCCATCAGGGCGTCAGCCACGGGCGGCAGCGACAACAAGAAGAGTTCGGCGATCGCCAGCACAACCACGACGCGGGCGAGGCGGCGCAGGCCGACCAGCGCGAGGATGCCGGCAAGCAACAAACCGATCGCCAGCGATGCCGGCGGCAGGGCCAACTGGACCAGAAGCTTCAGGAATTGAAACGTGTTCATGCCGGTGCGCGCGAAAGCACCTATAGTAGTACGAGGCTGCAAAGATGCCGGTAGATTTCCGACCATCAATGCCGCGCTGCGGACATGTGCGGCAAGGAGCAGCACGATGATTTCCCATGTGCATGTCGGCGTGACCGACTTCGAACGCGCCTTCGCCTTCTACGCCAATGTGATGGACGCGCTTGGCTTTCCCTTAAAATTCTGCGCACGCGAGAACCAATGGGCGGGCTGGATGCCGACGGCCACCGAACGACCGCTGTTCCTGATCGGCCGTGCCTTCGATGGCGAGTCCGCGACGGCCGGAAACGGCCAGATGGTTGCGTTGCTGGCCCCCACCCGCGCGGCGGTCGACGCCTGTCATCGGCGGGCCCTCGCCGCGGGCGGTCGCGATGAGGGATCGCCAGGCCTCAGGCCGCACTATCACCCGCACTACTACGGCGCCTACTTCCGCGATCCCGACGGCAACAAGATTTGCGTCTGCTGCCACGCCCCGGCGTGAACGCGCCGACGCGGGCAAAAAGAAGGGCGGGCCCGGCTTGCGCCGACGCCCGCCCGATCTTCGTTCGGAAGCGGCCTAGATGGCTTCCTTGAGATCCTTGGCAACGCGGAAGGCGACCTTCTTCGAAGCCTTGATCTTGATCGCTTCGCCGGTGGCGGGATTGCGGCCCATGCGCGCCGGACGGGCGCGAACCTGGAAGATGCCGAGGCCCGTGACGCGGACCTTGTTGCCCTTCTTGAGGTGCTTCACGACCAGGCCGATGAACTCATCGAGGGCGCCGGTGGCGTCCTTCTTGGTCATGCCCGTCTTCTCGGCCAGTTCGGCTGCGACCTTGGACAGCGGGATCGTCGGGACAGTGGTTTTGGTAGCCATGGTGGAGGGGTTCCTTACGTTTTTTAAGTTTCACCAACGTCTTCCTGACGCCCCAGGACAGCGCTGGCGGGCCAAGGTTATCCACGAATCGTCATGCCGCAAGCCCGGAACACGCGAAAAAAGTCGATTTCTGTGGCTTTTTCGGCCATTTGGGCGCCCATCCACAGACATCAGAGAGTGCCCCGCGTGCCAATGCCCGAATTGAAGCCGACTTTCAGCACCGCCGTGAACACCTGGCAGTGCGACGAAAACGACCATTTGAACGTCCAATTCTACACCCAGTTCGGCCACGAGGCGTCGGCGCATCTGCTTGCCCAGCTCGGGCTCGGACCACGCGCGCAACGGGCAGCGGGACTGGGCGTGACTGCCGCGGACGATCATGTCCGCTACCTCAAGGAGTTCCGTGTGGTCGACGCGGTCGAGGTCCACTCGGCGCCGGTCGAGATCGGCGATCGTCACCTGCTCGCCTATCACGAAATCCGCAACCCGGCGGAGGCAGCGATCGCCGCCACCGTCCGCCGCCGCATCATCTGCGACCAGCCCTGGCCCGCGGCCTTCCGCGCGCGCGCCGAGGCGGCATGCAGGGCGCTGCCGGAGGCCGCGCGGCCACGCAGCGTCGGCACGCTCAGCCTTCCCGAACTCACGCTCGAGGCGGCACACGCGGCGGGCCTGATCGAGGTCGGCCGCACCGTGATCACGCCCGACCAATGCGACGAACGCGGCGAGTTCCTGCCGCGCCACCAGTTCGGCCGGTATTCCGACGGCGCGCCGGTGTTGTGGAATCACCTCGGCTTCGACCGCGCCGCCATGCAGGACCGCCGTGAAGGTTCGGTGGTGGTCGAGATGCTGGCGCATTACCGTCGCCCGCTTCGCGCCGGCGACCTTGCCATCGTGATGAGTGGCCTCGCCGCCTTCACCGCCAAGACGCTGGTGTTCACGCATTTCCTGTTCGAGGCCGAGACCGGCACACTTGCTGCATGCGCCGAGGCCGTGGGCATGAAGTTCGACCAGAAGGTCCGCAAGATCATGACGTTCAGCCCGGAAGACCAGGCACGGCTCGCCGCGCACAAGATTCGCCTCGCCGCCTGAGGAGATGAGCATGGATGAAAAGACCCGTACCGCCGCCGGCATCGCCGCGGGCCTGCAAGGCCTCGTCTACGACGACAAGCGCCTGGCCGAGATCGCGGCCGAGGTGGAGATCCTGAACGACGCCGTGCGCAAGGCAGCGGCCGCCCGCCTCACCTTCGACGACGAGCCGGCGGCTTTTGCCAGCGTGCTGGCGAGAGAAGCGAAATGATAAACGACGATCCGGCGCTGCGTGACCTCAGCGACGTCGCCGACGCCATCGCCGACGGTCGCCTCACCTCGGTACAGGCGACCGAGGCTTGCCTTGCCCGCATAAAGATCTGGCAGCCCCGCACCAACGCCTTCCTGCGCCTCTACGAGGAGAAGGCGCTGGAACAGGCCCGCGCGATGGACAGGGAGCTGGCCGCCGGCAAGCGCCGTGGCCCGTTGCACGGCGTGCCGATGGCGCACAAGGACATGTACTACCGCAAGGGCGAGCTTTCGACCGGCGGCAGCGCGATCCGCCACGACTGGGTGGCACCCGTGACCGCCACGGCGCTGCAGAAGCTGGATGCTGCCGGAGTCGTCGAGCTGGGTTTCCTCAACATGGCGGAGTTCGCCGCAGGCCCGACCGGCCACAACGTGCACCACGGCCATTGCCGCAATCCCTGGGATTCTTCGCGCGTCACCGGTGGCAGCTCGAGCGGTTCGGGCGCTTCGGTGGCGGCGCGCATGGTCTTTGGCGCGCTGGGCTCCGACACCGGCGGCTCGATCCGCCTGCCGGCGTCGGCCTGCGGCGTGGTCGGCATGAAGGCGACCTATGGCCGCGTAAGCCGTGCCGGCGCGGTCGCGCGCTCCTGGAGTCTCGACCATGTCGGGCCGCTCACGCGCACCGTGCGCGACAACGCGCGGATGCTGGGCATCCTGGCCGGCCACGATCCCGACGATTCGACCACTAGCGAAAGGCCGGTGCCGGACTACGAGGCGCTGCTCGACGGCGGCGTGAGCGGCCTCCGCATCGGCCTCGCGCTGCCGACCGACGGCCCGGCGGCACTCGACGCACAGGTGGGTTCCGCGGTGCAGGCGGCCGCCGATGCACTGGGCAGACTCGGCGCCAAGGTCACGGCGGCGAAGCTGCCCGACTTCACCGCGCTCTACCGCGCGGCCGAAGTGATGGTGAAATGCGAGGCAGCCGCCATGCACCGGCCATGGATGGAGAAGACGCCCGAGCTCTACGCCAACCAGGTGCGCACGCGCATGGAAGCGGGCTTCTTCATTCCGGCGACGCAGTACATCGATGCGCTCCGCCTGCGCGCGCACTTCGTGAAGGAGTTCCTGGCGCTCTCCATGGACCGGGTCGACGCCGTGATGCTGCCCGCCATCCCCTTCCCGATCCCCACGATCGAGGAGACCGACACCGAGACCAAGGGCGGCCCTGCGGTACTGAAAATGGTGGCGGGCTTCACCGGCCTCACCCGGCCGTTCAATACGCTGGGCCTGCCGGCGCTGTCGGTACCCTGCGGCTTCGACAGCAACGGCGCGCCGATCGGCCTGCAACTGGTCGGCCGGCCGTTCGACGAGGCGCTGCTCTATCGCATCGGTCACGCCTACCAGGGCGCGACCAGGCATCACCGGAAGGCCCCAGTCTAGACGGCGAGGTTGACCGTCACGCTCTTGCGCTGGGTGAAGCTGTCGAGCATGCCTTCGAGTGAAAACTCGCGGCCGAGGCCGCTCTGCTTGAAGCCGCCGTAGGACATGCCGGGCGTCTGGCCGCCGCCCTGGTTGACCTGGACCCAGCCCGACTCGATGGCATGCGCGGCGCGCAGGCCGCGGCCTATGTCGTGCGTCCAGACGTAGGCGGCGAGGCCGTAGTGGCTGTCGTTGGCCATGCGGATGGCCTCGGCCTCGTCGCTCCAGCGGATCGCCACCAGCACCGGCCCGAAGATTTCTTCCCGCGCCAGGCGCCAGTCGTTCGAACGGTCGGCGAACACGGTCGGGAGCGTGTAGTAGCCCTCGGAAAGCGGCCCCGACTTGGGCGGCAGGCCGCCGAACACCAGCTTGGCGTCGGAGCGCTTCAGGCCTTCCTCCACGTACTTGCAGACCTTGGTGTACTGCTTGTTGTTGATGATGGTGCCGATGTCGGAGGCCTCGTCGAGCGGATCGCCGATCTTGAGCGCCGTCGTCTTCTTCTCAAGCTTCGCGAGGAACGAATCGAAGATGTCCTCGTGCAGGAACAGGCGCGAGCCCGCGGTGCAGCTCTGGCTCTGGCGCGTGAAGCGCATGGCGTTGATGATGCCGTCGACCGCCCAATCCTCGTCGGCGTCGGGATAGACCAGCGAAGGGCTCTTGCCGCCGAGTTCGAGCGAGACCGGCACGATGCGCTCGGCTGCGGCGCGCATAATCACCTTGCCGACTTCGGTCGAGCCGGTGAAGGAAAGCTTGGCGATCTTGGGATGATTGGCGAGCGGCCCGCCGCATTCCGCGCCGTAGCCGGTGAGCACGTTGAGCACCCCCGGTGGCAGAAACTCCTGGCAGATGTCGGCCATCAGCAGCACGCCCATCGGGGCATCCTCGGCCGCCTTCATCACCAGCACGTTGCCGGCGCAAAGTGCAGGCGCGATCTTGAGCGCGCCCAGCATGACCGGGGCGTTCCACGGAATGATGGCGCCGACGATGCCGAGCGGCTCGCGACGGGTATAGGAGAGCACGTGCTCGCCCAGCGGCACGGTTTCACCCTTCAGTTCCGAGGCGAGGCCACCGAAGTAACGGAAGATGTCGGCGGCGAGCCTGGCTTCGCCCCGTGCCTGCGTCCGCAGCGCATTGCCGGTCTCGAGCGCAATGGTCCGGGCCATCTCCTCGACCCGTGCCTCCATCGCCTCGGCGATCCTGAGCAGGAGCCTGCCGCGCTCGCGCGGCACCACGCTCTTCCACGCGGGGAACGCCTTGTCGGCGGCGGATACGGCCGCGTCGACATCGGCGGCAGCGGCCCGCGGGACTTCGGCGACGACAATCCGCTTGGCCGGGTTCTCGACGGCGATGCGCTCGCCCGAGGCACTGCCGACCCATTGCCCCCCGATCAGCATGCCCCTGGGCCGATAGGTGCCGGAGATCGGGGCGGACTTCGGCAGGGGGGCGCTGGTCGACATTGGACTCTCCGGTTACAAAACGGGCCGGAGTTTGGCCCGCAGGCCGCGCAGCGACAAGACCGGCCGGCGTGGACAGGTTGGCGCGGATGTTGGATTGTTCCGCACCCTTCCCATATCGGCAAATCGAGGCCTGCGGACATGAATCGGACATCGAAGTGGCTTGTTGTTGCGGCACTTGCGGGCGCGATCCTGGCTCCCCCGGCATGGGCCGGCACCCTCGACGATATCCGCCAGAGCAAGACGCTGCGGGTCGCCTACCGCGAGGAGGCGCAGCCTTTCGCCTACAAGACCCCGGCCGGCCAGCCGGCAGGCTTCATGATCGAGCTCTGCCAGGCCGTCGCCAAGGACCTCGCCCGGCAGCTCAAGATTGCCGACCTCAAGATCACCTATGTGCCCGAGACGAGCGTCAACCGGCTCGCTGCCATCCTTCAGAACAAAGCCGACCTGATCTGTGACTCGCTCACCCAGACGATCGAGCGGCGCCAGATCGTGGACTTCTCGGTGCCGACCTTCATCGACGGCGCCACCTTCGCCATCCGCAACGATGGCCCGCAGGATATCGCGCTGCTCGCGGGCAAGAAAGTGGCCGTCGTCGATGGCACGCTGACCGAGCAGGTAACGCGCGGTTCCCTGGCCGCGCTCCACGTCAAGGCCGAGATCGTGCCTTACAAGACGTTCGACGAGGCGATGACGGCTCTGGAGAAGGGCGACGTGTCGGCCTATTTCGCCGGACGGGCGATGCTGAGCTCGATGATCAAGGGCCATCCCGCCGCCGCGCGCATCCTGCTGGCCGGCACCTTTCTCACCATCGAGCCGTTTGCGCTGGCAATGCGACGCGGCGACGGCGATTTCCGCCTCGCCGTCGACCGGGCACTCAGCCACATCTACCGTTCAGGCGAGATCACCAGGATCTTCGTCAATACCTTCGGCGACAAGGAGCGGCCGACGCCCACGCTGCAGGCGCTCTACATGATCGCGACCTTGCCGGAGTAGCGCCGAGGCTCTACCTCTGCTGCCGATGTCAAAACTCAGCCGTCTTTCCGTCCTCGACCAGTCGATCGCCGTCGCCGGTCGGCCGCATGACCAGTCGATCCGCAACACCGTGGCGCTGGCCAAACACTGCGAGACGCTGGGTTACCAGCGCTTCTGGGTGTCGGAGCACCACAACCATCCAACCATCGTCGGCACTGCGCCCGAGATCGTGATGGCGGCGATCGCCGCCACCACCGAACGCATCCGCATCGGCAGCGCCGGCATCATGCTGCCGCACTATGCACCGTTCAAAGTGGCCGAGGTCTTTCGCGTGCTCGATGCCCTGGCGCCCGGGCGCATCGACATGGGCCTCGGCCGCGCCCCGGGATCGGACGGCCGCACGGCGTTTGCGCTCAATCCCGCAGCCAACGAACGGCCCGAGCATTTTCCCGCCGACGTGCGCGACCTGATCGCCTGGGTACACGGCGAGCCCCTGGTCGAGCGCCATCCCTTCGCCACGGTAAAGGCCTTCCCGCAGGGCGCCACCGCGCCGGAAGTCTGGATCCTCGGCAGCTCCGACTACGGCGCCCAGGTCGCGGCCCTGTTCGGCCTGCCCTACTGCTACGCCTGGTTCTTCAGCGACGGCGCCGGCGGCGAGCGCGCCATCGACCTCTACAAGCGCACCTATCGGCCAAGCGCGCGCCATCCCGAACCCCATTGCGGCCTCTGCGTCTGGGCGCTGGCGGCAGAGACCACGGAGCAGGCGCAGTACCACTTCACGTCGCGCGCGCTGTCGCGCATCAACCGCGACAAGGGCATCCTCGAGCCGCTGGAAGCCCCCGATGTCGCGGCGGCGGCGCCGCTCACCGTCCACGAGCAGGCGCGCCTAAAGCAGTTCCGCCAGGATTCCTTCGTCGGCACCGGCCCCGAGGTCGCAGCCCGCATCCAGGAACTGGCGACGCGCGTCGGCGTCGATGAAATGGCCGTCGTCACCTGGACCCACGACGAGGACGTGCGGCGCGAGAGCTATACGCAGCTCGCGCGCGCCTTCGACCTCAAAGGCTAGCGCGCCTCGGTCCAGCTTTCCGAGAAGGCCAGGGCGCAGGTGCTGAAAGGCCTGCCCTCGCGGTCGCGCTTCCACGGCGTACCGCGGGCCTGGTTGCCGTCCACCGTCAGCCGCGCGCCGAGCGCCGGCACGAGGACTGTGCAGACGCCGTAGGGGCGCGGGTTCGGCGCCTGGTTGGGCTCGGTATGGATCAGCAGCGGATCGCCGATATCGTACCAGGTGAGCGCCACCTCTGAATCGGCGGCCGAGACATGCTCGGTCCAGAAGTAACGCGGATCGCCCGAGCGGGTGAACTCGGCGTCGATCACCGGAATCGACGTGTCCTTGAGCTCGGCATTGAGCATGCCCTGCACGGTCTGCTGCAGCCAGCGCGCCATGGCGATGTTGTCGGAATAGATGCGCCAATGGCCGTGCGTCAGCTCGCTTTTGAGGTAGAGCACGTGGCCCGGCCCGGCCGGAGAAAACAGGATGCGCCAGAAGCTCGCGTCCGTGGAGTTGGGATCGCCGTCCTTTTCGCTGAGACGGATGAACGGGTTCTCGCCGGTGACGATCACGCGGTTGGGGTCTGCGACGGGCATTCTTTTCTCCCTGTAGGAACCGCCAAGCCGTTGGCGAGTTGTCATTGATGGCGAGCGGCGACCATCGGCGTGCGCGCGAGCCTATCGAGGAGCACTGGCATGGGTCAATCACTTCGCGTCGCGCTCGGCGCGGCGGTAGGCGTTGTCGCTTTCACCGCCGCCGCCTACGCCCTGAACGATCCGCCTTCGCAAGCCGGGCGCCTCGCCTACACCGAAGGGACCGTTTCCTTCCACGACGACGGGCAGGCGGGTTGGAGCCGGGCAATAGTCAACACCCCGCTCACCTCCGGTGACTCGATCTGGACCGAGCCCAACGCCCGCAGCGAGATCTCGGTCGCCGGCACGCGCGTGCGCATGGACGGCAGCACCCAGCTCAACCTGCTGGAGATCAACGACCGGCAGACCCGCCTGCAGGTCGGCCAGGGTCGCGTCGACATCAAGACCTTCTCGCTCGACCCCAATACGCCCTACCAGGTCGTGACGCCGCGCGGCACGATCAACCTGCGCCAGCAGGGCGATTACTACGTCGAAGCGGGTTCGACCCAGGACGCGACACATCTTGGCGTCCGCTCGGGAGCCGCACAGATTCAGAGTCTCAACGGCCAGACCGTGGCGGTAAATCCGGGCCAGGTGGGCGAAATCTTCGGCGACACCGGTGCCCTGCAATTGCGCACCCTCAATACGGCGGTGCCGGCACAGCCGGCCTATTGGTCCGCCCGCGACCGCCAGATCAACTATGAGCTGCCGACGCAATACCTGTCGGCCGGCATCACCGGCTACGAGGATCTCAACTCTTACGGCAGCTGGAGCAACGACAGCCAGTACGGCAACGTCTGGACGCCGCGCTCCGCGCCGGCCGACTGGCAGCCCTACAAGAACGGTCATTGGACTTACGTGAAGCCGTATGGCTGGACGTGGGTCGACGATCAGCCCTGGGGTTATGCGCCGTCGCACTACGGCCGCTGGGCCAATCGCAACAATCAATGGGTCTGGGTACCGCCGCAACGCGACACACAGCCGGTCTATGCACCCGCACTGGTCGACTTCATCGGCGGAATCCAGCTCGTCCAGGCCCTGCTTGGCGGCACCACGTCGCTCGGCAACCAGAACAGTGCGCCCGTGGGCTGGTTTCCCCTGGGACCGCGCGAGGCCTATGTGCCGTCCTACAGCACAGACCGCGACTACTACGCCCGGCTCAACAGCTCCAACCAGGTCCAGCAGCAGGCCCTCGACGAACGCTGGCTGCGCGCTCAGCGGCGCGAAGCCTACATTGCCGGACAGAACTCGGTGATGGCGAACCAGCGCTTCACGACGGTGATCCCGTCCGATGTGTTCGTGAACTCGCAGCCGGTCGCGCGCGCCGCCTTGAAGATTTCGCCGGCTCAGATCGCCGCCGCACCTGTTGCGCCGGTGGCGGCACCGCCTGCACCGACGGCCTCTCTCGCCGTGGCCGCACCTGCCTCGGCTCCCGCCGCCAAAGTTGATGATCCGAAGGCTGCAACGCCAGCACCGGCAGCCGCAGCCGATCCGAAAGCCGCAGCGGATGCCAAAGCCAAGGCAGAAGCCCAGGCCAAAGCGGGTGCCAATGCCAACTTCGCGGTTGGCAAGACAGCCATCGCCGACATGCCGACGCTTGCCAAGCCCACAACGACGCCGAAGCCTGTTGCGCCGGGTCCCAAGCTTGCGACGGCGCCCAACACGCCGGCAGCGACGACCAAGGAGACGGGCAACACCACGGGCAACGCGCAAGGCGGCGGCACGCAGGGCAAGACCGCCGCACCGCCGCTCATGCCACGCACCGGCGCCGCGCCGCCGGTCCTGAAGGACGACAACAAGGCTCCGCCGATGCCCGCACCGGCCACGCCGCAAGCCAAGGCACCGACGACAACGGACATCAAAACGCCAACCGCACCGACCGTCGCGCCGCCTCCCGCGTCAGCCCCTGCTCCGGCTGCCGCTACGCCGC
>RGPT01000146.1 GCA_010032545.1 Alphaproteobacteria bacterium
CACGCTACGGCACGGGTTGGCAGGGCGGCGCCGAGGGGCCCGTCGAAGCAGGCCGGGTCGTCGCCGCCATCAAGCTTGCGCTTGTCGGGGCCGGTCGCTCGATCGACGAAGACCATTATGGCGCCGCCTTCCCGTTCTATTTCGGGGCGGCCTCCGACAGCGTCGTTTCCGGCGCCATGGCGGCCTACGCCAAGCGCACCAACCGCGATCCGGCGCGCTATTTCGCCATCGGCGACGAGGCGGCGATCCTCGACAGGATCGCGGAGTATGTCGACGTCGGTGTCCAGAAGTTCATCCTGCGGCCGGTGGGCGATGGTGCCAGCGTGCTGGCCCAGACGCGGCGGCTCATCGAGAGGGTGTTGCCGAGGGTTGCCACGCGATGGCCGAAGGCGGCGTAGGAGCAAGCGATGAAAATCGGCGTGGCGATGTTCTTCACCGACTATTCCATGGCCCCCGGCGAACTCGCTCAGGCCGCGGAGCAGCGTGGCTTCGACTCGCTCTGGTCGCCCGAGCATTCGCACATCCCGCTGTCGCGCAAGTCGCCCTTTCCGAGCGGCGGCGAGCTGCCGAAGAAGTACTACGACGCCATGGATCCGTTCGTGGCGCTGACGGCTGCGGCCGCCGTCACCAGGACTCTGAAGGTCGGCACCGGCATCTGCCTGATCGCCCAGCGCGATCCGATCCAGACGTCAAAGGAAGTCTCGTCGATCGACCAGATCTCCGGCGGGCGCTTCCTGTTTGGCGTCGGCAATGGCTGGAACAGCGACGAGATGGAGAACCACGGCACCGTCTTTGCCACCCGCCACAAGCTGGCGCGCGAGCGCATCGAGGCCATGAAGGAGATCTGGACCAAGTCCAAGGCCGAGTACCACGGCGAGCTGGTCAACTTCGATCCGATGATGAGCTGGCCCAAGCCGGTGCAGAAGCCCCATCCACCGATCATCGTTGGCGGTGCCTTTCCCTACGGCGCGCGCCGCGCGCTGCGCTACGGTGACGGATGGATGCCGCACCGCGTGCGCAAGACCTATGCCGACGTGAGCACGCTGCTGCCGAAGTTCCGCGAGATGGCCAAGGAAGCCGGCCGCGATCTCGCCTCGGTACCCGTCACCATCTGGGGCGCCAAAGAGGACGAGGATCTGCTGAAGCGCGACCGCGACGACGGTGTCGAGCGCGTCATCGTCAGCCTCGACTCGGCCAAGGCCGACAAGATCCTCCCCGAACTCGACCGCTGGGCAAAGCTGCTGCGCGCGGTTGCCTAGAGGAGCGTCAGCACCTCGTTCTTGAACTGCCGCATCTCGCCCAGCATCGCCTCGACGGTCTCGCCGCCGAAGCCGAAGTCGAGACTGCCGACACCCATGTCGCGCAATGCCCGCATGTCGGCGGCGATCTCCGCCGGCTTGCCCGAGAACAGCCGCCGTTCGCCGTCGCCCGCCTTGGGCGGGACTTTCTCGCCGAGTGCCGTGCAACGGAAGGCGAGGCCCATGGCTTTGGGATCCCGCCCCGCTTCCGCGGTCATTTTTCGCAGGCGCGCGACCTGGGCCTTGAAGCGCACCAGGCTGTCGAGCGGGTTGGCCGGATTGGTGCCGATCGGATACCAGGCGTCGCCGATGCGCGCGGTGCGGCGCAGCGCCGGCCCGCTCTCGCCGCCGACCCAGATCGGCGGATGCGGCTTCTGCACCGGCTTGTGGGCGAAGACGATGTTGTCGAAGGAGACATGCTCGCCCTTGAAGCGCGGTGCGTCCTTGGTCCAGAGTTCGATGAAGGCGTCGATGTACTCGTCGGTGACCTTGCCGCGCTGGGCGAAGTCCGGCGCGTCGATCGCCTCGAACTCCTCCTTCAGCCAGCCGGCGCCGATGCCGACGGTGAGGCGTCCGCCCGACAGGACATCGATGGTCGACAGCATCTTGGCGGTCAGCACGGCCGGCCGGTGAGGCACCACCATCACCGAGGTGATGAGCCGGAGGCGCGTCGTCTTGGCGGCGGCGAAGGCCACCTCGATAAGCTGTTCGTGGCGCTCGGCCCGGGCGCCGGCGGGAAATTCGCCCGTCGAACTGTAGGGATATATCGCCTGGATGTCGGTCGGGATCACGACATGGTCGCTGAAAGTGGCGTAGTCGAAGCCCAAGGCCTCGCCACCGACCACCAAGCGAAAGAGATTGTCGGCCGCCGCCAGTGGACCGGCCGTCGGCGCATTGAAGCCGATAAGCATGGTGAACCCTCCCAAATGTGGCGGCCATACTACACGATGCGGGCGGGCGCGTTTGACGCTATGTTTTGGTCATGATGACGACGGGTGTTTCGTTGGCCGCTCTGATGGCCGAAGCGGGTGAGCTGCGTGATCGCGGTCATGGCCGCCTGATCTCGTATTCGCGCAAAGTGTTCATTCCGCTGACCCACCTGTGCCGCGACGTCTGCCACTATTGCACCTTCGCCGAACGGCCGCGCGCCGGCCAGCCGGCCTATCTCTCGCCCGACCAGGTCCTTGCCATCGCCCGCGCCGGTGCGGCGGCGGGATGCACAGAGGCGCTGTTCACTTTGGGCGACAAGCCGGAGCTGCGCTACCAGGCGGCGCGCGATGCGCTGACAGCACTCGGCCACGAGACGACGATCGGCTATCTGACGGCGATGTGCGCGCTGGTGCTGCGCGAGACCGGACTGCTGCCGCACGCCAATCCCGGCGTCATGACGCGCGAGGAGATCGCGGGCCTGCGCGCGGTGACGGCGAGCCAGGGCATCATGCTCGAATCGACCAGCGAGCGGCTGTGCGAGAAAGGCGGCGTGCATTACGGCTCGCCCGACAAGCATCCGGCGGTGCCGGATCTCGAAGACCTGCTGTGGACCATCGCGACAGCCCGGAAGATTCTCGGGCCGGACATGAACCTCCAGGCGCCGCCCAATCTGTCGCCCGGTGTCTACCCGCGTCTGATTGAGGCCGGGTTGAACGACTGGGGCGGCATCTCGCCGGTAACGCCCGACCATGTGAATCCGGAAGCGCCGTGGCCCGCCATCGACGAACTGGCGCGTCGCTCGGCGGAGCTGGGCAGGGTGCTGGTCAACCGCCTGCCGCTCTATCCTGCCTATGCACGCGATCCCGACACCTGGCTCGCCCCCGAAGTCGCCACGCAGGTCCGGCGCATGAGCGACGCCGAGGGCCTTGCCCGCGACGACGACTGGTCGCCGGGCGAGACCACGCCGCCGCCAGCGCCGCGCGTCCTCGTGAGTGAGGTTGACCCCGCGATCGCGCGCGCCGTCGGCCGCGCGACGTCCGGCCAGCGCCTCGATCCACCGGAGATCGTGCGCCTTTTCGCGGCGCGCGACGCCGACTATCGCCATGTTACGGGCGCGGCCAATGCCTTGCGCCAGGTCGTCAGTGGCGACGTCGTGCGCTATGTCGTCAACCGCAACATCAACTACACGAATATCTGCTACTTCCGCTGCCGCTTCTGCGCCTTCTCCAAGGGCCGCACGCACGAGGACCTGCGCGGCGCGCCCTACGATCTGGCGCTCGATGAAGTGAAGCGGCGCGCCGTAGAAGCTTGGGAGCGCGGCGCCACCGAAGTCTGCATGCAGGGCGGCATCCATCCCGACTATACGGGCGAGACCTATGTCGCGATCTGCAAGGCGATCAAGGAAGCGGTGCCCGGCATGCACATCCACGCCTTCTCGGCGCTGGAAGTGACCCAGGGTGCGGCGACCCTGAAGCAGCCGATCCCGGCGTTCCTGGCCAACCTGCAGCAGGCCGGCCTCGGTACCCTCCCGGGAACGGCAGCCGAAATCCTCGACGACGACGTCCGCGCCATCATCTGCCCCGACAAGATCAACACGGCGGAATGGCTCGACGTGCAGCGCCAGGCGCACATGCTCGGCCTGCGTACGACCTCGACCATCATGTATGGCCACGTCGAAACGCCGCTCGCCTGGACGCGCCACCTGCTGGCGCTGCGCGACCTGCAGGTAGAGACCGGCGGCTTCACCGAATTCGTGCCGCTGCCCTTCGTGCACATGGAAGCGCCGATGTACCGCCAGGGCCGCGCCCGCCGCGGCCCGACCTTCCGCGAGGCGGTGATCATGCATTCGGTGGCGCGCCTGGTGTTGCATCCGGTGATCCCGAACATCCAGACCTCGTGGGTCAAGATGGGGCCGGCGGGCGCTGCCATCTGCCTCGAGGCGGGGGCCAACGATCTCGGTGGCACGCTGATGAACGAGAGCATCTCGCGCGCCGCTGGCACGCAGCATGGCCAGGAGTTTCCGCCCGACGCCATGGAGGCCTTGATCCACTCGATCGGGCGCAAGCCGCAGCAGCGCGACACGCTCTACCGGCCCGTCCCCGAGGAACGCCGTGCCGCCTCGCTGGTCGCGGCCGACCTTGCGCCGATCGTTCTCACGCCACCCCGCAAACGGGTGGTTGCGGCGTGAAATCCGGCGCCTCCGGCACGGAACGTGCGTCAAGTTTCGCGGCTGAATGACCGGAGGATTGCCAAGGTGACCGAGACTCACGATCCGATCGCGCTGGAGTTGTTCAAGAACGCGATCTTCTCGATCGCCGACGAGATGGCCCTCACCGTGTTCCGCACGACCTACTCGGGCGTGCTCAAGGACAACATGGACTATTCAACGGGCTTCGCCGACGCCGACGGCAAGCTCGCGGCCCAGGGCCTGACCTTGCCGGGACATCTCGGCTCGGTGCCGACCGCGATGGAATCGATCATGCGCCACTTCGGGGACGACATGGCGCCCGGCGACGTCTTCATCATGAACGATCCGTTCGACGGCGGCATGCACCTTCCCGACATCTTCGTGATCAAGCCGCTGTTCCACGAGGGCAAGCGGCTGGCCTTCGCCTGCACCGTCTGCCACCACATCGATGTCGGCGGCCGCGTAGCGGGGTCGAATGCCTCCGACTCGACCGAGATCTATGCCGAGGGCCTGCGTATCGCGCCGATGAAGCTCTACGAGGCGGGCAAGGTAAACAAGACCATCATGACGTTCATCGAGAAGAACGTCCGTCTGCCGGTCCAGCTGTTCGGCGACCTGCGCGCCCAACTCGCGGCTTGTCATATTGGTGAAAAGCAGTTTGCCGAGATCGTCGCGAAGTACGGGCCAGAGCAGACGAAGTTCTACCTGAAGGAAGTCATCGACTATGCCGAGCGGCTGACGCGTGCGGCGCTCGCGGACCTCCCTGACGGCGAATGGAGCTTCGAGGACTGGATCGACGACGACGGTGTCGACTATGGCCAGCCGATCCGGCTGTTCGTCACCATTCGCAAGAAGGACGGCCACATGGTGGTCGACTGGACCGGCACCAACCCGCAGGTCAAGGGCGCCATCAACAACACGCTCTCCTTCACCAAGGCCGCCTCCTACACCGGGGTGCGGTCCGTGCTGCCGCCGGGCATTCCCAACAACGAAGGCGTCTTTCGCGCCATCGAAGTGATCTGTCCGCCCGGCACGGTGGGCAACGGCGTGCTGCCGGCGGCCTGTGCCGCGCGCGGACTCACCGGCTTCCGCATGGTCGACTGCATGTTCGGAGCGCTCGCCATGATGCTGCCCGACCGGGTCAAGGCGGCCGGCGACGGCGGCAATACCGGCATCTCGATCGGCGGCTACGATGCCGCCCGCAAGCCCTTCGTCTATGTCGACTTCACCTGCGGCGCCTGGGGCGCCAGGCCCTTCGCCGACGGGCCCGACGGCAACTCCCACATGTTCGCCAACATGGCCTCGCATTCGATCGAGGTCACCGAGGCCGAGCAGCCGATGCAGCTGCTGGCCTACGAGTTCGTGGCCGACAAGGCGGGCGCCGGCAAGTACCGCGGCGGCGTGCCGTTCCGGCGCGACTACAAGTTCCTCGAGGCCGAGGGCATGTTGCAGGTCCGGTCGGACCGCCGCGATCACCGGCCGTTCGGCCTCTACGGAGGCAGCCCGGGCGGCCCGTCGGAAAACTACCTGAACCCCGACGGTGAGAATCGGCTACTCCCGTCAAAGCTCACGATGACTGTCAGGAAAGGCGAGATCTTCCGCCACGTCCTGGCTGGCGCCGGCGGCTGGGGCGATCCGCTGGAGCGCGATCCCGCCGCGGTGCTGCGCGACGTGCGCAACGAACTGCTGTCACCGGAGAAAGCCCTGGCCGACTACGGCGTCGTGATCGACATCGCCGCGTGGAAAGTGGATGCGGCCGCCACGGCCCGCCGCCGCGCCGAAATCGCCCAGGCGCGCGGCTGGACGGAGACGCCCAAGGTCCAGCGGCACGATCCGGTGCTCCTCGCGCGCGCCGCGGAGTAGCGCACCATGACCGTTACCTACCGCGTCGGTGTCGACATCGGCGGTACATTCACCGACATCGTGCTGCTCGGCTCCGACGGCACCATCCATACCAAGAAGATCTCGTCGAGCGTCGGCAACTATGCCCAGGCCATCGTCGACGGGCTGACCGAGGTGTTTGTCGAGACCGGTCTCGACGGCGGCGCGATCGAGGAGATCCGACACGGCACCACGGTCGCCTCCAATGCCATCCTTGAGCACAAGGGCGCGCGAGTCGGCCTGATCACCACCAAGGGGTTTCGCGACGTGCTCGAGATCCGCACGCTGCGCATGCCCAAGCTCTACGACCTCACCTGGACCAAACCGGAGCCGCTGGTCGAGCGCTACCTGCGCAAGGTGGTCGACGAACGGATCGACCATCGCGGCCATGTCGACCGGGCGCTCGATCCGGCCGACGCCGAACGCGTCGTCGATGCGCTGCTGGCCGAGAAGGTCGAGGCGATCGCGATCTGCCTGCTCAACTCCTTCACCAATCCGGTGCATGAGATGATGTTGCGCGACATCGTGGCCCGCAAGGCCCCGCATCTGCCGCTCAGCGTCTCATTCGAGGTCCTGCCCGAGATCAAGGAGTACGAGCGCACCTCGACCACAGTCATCAACGCCTATGTGATGCCGATCGTCGCGACCTACCTCAGGGCGCTGCGCCAGGGACTCGACGGCGCCGGCATCCCGGCCCGGCTGCTGCTGATGCAATCGAACGGCGGCCTCACCACCGACACGGCCGCCGCCGAAAGGCCGATGAACATCATCGAGTCCGGTCCGGCCGGCGGCGTGGTCGGCGCCCAGGCGCTGGCCCGCGCGAAGGATCTGAAGAAGATCATCACCTTCGACATGGGCGGCACGACCGCCAAGGCGTCGATGGTCGAGGACGGCGAAATCGCGCGTGCCCATGAATATGCGGTGGGGGGCACTGCAGGTGGGCCCCGAGAGCGCCGGCGCCTCGCCCGGCCCGGTCTGCTACGACAAGGGCGGCGAAGTACCGACGATCACCGATGCGAATGTGCTTCTGGGTTACATCAACCCCGGTCATCTCGTGGGCGGCGCGCTGAAGCTGAATGCCGACAAGGCGCGGGCGGCGTTCGTGGAAAGGATCGCCAAGCCGTTGGGCATGCCGGTGGAGAGGGCGGCCTACGGAGCGCATCTGATCGCGGCCTCCAACATGATCCGCGCCATCAAGGCGGTGTCGACCGAGCGCGGCCGCGATCCACGCGAGTTCGCCCTGTTCGCCTTCGGCGGCAACGGCCCGCTGTTCGCCGCCGGCATGGCCGCGGCGCTGGGCATTTCGCGTATCGTGGTGCCACCCTCGGCCGGTCTCTTCTCGTCCTTCGGACTTCTCTATGCCGATGTCGAACACCATTATGCCCGCACCTTCCGGCGACTTCTGCGGCACGCCGATCTCAAGGAGATCGATGCTGCATGGAATGCGCTGGCAAAGCAGGCAGGGGATCAGCTTGCCATCGAAGGGTTCACCGGCACCAGGGCGAAGCTGAAGCGCTCGGCATCGCTGCACTACAAGGGACAGAGCTACGATCTCACCGTGTCGGTGCCCGACGGCCCGATCGACGCGGCCATGGTGAGGCATCTCGAAGAATCCTTCGGGCAGGAACACGAGAAGACCTATGGTCACCGCGCCGGCCCCGACGAGCCGGTCGAACTCGTGGCGATCCAGGTGGTGGGATCTGGCCTGCGCGAGGGAGACGCCGTGCCGCAGCAGGTGAAGTCGAGCCGGGCCGAACCCCGCGCCCAGGCTTCGCGTCGCGCCTACTTTGGTGACACACATGGGTGGCATGACACGCCCGTGCTGAGCCGTGCCGATCTGGCCCCGGGCCGCACCGGCCCGCTGATCGTCGATGAATACGACACGACCTGCGTCGTCCCGCCCGGCGCCCGCGCCGAGCTCGATGGCGCCGGGAATATCGTAATTGCGCTCGGCGGAGCCTAGTTGGCTGCCATCTGGGGGAGCCAGAGCGCAATCTGTGGCCAGATCGCCAGGATCACCAGCATCAGCAGCATGGTGACAACGAACGGCGAGGTGCCGATGATGACGTCGTCGATCCTGCCGCGCTTGCGTAGGCCCTGTACGACATAGAGATTGATGCCGACCGGCGGCGTGATCATCGCCAGTTCCATCAGGATGATGATCATGATGCCGAACCAGATGGGATCGTAGCCGGCCTTGATCATGATCGGGGCGATGATCGGCACGGTTGCGACCATCATCGACAGTGTTTCCATGAACATGCCGAGGATGAAGTAGAAGATCACCACGACAACCAGGAGCTGGACCTTCGACAGACCCAGGCTGGTGATGAAGCTGTTCACCTGTCCGGTCAGCCCGATCGAGGTGATGACGAAGTTGAGGAAGTAGGCCGCGAGCAGGATGGCCATGATCATGGCGGTGGTGCGCATCGTGCCCTCGAAGGCATTCAGTAGCGTGCGCAGGGTCAGCCGGCGATGCCAGGCAGCGATTCCAATGGCGGCAATGACCCCTAGTGCTGCCGACTCGGTCGCTGTTGCCCAGCCGGCATAGATCGAACCGATAACGGCGAGGAAGATGACAAGCGGCGGCACCAGGTCGGGCAGCGCCGCGAAGCGCTCCTTCCAGGTTGTCTTCGTCGGCTTTCCGCCCAGCGACGGCCAGATGAGGCAGATGACAAGAACCGTCAGGCTGAACAGGCTCGCCAGGACGAGGCCGGGAATGAAACCCGCGAGATAGAGTTTGGGAATGGAAGTCTCGGTGAGGACTCCATAGACGATCATGTTGATCGAGGGCGGGATCAGGATGCCCAAAGTGCCGCCGGCCGCGATGGTGCCGAGAAAGAGCCGCTCGGAATAGCCGCGCTTCTCGATTTCACCCAGGGCAACGGTGCCGATCGTCGCCGCCGTCGCCACGCTCGATCCCGAGGTCGCGGCGAACATTGCGCAGGCCGCGATGTTGGAATGCATCAGACCGCCGGGCAGCCAGGGGACCCAAAGCACCAGGGCGTTGTACATGCGCTCGGCCATGCCTGATCGCAGCAGGATCTCGCCCAGAAGCACGAAGAACGGGATGGCGACCAGCAGGAAGTTGTTCGATGTGCCCCAGGCGATTTCGCCCATCGCCAGCGACAGCGGTAGCTTGGAATAGATCGCCGACAGCGACAGGCCGAGGACGCCGAGGCCGGCCGCGACCGGGATCGCCAGCGCCAGCAGACCGATCAGGATGAGAAGTGTAATGCCCAGCACGTCAGTTCTTTCCCTCTCGCACCTGGCGGGCCTTCAGATCCCGAATCTCGTCCTCGACTTCTTCCTCGGCGGAGCGCGTGCTGATCAAGTTCGCCGTTCCCCGCAGATCCCCCGCCAAAGCCGTCCTGAGTGCCTGGAGCAGGAGCAGAACGCCGATCACGACAAAGGCCGCAAGACCTGCGATCCACAGCGCCTGAGGGATGACGGTCGGCGTTTCAAGGGCCGACTGGCTGCGCGAGCCGGACGTCCAGGATTGAGAGAGCACCCCAAATCCGTGCCATGTCGTGAGCGCGAAGAAGCCGACCAGCAGGAGGATCGCCACGGCATCGAGGGCCAGACGCAGCTTCTGGGGGAAAAGTACGTAGAGCGAGTCGATGCGAATATGGGCGCGGTCGAGCAGCGTCGCCGCCAGGCCCCATGCCGTTCCGATCGCGAGCGAGTAGCCGGCAAGCTCGTCGGCGCCGCCGATGGAGCGTGCGAGGAACTTGCGCATGAGGACGTCGATGCCGATCAGTACGGCGGCGAGCAGGATGAGCGCGCCGCCGAACCACAGGCCCCATTGGGCGAAGCGACGAACGCCGATCATCGGACTGCGCCTTTGGTTACGGCGTGGGTGCCTTCAGGTCGAGCGCCTTGCCGACCGTTTCGTTCCATTCCTTCACGCACTCGGCGCCGCAGCGCTTGGCCCAGCCCGCCAGGACCGCGCCCTCGACCAGCTTCTTGTGTGCTGCCAGTTCCTCGGGCTTCACCGGGACGATCGTGGTCTTGGCGAGCTTGCCCATGGTGCAGGGCTGCTTGCCGGTGTTGCAGTTCTCGGCTTCGCCGGTCGTGGTCTTGATCGTTGCCCACATCTTGTCTTCGTAAGCCTTGAACTGCTCGGTCAGAAAGGCCTGGGTCTTGGGATCGATGCGCTTCCAGGTGTTCAGATTGACCGCCAGAACATTGATGCTCCAGCC
>RGPT01000147.1 GCA_010032545.1 Alphaproteobacteria bacterium
GCGCGATGGCTTCGGCCGCTGCGCGCGGATCGGCCGCCTGGTAGATCGGCCGGCCGACGACCAGGTGGGTAGCGCCGAGATCTACCGCCTGGCGCGGGGTCATGGCCCGCTTCTGGTCGTTGGCGGCGCTACCGACGGGCCGGATGCCGGGCACCATCAGGACAAAGTCGGGCCCGCATTGCTTGCGCAGTGCCGCGATCTCCAGCGGCGAGCAGATCACACCATCCAGTCCGCTCTCGTGCGCGAGGGCGGCCAGCCGGACCACCTGATCCGAGGGATCGGCGTTCACGCCCGTCGCCTTGAGGTCAGACCGGTCGAGCGAGGTGAGCACCGTGACGCCCAGCAGCTTCGGGCGCGGCAGGTTCAGCTTCGCGGCTTGGGCCGCAGCCTCGTCGACCGCGGCCTTCATCATCTCGCGACCGCCGCTGGCATGGATCGTGATGAATGTGGGCGCGAGTTCGACCACCGCCCGGATGCCGCCCGCCACCGTGTTGGGAATATCGTGCAGCTTGAGGTCGAGGAAGAAGCCCACGCCGGTGGCGCGCACCGGTGTCGGAAAGGCGTAGCGCACACCCGGCGCGCCGTGCGCGAGGAAGAACTCCAACCCGAGCTTGATGCCGCCGACGGCCGGCTTCGGCCCCCCGGCGATGCTCTGGATGAGCTTGGTGGCTTGGGCGAGATCGATCGTGTCGATGCCGCAATAGACGGGATTCGAACGGGTCCGCATGGCGGGCGCAACCTAATGGCCACGCCCCCTACCGGCAATCATGAACTGGGCAGCGATCAGAAACTGCGCACGCGGCGCACCGCGTCCTGCCAGCCGGCGTAGCGGCGGTCGCGCGAGGCGGCATCCCCGGCCGGCGCAAAAGCCCGGTCGAGCGCCCAAGTCGCGGACAGCGCCTCGAGCGACGGCCAGAGGCCGGCGTGCAGTCCGGCCAAAAAGGCCGCCCCCAGAGCGGTCGTTTCCGTCACCTTGGGACGTTCGACGGGCGTTCCGACGGTATCGGCCAGCCGTTGCATCAGCAGGTCGTTGCCGACCATGCCGCCATCGACCCTGAGCTCGTCAATCTGGGCCCCGTCGCCGCGCATCGCGTCGACGAGATCGCGGGTCTGGTAGCAGACCGAATCAAGCGCGGCGGCGGCAATTTCGGCGGGGCCGGAATCGCGCGTCAGGCCGAGAATGGCGCCGCGGGCGTCGGGATCCCAATGTGGCGCCCCGAGACCGACAAACGCCGGCACCAGGTAGACGCCATGGCTGTCGCGCGCCTCGGCGGCCAAGGCCTCGACGTCGCTCGACTTCTCGATCAGCTGCAGCCCGTCGCGCAACCATTGCACCGCGGCGCCCGCGACGAAGATGCTGCCCTCCAGCGCATAGGTCCGCCGCCCGTCGAGCTGATAGGCGATGGTGGTCAGCAGGCGGTGCCGAGACTGCACGGCCATGCTGCCGGTATTGAGCAGGGCGAAGCAGCCCGTGCCGTAGGTCGCCTTGATCATGCCGGGCTTGATGCAGGCTTGGCCGACCGTGGCCGCCTGCTGGTCGCCCGCCATGCCGAGCACCGGAACCGGCGCGCCGAGGAAGTCTGCTGTCGTGACGCCAAGCTCGCCCGAGCAGTCGACCACGCGCGGCAGCATCGACGCCGGCACGTCCAAGAGCTTCATCAGGTCGGGATCCCAGGCACCTTTGCGAATGTCGAGCAGCAGTGTGCGGCTGGCGTTGGTGGCGTCACTTGCATGGACCTTGCCGCCGGTCAGCCGCCACAGCAGGAAGCATTCGATGGTTCCCGCCACGAGCGCGCCCTTCTCGGCTGCGGCGCGGGCTCCTGCGACATGCTTCAGAATCCACTCGATCTTGGTGCCGGAGAAGTAGGGATCGAGCAGCAGCCCGGTCTTTTCCGTGACCGCCTTTTCATGCCCCGCCTTCTTCAACTCGGCACAACGCTCGGCAGTGCGGCGGTCCTGCCAGACGATGGCGTTGTGGATCGGCTTGCCGGTGGCGCGGTCCCAGACGACGGTCGTCTCGCGCTGGTTGGTGATGCCGATGCCGGCAAGGTCGGCGGGCTCGAGCTTTGCCCTGGCGAGTGCGGTGCGACTGACCTCGACCGTCGCCGACCAGATCTCCTCCGGGTCATGCTCGACCCACCCGGGCCGGGGAAAGATCTGCGGCAGTTCCCGTTGCGCCGATGCCACCGGCTGCCCCGACGAGTCGAAGACGATGGCGCGCGTGCTGGTAGTGCCCTGGTCGATGGCGAGAACGTGCTTGCCGGCCATCGCGTGCAGGAGGGTCAGTGGGCGCGGTCGATGGCGAAGTCGACGGCCTCGAGGAGCGCCGCCTTGAGCGGCGTGTCGGCAAACAGGCCGAGCGCGTCGCGCGCCATGGCGCCGTAGTGGCGGGCGCGCTCGAACGTGTCGGCCACCGAATGGTGACGCTCCATGAGCGCCTGAGCGTGCTCAAGGTCGCCGGCGCGCTGGTCGAGCTTCTCGATGGTGCGCTTCCAGAACTCTCGGTCGACGGCACCGCCGCGCAGGAAAGCCAGGATCACGGGCAGCGTGATCTTGCCCTCGCGGAAGTCGTCGCCCACGGTCTTGCCGAGATCGGCCTGGCGACCGACGTAGTCCAGCGCATCGTCGACAAGCTGGAAGGCGATTCCGAGATTCAGACCGAAGCTTTCGAGCGCCACGCGCTCCGGACCGTTGCGTCCGGCGATCATGGCACCGACCTCGGCTGCCGCGGCGAACAACTTGGCGGTCTTGGCCTTGATCACCTCGAGATAGGTCGCCTCCGGCGTGCTGGTGTCGCGCTGGCTCACGAGCTGCAGCACCTCGCCCTCGGCGATCGTCGAGGACGCGCGCGACAACACGCCCAGGATGTCGAGGGAACCGACCTCGACCATCAATTCGAAGGACCGCGTGAACAGGAAGTCACCGACCAGCACCGAGGCCTTGTCGCCCCACACCGCATTGGCCGACGGCTTGCCGCGCCTGAGCGTGCTGACGTCGACCACGTCGTCATGCAGCAGTGTCGCCGAATGGATGAATTCAACACAGGTTGCGAGCTTGATGTGGCGATCGTCTTCGCTGGTGTAGCCGCAAAGCCGGGCCGCCGCGACGGTCAGCAGCGGGCGCATACGCTTGCCGCCGGCCCCCACGAGGTGGTTGGCGAGCTCTGGAATCAGCGCGACCGGCGAACGCATCCGGGTCAGAATCTCCCGGTCGATCCGCGCCATGTCATCGGCGCACAGCGACAGCAAAGGCTCGAGGCTGGGAGCCTTGCGCTTTCCTTCGAGGGAGACGACCGTTGCCATGCTGGAAGAATAACTACCCAATGAAGCCTGCATATTGCGACACGATGTCATGAGATGATCCCTAGCATGGAAATGGTTCCGACCGAAAATGGCCTGCTGGGCGGTCGCGTCCGGTTATTGCAGCCAGCACGAGGTTATCGTGTTGCCGTGGATGCGGTGCTGCTGGCCGCCGCCGTGGATGCAAGGCCGGGTCAGCATATCCTCGATCTCGGCGCCGGCGTCGGCGCGGTCGGCCTCTGTCTCGCCGCGCGCGTGCCGGATTGCAGCGTCGTCGGCATCGAACTGCAACCGGAGCTGGCGGCCCTCGCCACCCGCAATGCGACCCTCAACGCAGCCGGTGATCGCCTGCGGACGATCGTCCACGACCTCGCCAAGCCGTTGCCGCCCGATCTCGGCGCCTTCGATCACGTCGTCACCAACCCGCCTTATCTGGCGGCCGCGGTCGCCGACCTGCCGCCGGATCGGAGCAAGGCACTCGCTACGGTCGAATCCAGTGCCGACCTCGCCCGCTGGCTTGCCGTGGCAACGGGCGCGCTGAAGCCCGCCGGCACCTTGGCCATCATCCATCGCAGCGACCGCCTGGAGGAGATCGTTAGCCATCTCGTCCGCCTCCGCTGGGGCGACGTGACGGTAAAGCGCCTGCCGCCGGCGGCCCGCGTGCTCGTCCGGGCACGCTTCGGCCCGCCTGCGCGGCACGAGTCGCCACCGTTGCGCCTGCACCGCCCGGAGGGCGGCTACACCGACGAGGCGGAAGCCGTTCTGCGTCACGCCCGGCCGCTTGCCTTCTGGGCCGACGGTCGCGACAGTGCCGGCCATGTTGGGATGGATAAAGAATCGTCTGAGCCGTAGCCCCGTCGTACCGGTCGTCCGGCTGTCCGGTGTCATCGCTTCGGGCGGCGGCCCGCTCTCGGGCCGGAGCCTGTCGGCCGAGTCGGTGGCACCCCTGCTCAAGCGGGCCTTCGACATGCGCGGCGCCAAGGCCGTTGCACTCGCGATCAATTCGCCCGGCGGTTCACCAGTGCAATCGGCGCTGATTGCCCAGCGCATCCGCCTGCACGCCAGGGAAAAGGGCCTGCCCGTCATTGCTTTCGTCGAGGACGTGGCGGCCTCGGGCGGCTACTGGCTCGCCTGCGCAGCCGACGAGATCGTGGTCGATCCCAGCTCGATCGTGGGATCGATCGGCGTCATCAGCGCTGGCTTCGGCTTTCAGGACCTGATTGCGCGTTTCGGCGTGGAGCGCCGCGTGCACACTTCGGGCGAGCGCAAGGCAATGCTCGATCCGTTCCGTCCCGAGAATCCGGACGACGTGGAGCGCCTGAAGCGCTTGCAGGCCGAAATCCACGACGGTTTCAAGGACTGGGTCCGCCAGCGCCGCGGCCGACTCCTGAAGGCCGACGAGACGACGTTGTTCACAGGTGAGTTCTGGACCGGCAAGCGCGGCCTCGAACTCGGTCTGGCTGACGGGCTGGGCGAGCTGCGCACCACCTTGCAGGCGCGCTACGGCGCCAAGGTGCGCCTGCCCCTGATCGGGCCGCGGCGAAGCCTGCTGGCGCGCTTCGGCCTGTCCGCTGGACTGGACCAGATCGGTCCGGCGACGCTTGCCGCCGTGGAGGAGCGTCTGCATTGGCAGCGCTTCGGTCTTTGAGGAGTCTGGCAATGAACCTGCGCAACCCCGTGCACCCCGACGACCTGGCTGCCGTGCGGGCCTGGTTCGACACGCTGTCGAAGCACTGCCGCGCCGTCGACTACGAGGGCGCGCGGCCGATCTTTGCCGACGACATGATTGCCTTTGGCACCTTCACCGACTTCATGCACGGTCGCGACCTCGCCGAGCAGAAGCAGTGGCGCAACGTCTGGGGCACCATCCGCAACTTCCGCTACGACCTCGACAAGATCGAGGCCATTGTCTCGGCCGACCGGATGACGGCCGTCGGCATGGGCGTGTGGCAGTCGGACGGCTTCAAGCCGGACGGCGTGCGTTTCGACCGCCCGGGCCGCACCACCGTCGTCCTTGGACGCAGGGCGGTGGGCGATCCGTTCGTTGCCACCCACACTCACATGTCCCTGTTCCGCGGCACGCCGGATCAGAGCTTCGGGAAATTCGTCGGGCCTTAACTACGAAGGTTCTTCGGCCCCTTTGCGCTCGACGATCAGGCGGTACTGATCGGGTTGGCGGTGAACGGCAAAATTGAACGTCGTGCGCTTGTAACTCTGGCCGGCATCGAGGTCGCAGCGGTGCACCACCAGCTCGTCGCCGTCGCCGGCGGCGCGCGCCACCACCTTGCCCGAGGGCGCCACGATCATCGAGTCGGCGAGCGACGGCACGCCCTCTTCCGTACCGCCCTTCGCCACGCCCACCACCCAGGTGCCGTTCTGGTAGGCGCCGGCCTGCATCGAGAGCTGGTTGTGGAACCAGCTGTGCTCGTCGTGGTCGGGCGACGGCGCGTTGTGCAGCGGCGTGTTGTAGCCCAGCAGCACCATCTCGACGTTCTGCAGGCCCATGACGCGGTAGGTCTCCGGCCAGCGGCGGTCGTTGCAGATACACATGCCCATGTTGACGCCCATCGTCTTCACCACCGGGAAGCCGAGATTGCCGACCTCGAAGTAGCGCTTCTCCAGGTGCTGGAACGGGCGCTTTGGCTCGTGCTCGCTGTGGCCGGGCAGATGGATCTTGCGATACTTGCTGGCGACGCGGCCGTCCTTCTCGACGATGATCGACGTGTTGAAGTGACGGACCCTGCCGCCCTCGTTGGCGATCTCGGCATAGCCGAAGGAGAAGCCGAGCCCGAGGGCCTTGGCCTCGTTGAACAGCGGCGCCGTCTCGTTCGACGGCATCTCCGTCTCGAAGAAGGAATCGATCTCGACCTGGTCGGGCATCCACCAGCGCGGAAAGAAGGTGGTCAGGGTGAGTTCGGGGAACACCACCAGTTCGCAGCCCATGCGCCGGGCCTCGCGCAGATGGGCGATCATGCGCTCCACGACATCGCGCCGCGTGTGGCTACGTTGAATGGGCCCCATCTGGGCGGCCCCGACGGTCAGGAATCGGCTCATTCAACGCACTCCCGAAATTGACTGTCGCCCTTGTTTACTCTCCTCGCCCGAGACGGGGGAGGAGCATGACTGGTAGCCGAGCCTAAGGTCCCGCGCGCTTGGCGTCATTGGTGAACTCCGCCGAGCAGAAAGAACCACCCTGGAAGAGGTCGCCGACCGGATCCGGTCCGATCTTCGCCTGCTCCGCCTCGGCATGGGCGCGGTGGTCCTCGGCCTTGCCAGTCGGGCGATAGCCGAGCTCGTGCGCGCGCGAGTTGTCCCACCAGCTCGCCTGGTTGTCCGACACGCCGTAGAGAATCTCGTAGCGGATGTCGGGATGTTCCAGGCCGATCCGGAAGAGCTGGACAAGATCCTCCGGCGACACCCAGATCGAGAGCCGCCGTACGTCGAGCGGCACGGGGCCGACATTGCCGATCCTGAGGCAGGTCACGGCCATGCCGTGCTTGTCGGCATAGAGGGCACCCAACCCCTCGCCGAACACCTTGCTCACGCCGTAGCGGCTGTCCGGTCGGGCCGTGACATCGGTGCCGATGCGGCGCTTGCGCGGATAGAAGCCGATGGCGTGGTTCGACGAGGCGAAGATCACGCGCTTCACGCCGGCCTGGCGCGCCGCCTCGAACAGATTGTAGCAGCCGATGATGTTGGCCTGCAGGATCTGGTCCCAGGTGCCTTCGACCGAATGCCCACCAAGATGAATGACGCCGTGGGCGCCCTTCACGGCCGCAGCGACCTCCTCCGGTTTCGCAAGGTCGGCGGCGACGAAGGTTTCGCCGGGCTGCAGGTCCTTGGGTTTCACCCGGTCGCTTAGCACCAGACCGGGATAGAGCTTGGCCAGCAGCGGGCGCGTCATGGTGCCGATGCCGCCCGAGGCGCCGGTGAAAACGATGCGGCGCGATTTGTCGTCGGCGTCGGTCATGTCGGTGTTTCCTCGGTCTTGTTCATATCTCGGCAAGTTCCAGCATCAGGTTCGCCAGCACCTGCGCACCGGCCGCGAGATCGGCGGCCTCGGTGTGTTCTTTCACATTGTGGCTAAGGCCCGCGACCGACGGCACGAAGATCATCGCCGTCGGGCAGAGCCGCTGCATCATCTGCGCATCATGGCCCGCGCCGGAGGGCATGCGGCGCGTGCTGAGCGATAGCGCCCTGGCGTGGTGTTCCACGCGGTCGACGAGCTTCGATTCGAAGATTACCGGCTCGAAACGCGCAAGCACGTCAGCTTTCACCTCGACGCGCTCCGCCGCCGCGACCTCGGCGATGTGGGCAGCAACGCGGGCCTCGGCCTCCTTGAGTCTGGCCTCGTCGGTGTTGCGCAGGTCGACCGCGAACACCGCGCGATTGGGCACGACGTTGATCAGGTTGGGCCGCAGCGACAGCGCGCCCACCGTCGCCACCTGGTTGCCGCCCATGTCCCACGCGAGCTTGCGGGCGAAGAGATTGACCGACGCGGCGAGATAGCCCGCGTCGCGCCGCAGCCGCATCGGCGTCGTGCCGGCGTGATTGGAAACGCCCGTCACCGTGTATTCGATCCACGAGATGCCCTGCACGCTCTCGACGACGCCGATCTGTACTTTCTCCTCGTCGAGGATCGGGCCCTGTTCGATGTGGAGCTCGACGAAGGCGTGCGGCTTGAGCGCGCCCGGCTTCTGCGGCCCGAGATAGCCGATGCGCCGCAGCTCGTCGCCGACCGAAACGCCTTCCTTGTCGGTGGCAGCGTAGGCTTCGTTGAGGCCGATACCGCCGGCATAGACCAGGCTTCCCATCATGTCGGGCTGGAAGCGCGCGCCCTCCTCATTGGTGAAGAAGGCCACCGCGATCGGCCGGCGCGTGACCACCTTGGCCTCGTTCAGGGCCCGCACGACTTCGAGCCCCGCCAGGACACCATAGTTGCCGTCGTAGCGGCCGCCGGTACGCACGGTGTCGATGTGGCTGCCGGTCATGATCGGCGCCAGGTTCTCAGTTCCGGCGCGGAGCCCGATCACGTTGCCGATAGCGTCGATTTGGACATCGAGGCCCGCCGCCTTCATCCAGCCCGCGACCAGGTCCCGCCCGGCCTTGTCCTCATCGCTCAGCGCCAGGCGCGCGCAGCCGCCGCCTTCGATGGCGCCAATCCCGGCCAGCTCGTCCAGGGCGCCGAGCAGGCGCCGGTCATTCAACCGCAGCATGATTTCCCCAATAACGCCAAGACCTTACCATATGAGCAAATTATCACGCCGCCTTGATCGGGATTGCCTTGCAAGCGCCATGGGCTGGGGTCACTTAATTGGTTCCGATGCCGCGTTTCCTTGCCCCACTTGCCCTCCTGCTCGCGTTGCTTCTCGCGGGCCCGGCTTTCGCCCAGTCGTCCGTCGTCCAGACCGACAATGTGCGGGCCGAGCTCGTGGCCGACGTGGCGACGGTGAAGGCTGGCGAGCCGTTCTGGGTCGGGCTGCGCCAGACCATCCGGCCGAAGTGGCACACCTACTGGAAGAACCCGGGTGAGTCCGGCCTGCCGACCGAGATCGCCTGGACGCTGCCGGCCGGCGCCAAGGCCGATCCGATCGTGTGGCCCACGCCCATCCTGTTCGATATCGGCGGCGTCACCAACTACGGCTTCAAGGACGAGGCGATGCTGCTGGTACGCATCACGCCGCCGGCCGATCTCGCGGGCCCTCTGAAACTCGCCGCCGAAGCCAACTGGCTGGTCTGCGAGGACGTCTGCATTCCCGAAGAGGGCAAGTTCGAACTCACGCTGGCCTCGGGTGCCGCGGCCACGCCAGCGCCGCCCGCCGTTCGGTCGCTGTTCGATGCCGCGCGGCGCCGCGTGCCAACGGAAAGCCCCTGGCCGGCCCGCTATGGCGTTTCCAAGACAGGCGAACCGACACTGATCGTCGAAGCCAAGGGCCTGAAACCCGACACGATCAGCGACGTCTATTTCTTCCCCGCCGAATGGGGCGCCGTCGCCACCATGGCCAAGCAGACGGCCAGCGTGACGGTCGACGGCATCCGCATCCCGCTACGCAAGGGCGAGGCCAAGACCGCGATGCCCGAGCGTCTCGCAGGGGCCTTGGTGCTGACCGAGAAAACGCCCGACGGCACTGTGAAGCAGGCGTTCGACGTATCGGCAAGGCTCGATCCGGCGTTCGTGCCGACCTCTGCGTCGCTCGCCGGCGCTGCGGGCGCTGAGCAACTCTCGCTGGTGCAGGCACTGCTGTTCGCGGTGCTTGGCGGCCTGATCCTGAACCTGATGCCCTGCGTCTTCCCGGTGCTTGCAATGAAGGCCGCCGCCTTCGCACGCCTCGCCGGCCACGGGCAAAGCGAGATGCGACGCGATGGCCTCGCCTACACCGCAGGCGTGCTTGTCTCGTTCGCCGCCATGGCCGCGATCGTGGTGGCGATCCGCGCCAGCGTCGGCGATGTCGCCTGGGGCTTCCAGTTCCAGTCGCCGGTCTTCTCGCTGCTGATCGCCTACTTGTTCTTTACCGTCGGCCTCAACCTCTCGGGCGTGTTCGAGGTCGGCGGCCGGCTGGCCGGTGTCGGCCAGGGACTGGTCGCGCGGGGCGGCACGACGGGCGCCTTCTTCACGGGCGTGCTGGCGGTGATCGTGGCGACACCCTGCACCGCGCCATTCATGGCCGCAGCCCTGGGCTTTGCGCTGAGCCAGCCCACGCCCGCGACCGTGGCCGTGCTGCTGGCGATGGGCCTCGGCCTCGCGCTGCCGTATCTCGCGCTCACGATGATCCCGGCGCTACAACGGTCGTTGCCACGGCCGGGCGCGTGGATGGACCGGCTGCGCCAGTTCCTCGCCTTCCCGATGTACGCTTCTGCCGTGTGGATGATCTGGGTGCTGACCCAGCAGACCGGCTCGGACGGCGTGCTCTATGCTCTGGGCGGCATGATCCTGATCGCCTTCGCCATCTGGCTGCTGCGGCTGGACGGTGGCGCTTCCCAGGGTACCTGGGTGCGCCGGGGGCTGGCGGCGGCCGCGGTCCTGCTGGCCTTCGCCGCCACGCTCAAGCTCGACGACGCGCCGGCCACCGCCGCCTCGGCGTCGGGC
>RGPT01000148.1 GCA_010032545.1 Alphaproteobacteria bacterium
CCGATGGCCTGGCCCATGAACAGGCAAAGGGCAAACAGTGCCATGCCGGCGCCGCGCGCCTCGGGCGCCATCTGGGTGCCGTGGGTCTGCAGCGTGTTGTGGAACATGTAGAACGACACGCCCGACAGCGCGATGGCGGCGAATGCAATCTCGACCGAGGGCGCGAGCGCCATGCCGGCGAAGGCCAGGCCGAGGCCCGCGCCGCCCCACAGGCAGAGGCCGCGTTCGCCCAGCAGGCGCACGAGGTGGGGCGCCGCCATGACGTAGGCGAAGCCACCGGCTCCGAAGGCTGCGACCGCAAGGCCGATGGCGGCGAAGCCCAGGCCGAAGCGCTGGTGCAGGTCGGCGCCGACGAAAGTGAAGGCACCCCAGAACACGCCGCCCTCCAGCGCCACGACGATGATGATGGTGAGTGCCCAGCGCCGGCTGAGCACGCGGATCATCTGCCCCACCATCGACCCCTCGGCGCGCTTTTCCGGCCGGGCGGTCTCGGGACGCGTGCGCATGACGGCGATCAGGGCGCCGCCGGCTGCCACGTAGATGGCGGCCAGCACCCAGAAGACCGAGCGCCAGCCCAGCCAGTCGCCGATCGCGCCGCCCAGCGCCGCGCCGGTCATGAGGCCGAGTGTCTGGCCGGTCAAGAAACGTGCCAATGTCGCCTGCCGCCGTTCGTAGCCGACATTGTCGCCGATCCAAGCGATGGCCAGCGGAATAATGGCTGAACTGGCCACGCCGGTCAGGAAGCGCGCGAGGGTGAGCAGATCGAGGGACGTCGAAAGCGCGCTCAGGACACAGCACAATGCGGCGCCTGTGCAGGCGATCGCCACCACGGGCATCTTGCCGTATCGGTCGCCGAAAGGCCCGTGCACCAGCACGAAGACGCCGTTGGCGAACAGGAACGCGGTGGCCACGATCGAGGCCGCGCCGACGGTGACGCCGAACTCGGCGCCAAGCTGGACCAGCAGCGGGTCGGTCACGCGCATGTTGGCGGCCGAGGCGAAGGCCGCCACCGACAGGAACACAATCGCAAGCACCGGAGCGGACCGCGGCGAGCCGGCGGGAGGAGACATTGCAGGGGCCTTACCGGGTCGGCTCCCGAAAGGAAAGGTCGTTCGCCCTTGAAAAATTTCCGCGGCACGGCCATTGATGATCCGATGATGGAAGTCTTTCTCCGCCTCGCGTCCGATCCGGCCGCCTGGGCCGCCCTAACGACGCTGATCGTCATGGAAGTCGTGCTCGGCATCGACAACCTGATCTTCATCTCCATTCTGACCAACAAGCTCCCCGCCCATCAGCAGTCGCGGGCGCGCAAGATCGGCATCGGCATGGCGGTGTTCATGCGCCTGGCGCTGCTCAGCACGATCGCCTTCATCGCCCAGCTCACGGAGCCGCTGTTCTGGCTGTTCGGCCACGATTTCTCGTGGCGCGACCTCATCCTGATCGGCGGCGGCCTGTTCCTGATCTGGAAGGCCACCACGGAGATCCACGACAGCCTCTCAGGCGGCGGTCACGACAAGAAGGACGTCTCCGTCGCCGGTGGCGCGGCCAGGCTCACCATGACGTCGGCGATCAGCCAGATCCTGGTGCTCGACATCGTCTTCTCGCTCGACAGCATCATCACCGCGGTCGGCATGACCGACGATCTTCCGATCATGGTCATTGCCGTGGTGGTCGCCGTGTTGTTGATGCTGCTGGCGGCCGATCCGCTGGCGCGCTTTATCGGCAATAACCCGACCATCGTCATGTTGGCGCTGGGCTTCCTGTTGATGATCGGCGCCACGCTGCTGGCCGAGGGCGTGGGCGTGCATGTGCCCAAGGGCTACATTTACGCTGCCATGGCCTTCTCGGCGTTGATCGAGGGCCTGAACATGATGTACCGGCGCGCCCAGAACAAAGGGTAGCGGCGGCGGGAAATGTACTGCGTCACTGTGTGGATGATGTGCCCCACAGGCGTTCCAGCCGTCGGTCCCGGCCACAGCTCCAACGGTAGAAGGCGTAGGCTGCGGGGTTCTTGCGGTAGTAGTCCTGGTGGTAGGCCTCGGCCGGATAGAAGACGGCGGCCGGCAGGATCTCGGTGACGATCCGTCCCTGGAGCCTGCCCGATCTATCGAGCGCGGCCTTCGATGCCTCGGCAAGTGCACGCTGGCTCTCGTCGACGGCAAAGATCGCGGCGCGGTATTGCGGGCCCTTGTCGCAGAACTGCCCGCCCGCATCCAACGGATCGATGTTGCGCCAGAAGACCTCCAGCAGCCGCCCGTAGTTGACGCGCGCCGGATCGTACTCGACCTGCAGTGCCTCGTAGTGGCCGGTGCGCCCGGTCGAGATCTGTTCGTAGGTGGGTGCGACGTTGGCACCGCCGGTGTAGCCGGAGGTGGTCGCCAGGACACCATCGACCTTGTCGAACGCCGCTTCCACGCACCAGAAGCAGCCGCCGGCAAAAATGGCGACGGCACGGGTTTGGGCGTGCGCGGGTGCCAGTGCGAGCAGCGTCAGCAGCGCGACGACGGCAAGTCTCTTCACGAGCCTGCCCCCGTCGGTTTGAAGCTCATGGCGACGCCGTTCATGCAATAGCGCAGGCCGGTGGGTTTGGGGCCGTCCGCGAAGACGTGCCCGAGATGGCCGCCGCAGCGCCGGCAGTGCACCTCGGTCTGGATCCCGAACAGCGTCCTCTCGGGCTTGGTGCCGATCGCATTGGCAAGGGGTTGCCAGAAACTGGGCCACCCGGTGCCGCTGTCGTACTTGGTGGCCGAAGCGAACAGGGCCAGATCGCAGCCGGCGCAATGGAACGTGCCGGTGCGCTTTTCGCCATCGAGCGGGCTCGACCCGGCGCGCTCAGTGCCGCCCTTGCGCAGCACGACATACTGGGCGGGCGTCAGCAGGCGCCGCCATTCCTCCTCGCTGCGGACGATCTCGAAGGTCCCGGCGCTGCTGCTGCGCGAGACAATGCCAGTTGCCGCCAGGGCGGCGCCTGCCAGGGTGAAATGCCGTCGGTTCAGCTGGACCATGGATATCGCCTTTTCTTCTCTGCACGTTACCAAGATGTGGTGGCTGCCATTCATCAATGGCGGTCACTTTGTCGTGCGGGCGCAAAAGAGGCGCGCTAAGCTCGCCCCCATGAAACTGAAAGATCAAGTCGCCATCGTCACCGGCGGTGCTTCGGGCATCGGCGCCGCTTCCGCCCGCCTGTTCGCCGCGGAGGGCGCGAAAGTGGCGCTGGTCGACCAGGATACGGTCGGGCTGGGCCAGGTCGCCGCCGAGATCGAGGGCCGGGGCGGCACGGCGATGACCCTTGCCGCGGACGTGAGTTCCGACCGGCAGGCGCGCGATGGTGTTGCCAGCGTCATGGAAAAATGGGGCCGCATCGATGTGCTGCTGACCGCGGCAGGCGCCTCGACCGGCGGTACCGTCGACACGATCGACGAGGCGGCGTGGGACCGCACCTTCGCCATCAACGTCAAGGGCACCTACCTCTGGATCCACTACGCCATCGCCCCGATGATCGCGGCCCGGTCGGGCGCCATCGTCACCATCGGCTCGCAACTCGCACAATCGAGCCCGGGCAAGAATGCGGCCTACATCGCCTCCAAGGGCGCTATCGCGTCCTTCACCAAGACTATGGCGGTCGATCACGCGGCCCAGGGCATCCGCGTCAACGCGCTGATGCCGGGCGTCATCGACACGCCGATGCCGGCCAAGTCGCTGAAACGCTACGCCGATCCCGAGGCGATGCGGACGTTCTGGAAGCATCGCCATCCCATGGGCCGCATCGGCCAGCCCGAGGAAGTGGCCAAGGCGGCTCTTTTCCTCGCCTGCGATGACTCCTCCTTCGTCACCGGTACGCTGCTGTTCGTCGACGGCGGCTGGACGGCGCACTGAGATGCCGAAGAAGCTCACGCAGGAACAGATCGCGGCTTACGAGCGCGACGGCTACGTCTGCCCGGTCGATGCCTTCGCGACCGAACAGGCGCGCAGTTGGCGCGACCGGCTCGAAGCCTTCGAACGCGCCGAGGGCCGCAAGATGACGCGCGGCCACAATTTCAAGCCGCACCTGCTCTTTCCGTGGGTCGACGAGATCGTCCATGCACCCGAGGTGCTCGATGCGGTCGAGGATCTGATCGGCCCCGACATCCGCCTGTTCCATCTCACGGTCTGGCCCAAGGATGCGGGCTCGGGCGCCTATGTGAGCTGGCACCAGGACGCGACCTACTTCGCGCTCGAGCCCGCCTGCCATGTCACCGCCTGGGTGGCACTCACCGACGCGCCCGTCGAGGCGGGCTGCATGGAGGTCGTGCCGGGCTCGCACAAGCTCGGACAGATGCAGCACGCCGAGATGCAGGACCCCGACAATCTGCTGTCGCGTGGTCAGGCGCTGGCCGTCGACGTCGACCGCACGCGCACGGCGTTCATGCCGGTGAGGGCGGGCCAGTTTTCGCTGCACCATACGCACCTGGTGCACAATTCGCGGCCCAACCGCTCCAGCGACCGCCGTATCGGCCTCGGCATCAGCTACATCCCGACCCACGCGCGCTGCACGTCGGCCACGCGCGTGACGGCAATGCTGGTGCGCGGCACCGACAAGTACGGACATTTCGACGACGAGCGCCGGCCGCGCGCCGAGGCCGGCCCGGAAGAGCGCGCCTTCCACGAGAAGGCCGTTTCCATTTTCCGGCACATGAACGCCGGCGAGACGGAGAACAAGGTCGCCGTAGTGAAACGCTGAGGAGCGAACATGTTGCGCCTGCCCTATCACAACCGCTACGGCTACTCCGCCATCACCGAGCGCAAGGACTATTCGTGGCCCGAGGGCAAACGGCTCGCGGTCTATCTCGGCCTCAACATCGAGCATTTCGCTTTCGGTGCGGGCGACGGCCACCTGCTCACCGTTGCCGGCACGCCGCCCGATCCGCGCACCTTCGCCTGGCGGGACTACGGCAACCGGGTAGGCGTATGGCGCTGCCTCGATCTGTTCGACGAGCTCAACCTGCCGGCGGCACACCTCATCAACACAACGGTGTTCGATTACGCACCGCAGATCGTCGATGCGCTGAAAGCCCGCGGTGACGAGTTCATCGGCCATGGCCGCACCAACGCCGAGCGCCACGGCCATATGTGGGAGGCCGACGAGCGGCGCTTCCTCGAGGAAGTGCGCGATGCCATCGAGAAGGCAAGCGGCAAGCGGCCGCGCGGCTGGATGGCGCCGTGGATGGCGTCGACCCATCATACGCCCGACCTCCTGAAGGAGGTGGGCTTCGACTTCCTGATGGACTGGCCGGCCGACGACCAGCCGCTGTGGATGAAGACCCGCTCCGGGCCGCTGATGAGCGTGCCCTATCCGATCGAGATCAACGACAGCCCGCAGGTCCTGGTGCGCCACCATTCGCCCGAGGAGTTCCGCGACTTCATCATCGGCCAGTTCGAGGAGCTTTTGCGCCAGTCGGCGAAACAGCCGCTGGTCTGCGGCATTGCACTTCACACCATGATCGTGGGCCAGCCCTATCGCCTCCGGATGCTGCGCGAGGCCCTGCAGCACATCGTGAACCATCCGCAGAATGACAAGGTGTGGTTCACGCGACCCTCGGCGATCTACGATCATTGCGCGGCGCTGCCAAAAGGCACGATGGTGCCGCCGCCGGCCTGAGGCTCGGCCGGTATGGTCCGCGGGTTCTACCTGAAGCGCGCGTTGCGGGCGCCGAAGAACGATCCGCTGCCGCTGGTGCCGCTGCTCACGCAGGCGACGAAGCACCTCGGCATCGTGCCCACGATCTCCACCAGTTTCTATCCGCCCTACCTGCTCGCCCGGCTCATCGCCACGCTCGACCTGATGTCGAAGGGCCGGGTCGGCTGCAACTTCGTCACCTCGACGGCCGAACGGGCGGCGCAGAATTTCGGCCTCGACGCCCATCTCGATCACGATCTGCGCTACGAGATGGCCGAGGAGTTCGTCGACCTGGTCGAGAAGCTCTGGTCGTCGTGGGATGCCGACGCGATCGTCGCGGACCGCGACACCGGCGCCTTCGTCGACCCCGCCAAGGTCCGCGCCATCGACTACAAGGGGCGCTTCTTCTCCTCGCGCGGCCCGCTCAATACCGCGCGTCCGCCGCAGGGCCGCCCGGTCCTGATCCAGGCCGGCGGCTCGCCGCAGGGCCGGGCGTTCGCTGCGAAGCACATGGATTGCGTCATCGCGGCCCTCGGCACGGTCGAGGAGATGACGGCGTTTCGCCTCGACCTTCGCAAGCGCGTTGCCGCGGCGGGGCGCGATCCCGACAGCTGCAAGGTCTTCTTCGTGGTGACGCCGACGCTGGGCGAGACGAAGGAGGAGGCGCAGGAGCGCGGCCGGCGACGTCAGGCCCAGCGCGATGCCTCGCCCGAACTGGCACTTGCCCAGATGGGCAGTCTCACCGACATCGACTTTTCGACCTCGATGCGCCGCTGGCCGAACTCACGACCAACGGGCAGCAAGGCACGCTGAAGCGCTTTCTGGCGCAGGGCCGGACCCTGCGCGAGATCGCCAGCAACTACCGATTCGGCTTCGAGGATGCGGTGGTCGGCACGGCCGACCACGTGGCCGGCGTGATGGCCGAGGTGATGCAGCAGGTAGGCGGCGACGGCTTCGTGTTCAGCGGCCTGCTGTCGCGACGCTACATCACCGAGATCGTGGACGGCGTGGTGCCGGCCCTGCAGCGGCGCGGGGTGGTCCGTACCGCCTACGGCCATGCGCACTTCCGCGACAATCTCTTCGCATTCTAGGTCCTCCGCTTTCTAGGGTCGATGCTCGCGGTTGCGCCTGCCAGGAGCAGGGGATGGATTGCCGCTCTCGCTGGGTCGTCACCGGTTGCGCGGCGTCCGCGAAGACGCCGAGCTGTTGGCGCTCGCTTGATCGTCAGCCCGCCTTGCCGACCACCTGGAGAGCAAAGGCGTAGGCGATCGCGACCTCGTCGAGCCGGCTGAAGCGACCCGACGAGCCGCCATGGCCAGCGCCCATGTTGGTGTGCAGGAGAACCGGGCCGCCCGACGTCATGGTGGCGCGCAGCCGCGCGATCCACTTCGCCGGTTCCCAGTAGGTGACGCGCGGATCGGTGAGGCCCGCCATTGCCAGGATCGCCGGATAATCCCGGGCGGCGACGTTGTCGTAAGGCGAGTAGGACAGGATGTAGCGGAACGCCGCTTCGTCGGTGATCGGGTTGCCCCATTCGGGCCATTCCGGCGGCGTCAGCGGCAGTTTGTCGTCGAGCATGGTGGCGAGCACGTCGACGAAGGGCACCTCGGCCACGATGCCGGCAAAGAGCTCGCCGGCGCGGTTGGCGACCGCGCCCATCAGCATGCCGCCGGCGCTGCCGCCGTGGCCGACGATGCGCTTCGCGGCAGTGTACCTCTGGTCGATGAGTGCGCGGCCTGCTGCCGCAAAATCGTCGAAAGTGTTCGTCTTCTTCTCGCGCTTGCCGTCGAGGTACCACGACCAGCCCTTGTCCGTGCCGCCGCGGATGTGGGCGATGGCGTAGACGAAGCCGCGATCGACCAGCGACAGCCGGTTGGCCGAAAAGGAGGCGGGCATCGCTATGCCGTAGGATCCGTAGCCATAGAGCAGCAGCGGCGGGCCGTCTCGTCGAAGGCGATGACGTGCTCGCCGCCGTCGCCCAGGGCGCGGATCACGATCGAGGGCAGGGCGTTCGCGCGCTCCAGCCGCACGAGATGCCCGGCGAAGAGTTCGATGCCGAGGATGTAGGTACCCGGCCGGTGTGGCACCAGTTCACGCCAGTTCGCCCGCCCCGGTGCCGCCAGCGGCGCCGTGACGATGCGAAAATCGACCGCGCCGTCTGAATTGGTAAGGATGTAGAGTTCGTCGCCGCGGTCGGCCACGCTATAGCGCACGCCTTTCTCCCGGGGCGCGATCAGGCGTGGCGTCGCATCCGGCAGGGAGAGATCGATCAGGGATTGCTCGGACGTGTCGTGATCGCCGCCGCCGACGATGCAGAAGCGCCTGCCAGCGCTTTCCTCGATGTGCGTGAACCAGCCGATGTCCTTCTCCTCGTAGACGAGGACGTCGTCGGCCTGCGCCGTGCCGAGGCGATGGCGGTAGACCTTCAGCGGGCGATGGTTGTCGTCGACCTGGACGTAATAGAAGAACGTCGAATCGAGGCCCCAGACCACGCCGCCGCCGGTCTCCGTCAGGACATCGGGCAGGTCCTCGCCGGTATCCCAGCGCCTGATGCGGATGGTGAAGAACTCGGACCCGCGCAGGTCGGCGCTCCAGGCTTCGAGCCGGTGGTCCGGCGAATGGCGCGTGCCGCCGAACTTGAAGTAGTCGGAGGCCTTTGCCAGTGCGTCGCCGTCGAGGACGATCTGGACGTCGCCGCCGCCACGCGGCGTGCGGCCGATCAGCTGGTGTTGGCCACCGTCTCGGAACTTCCACAGATAGGCGAAGGGCCCGTCCGCCGTGGGTACGCCGGAATCATCCTCCTTGATGCGGCCGCGCATTTCCGCGACCAGCGTCTTCTGCAGTGCCTGCGTCGGCGCCAGCAGCGCCTTGGCGTAGGCGTTTTCGGACTCGAGATAGGCCCGGATGTCCGGATCAAGCAGGGACGGGTCGCGCAGCACCTCCTGCCACTTCTCGTCCTTCAGCCAGGCATAGTCGTCAGTGACCGTGATGCCATGCAGCGTGCATCGCGAGGGGCGCCGCGGCGCGATCGGTGGTTTCACGTGGCGCTCACTCGGGTGCCGAACGAGTTCAGTAGTTGCCGGTCTTGCCGGCAACCTTGGCCGGCGCGTCGGCCTTGGCGCCCAACAGGCCGCGCATCTCTGCGCCCTTGGTGTCCCACCAGTCGGCGAGGATACGGACGTCCCAGCCGATGCAGAAGTGCTTCACGCCCATTGCCAGGTACTTGCCGGCCTGGTCGGGGTCGCGCAGTTCGACGCGCGGGTGCAGGCCCATCCGGAGCGCCGTCTCGATGGTCTTCTTCTCGGCCGCCAAAACCTCGGCGTCGGCATACTGGCCGGTCTTGCCGATGCTCATCGAGAAGTCGGAGGCGCCGAACTGCACCATGTCGATGCCGGGCACCGACAGGACGGCCTCGAGATTGTCCACGCACGACTTCTTCTCGACCATGATGGCGATCACCACTTCGTTCAGGGCATCGACATAGGCGGGCGTGCCGCCCGTGCGGACGGTGCCGACGTCGCGCCGCATGCCGACACCCAGCCGCCCGCGGCCGCGCACGCCCTCGGCCATGGTCGTTTCGGCACGCACCGCGTCGACCGCGGCCTTGGCGTCCTCGACGGAGCGGATATCGGCGAACAGCACGCTCTGGAAGCCCGAGCCGATCGCCCGCATGGCCTGGTGCGTGTACTGGGTCTGCTCGATCTTGATCATGCCCGACATGCCCGTGAGCTCGAAGGCACGGCCGAGATTGTCGAGATCGTGCATGGTGAAGGGCGCGTATTCGGCGGTGAATTCGACATAGTCGTACTGCCTGGAATGGCCGATCAGCTCGACCAGGGTCGGCCACGCCGACAGGATATGCGTGCCCACGGTGGGCTTGCCGGCGTTGAGACAGTCACGGAGCGGATTGCGGCTCATGTAAATTCCCCCTTTGGTCCAGTTCGGGCTAGTCTCGCATCTTGTGCAGGGGGAATTCCATGTTTCCGACGAGAGATAAACTGACAATCTGCTTCGCGCATGCGGCATACCAGATGAAGGCACGGTTCGATGCCCGGAATACCGGCATCAACAGCTTCCAGGTCCGAAGCTACGACGAGTTCGTGCAGCGGGTCGGCGAGGCCGACGTCGTCTCGGCGTCCGGCATGTGGAAGAACGATATCATCCCCCACGCCACCAGACTGAAGTTCATCCAGTCGATCAGCTCGGGCATGGACCAGTATTCCAAGGAAATGCTGTCCGCCAAGGGTATTCGCCTGGCGAGTGCGGCCGGCGTCAATGCCCGCGCCGTGGCCGAGCACGCCATCGCCCTGATCCTGGCCATCGCGCGGCGCCTGCCCGAGGCGCGTGACAATCAGCACAAGAAGGTCTGGCGCGGCATGATCGGCGACCTGGCCGAGCGCGAGGACGAGCTGGGCGGCAAGACCCTGCTGGTGGTCGGCATGGGCCGCATCGGCAGCCATCTCGCCAAGCTCGCCAAGGCCTTCGACATGAAGGTGGTGGGCATCCGCCGCGATCCCAAGGCTGGCGCCAACGGCGCCGACTCGATCCATGGCATGGCCGATCTGGTGAAGCTCGTACCCGAAGCCGATTTCGTGGCGCTCACCTGCGCGCTCACACCCGAGACGACGGGCCTGATGAGTGCCGCGGCCTTCGCTGCCATGAAACCGTCATCGGTGTTCGTCAACGTGGCGCGCGGCAAGGTGGCCGACGAGGCCGCGCTGGT
>RGPT01000149.1 GCA_010032545.1 Alphaproteobacteria bacterium
CTCGAAGAGTGCAACCGCCTCGACGAGGCCGAGGCCGTGGCACGCAAGGCGATCGCGCTCGACCGCCGCGATCCATGGGCGCATCACGCCGTCGCCCATTGCCTGGAAGCGCGCGGGCAGCTTCAGGAAGGCGTGGCCTTCCTGACGTCGATGTCGGACACGTGGGAGAACTGCAACTCCTTCATGTACACCCATCTCTGGTGGCACCAGGCGCTCTTCCTGATCGACCTCGACCGCACCGACGAGGCGCTCCAGCTCTACGACAGGCGCGTGTGGGGCGTGTGGAAGGAGTTCTGCGAGGACCAGATCAACGCCGTCTCGCTGCTGGCGCGTCTCGAACTGCGCGGCGTCGATGTCGGCCAGCGCTGGGCCGACGTTGCGACCTATCTCAAGCCGCGCCTGCACGAGCACTTCTCGGCCTTCCTCGACCTGCAATATCTGTACGGCCTCGCGCGCGCAGGCGAGCAAAGCGCCGTCACCGAGATGCTGGCGAGCCTGGAGGACCGCGCCGAGCGCGCCCGGCCGTTCGAGCGCGAGGCCTGGGCCGACTGCGCCGTGCCGGCCGCACACGGGCTCGCGGCCCACGCCAGGGGCCAGCATGCCGATGCCGCGCGCCTGCTCGGCCAGGCCGTCCCGCATCTGCAGTCGATCGGCGGCAGCATCGCGCAACGTGCCCTGTTCGGGGCGATTCATCTCGATGCCCTGATCCACGCCGGCTGGAACGACAGGGCGATGGCGATCCTGCAGGCCGACGAGCGCGAACGGCCGACGGTGGCCGCCACCAAGCGGGCGCTGGCTGCTCTCTACCGCAAGGTCGGTCGCACCGAACAGGCGCTCGCCGCCGAGTACCAGGCCGAACAACTCGCGCGGCAGTCCCGCACCGCCAAGGAGAAAGCCGCATGACCCAGGACCTGACCCAGGCGAGTGCGGCCGGCCTCGCGAAACTCTACGCCAAGGGCCGGGCCTCGCCGGTCGAGACCATGAAGGCCGTCCTGGCGCGGGCCGAGAAAATGGGCCCGCGGATCAATGCGCTCTGCCGCATCGACACGGCCCAGTCGCTCGCCGCCGCCCGCGCCTCGGAGAAGCGCTGGCGCAAGGGCAAGCCCTTGTCGCCGCTCGATGGCGTGCCGGTGTCGATCAAGGAACTTGTGCGGGTAAAGGGTTGGCCGCACAGCATGGGCAGCAAGCTCAGCGACAAGACGCCCGCCGACGCGGACGCGCCAGCCGTCGCCCGCCTGCGCGAAGCAGGCGCCATCGTCTTTGCCCAGAGCACCAGCTCGGAATACGGCCACAAGGGCGTCACCGATTCGCCCTTGCACGGCATCTCGCGCAATCCGTGGAACACCGAGCGCACGCCGGGCGGCTCGTCGGGCGGCGCCGGCGCCGCGGTGGCCGCGGGCCTCGGACCAATTGCCATCGGCACCGATGGCGGCGGCTCGGTGCGCATTCCGGCGAGCTTCAACGGCCTCGTCGGGCTGAAGGCCACGTTCGGCCGCGTGCCCGCGTGGCCGCCGTCGATGACCGGCGACCTCGCCAATACCGGTCCGATGGCACGCACCGCGCTCGACTGCGCGCTGATGATGAACGTCCTCGCCCGGCCCGATGCGCGCGATCCTTTCGGCCTGCCGGCCGACGGCATCGACTACGCGAAGAAGCTCGGCGGCAAGCTGAAGAAACTCAGGGTCGGCTTCGTGCTGCGGTTCGGCGACCATCCGCTCGACATCGAAGTCGCCGCCATGGTGACCAGGGCCGCCAGGCAATTCGAAGCGCTGGGCTGCAAGGTCGAGGACGTCGAGGCGCCCTTCTCCTATCCCGAGGCCGGCCGTGCCTTCGTGATCCATTGGCTGGCGGCGCTGCAGCGGCTGCTACAACTCTATCCGGAAAGTCGGCACGACGAATTCGATCCCAATCTCCTGGCCGGCGCCAAGGCGGGCCTGCGCTATTCGCTGCAGGACATGGTCAACGCCCAGGTGACTCGGCGCGAGCTCGCCATCGCGTGGAACCTGTTCTTCGCCAAATACGATCTGCTGCTGACACCGACGGTGGCGGTAAAACCCTTCGCAGCGGGCAAGAACCTGCCCGACGGGCCGGACGGCAAACCCAACATACAATGGTCGCCCTACACGTCGCAGTTCAACCTCACACGCCATCCCGCGGCGACGGTGCCCTGCGGCCTCAGCAGCGAGGGATTGCCGGTCGGGCTGCAGATCGTGTCGGGCCACTATCGCGATGCGCTCGTGCTCAGCGCCGCAGCGCGCTATGCCGAAGCCCATCCGCTGAAATTTCCCGTTCTTCCGGAGACCAACCGATGACCGCCGATCTCGCATTGATGCCAGCCCACGAGCTGGTGAAGCTCTTCAAGGCGCGCAAAGCCTCGCCGGTCGAGGCGACCAAGGCCGCCCTCGCCCGCGTCGACGCTTTCAACGGCCAGCTCAACGCCTTCCAGCATCTCGATCCCGACATGGCGCTGCGCGCCGCGCGGGCCTCGGAGAAGCGCTGGAAGAAGGGCGGCAAGCGGTTGTCGGACATCGACGGCGTGCCGATCACCATCAAGGACATGGTGCTGACCAAGGGCATGCCCACGCGCATGGGCAGCCTCGCCACCGATGCCGACGGTCCGTGGACTGTCGATTCGCCGGTGGGCCAACGCCTGCGCGAGGCGGGCACCGTGCTGCTCGGCAAGACGACCTCGCCCGAATACGGCTGGAAGGGCGTGACGGATTCCGCGCTTTACGGCGCCACGCACAACCCGTGGAAGCTCGGCCGCACGCCGGGCGGGTCGTCGGGCGGCGGGTGCGCGGCCGAAGCGGTCGGCATGGGCAACCTCGCGGTCGGCACCGACGGCGCGGGCTCGGTCCGCATTCCCTGCTCCTTTACCGGCCTGTTCGGGTTGAAACCCACCCAGGCGCGCGTGCCGCTGTGGCCGCCCTCGGCCCAGGGCACGCTCTCGCACATCGGGCCGATGACCCGCACCGTGCGCGACGCCGCGATGATGATGAATGTCATGGCGCGGCCCGACAGCCGCGACCTCTACGGCCGGCCCGACGATATCGAGGACTACCTGAAGGGCTTCGACAAGGGCGTGAAGAACCTGCGTATCGCCTATTCGCCCGGCCTGGGCTTCGTCGAGCGCGACAGGATCGACCGCGACGTGGCGGTGGCCGTCGAGCACGCCGCCAAGGTGTTCAAGACGCTGGGCGCCAAGGTCGTCGAGGACTCTCCCGACCTTCAGGGCCTGGATCCGCGCCGCATCCTGAACGCGCACTGGCAGTCGAACGTCGCGGTGCTGGTCAAGGGCTTCAGTCCCGAGAAGCGGGCCTTGATGGATCCGGGCCTGCTGAAAGCCGCCGAGCATGGCGCCAATCTCGGCCAGGACGCCGTTGTGACCGCCATCCACCAGCGCCAGCAGGTCGGCGTGATCATGAACCAGTTCATGGCCAAGTATGACCTCTTGCTGACGCCGACCATGCCGATGACGGCCTTCGCGGTGAACGAGAACGCGGCGTGGGGCGGCGACGGCGTCGACATCGGCTGGACGCCCTTCACGCTCACCTTCAACCTGACGCGCCAGCCCGCCGCCACCATTCCCTGCGGACTCGACCGCGAGGGCCTGCCGATCGGCCTGCAGATCGTGGGCGGCCATGCCCGCGACGCACTGGTGCTGCGCGCGGCCGCAGCCTACGAGCGCGGCCGCCCGATCCCGGCACCGCCGATGGCGCACCAGATCTGAACGCAAGAAGAATCGCCGGCCCGAGCCGGCCGGCGATCCCATCTTGCTGACCGCAGCGGTTACTGCGTCTTCTTGTCTTCGGCCTTCTGCGGCACGGCGATGGCCGCGACGGAGTCGTAGCGGACGCCGTCTTCGGCCTTCTTCATGACCGCGTTGGCCTCGTAGTACTTGCCCTCGTCCACGAACTTGGCCGCCATGTCGACGTCGGCCATCGTGCGGTCGAGAGGGGCCAGCGCCATCGTGAACATCACGTTGACGTCGGCGAGCTTCAGCTTCTCGATGGCCTCCTTGCGCTGGCCCTTCTCGAGATGCTTGTTGGCCTCGGCGACCGCCGCGGCTTTCGCAGGCGTCGCCACGAAGTCCTCGCCCAGCGTGAGCTGGCCGTCGATCGGCAGCCACGCGACGGCCGGGCCCGGCGCCGCCGCCGGGTTGGGCTTCATGTCCTGCGGCATCTTGAGATCGGCTTCCGCCTTCATGAAGGCGGTCGAATCGATCTTGGCCTTGGCCAGCGCCGCACGCGCATCGGCGATCAGCTTCTTCGCCGCCACGGGGTCGGCCTCGAAGATGGCGATTCGCGCCAGATGGATGGCGCGGAAGGCGACGCCGCCGTCGACCGACAGCTTCATGAAATCGCGCGCCACCTCGGCCTTCTGCTGTGCCGTCGGCGCGGGGGCCGTCGGCGTTTGTTGGGCGGAGACGGCGCCGGCCAGCATGGTGGTGCCCAGCAGTGCCGCAACGATACTTCTAGAGATGTTCATGACGATGCTCCTCTGCGAGCGGCCGGCCATCCACGCGGGGTCAGCGGGAGGCGCCGGGCTCATGTCGAGGAGATAGCAGGGGCCCCCTGCCGCCGGCGTTGCTCCAGGATTGACGATTTTCAATTCGATGCCACGCTCCAAGGCTTGTCGAGGAGATGCGATGCCACAAGCCTGCCCCATTTCCGGCGTCGCCGCCCCGGCATGAAGCTCAGCCGGCAAACGCTCGTCTACCTGGCGTGGGCCGCGGCGCAGGTCGCCGTGTTGGGCGGCGTTGCCTGGTTTGGCGACCGGCAAATGCAACTGGGCTACACGGATGCCGCCGGCTGGCGGCCGTTCACCTGGCCATTCTCCACAAAGGAGGCGCCTCCGGGCCGGGCCTACAGCGGCGACGAACACGACGTCTATGTCTGGCTGACGCTCGGTGCCGAAGGCGATTGCCCGGACGGCATCGCGACCGACGAGGCGCTGGAGCGGGCCATCGACATCCGCATCCTCGACCCGCGGTTCGTCCCGGTCGGCCCCGGCGAGCGCGTCCGCGTCACCGATGCCTTCGGCCGGGCCCGCGTTTATGTGCACAAGCGGCACAACGGCGCGCAGCGCTACGGCGAAGCCGTCGCCATCCCCTACAACTGCGACGTTCTCACCGCGATCATCGACGGCGATGCCCGCGACCCAACGAAGCGGCGCGTGGCACGCGAGTTCCTGGAATCGAACACGGTGCAGGTCTGGGTGCTCAAGGCGCTCGAAGAGCGATAAAACCTGGTGCGCCCTTCGTTTCGCCACGTCGCTACCGCGCTCGGCGAGCTGAACGGAGATGGCACGACCGCTGCCGTCCAATCCCCCACTCGCTTGAGACTAAGCCGGGATTCCGAGCGCGCGGCGGATCGAGCTGTGGAAGTGGACCAGCGACGGCTCGTTGCGGCCGTAGATCACTTCCTCGGTGGCGCCCGATTCGAAGCCGATCTGCATGCGTTCGCCCAGCGGGAAGTCCTCTTCCATCACGGTGCGAATGGCAATGTCGCGGTTCTTCTCCCAGTAGGAGTCCGGCCGCGTCGTGTTGGCGGGTTTATAGATGGTGAGCTCGACGTCGCTGCGGCCCGGGTCGTCGCGGCCGGGAAAGGCCCGCCAGATCTCGATGTGATCGACCTGCCAGATCAGGATGGTGTTGGGAAAGAGCTGGTAGAGGGCGATCACATGAGGCCGGAAGCTACGCTCGGCTTCGGGCACGCCGCGCACCGTATCGATCGAGGTCCGCGCCACGCAAAAGCGGCCGTTCAGCCCCGCGCTGTCGAACGTTCCGCAGTTGCCGATGAAGTACGGCGCAATGGTTTTCCGGTGCAGATGCGGGATGTGGTAGCCCTCGAGGAAGGTGTCGATGGCGAACTTCCAGTTGATGCGCGGCGCCACGCGATCGGCCGAGAACAGCGGATAGGTATCGAGGCGGAGTGCCGCGAGATCGGCCGCGATGGGCCCGAGCCCCGCGTCGACCTCGAGCGTCGCCTCCTCGCCGGGCTGGACGGGCTTGGGCCGCACGAAAAGCATGCCGTGGCGCTCGGCCGCCGGCAGCGGCACGAGCCCGTGGCGCGCGAGATCGACTCCGGCAAATCCAACCTTGTCGGTCGTGCCCAAGAGCTTGCCGGCAAGATCGTAGGTCCAGCCGTGATAGGGGCAGGTGAAGGCACGCGCGTTGCCGCAGCCCTCGGCCACCGGCGCGCCGCGATGGCGGCAGACGTTGGCGAAGGCCTTGACGCTGCCGTCGGCGCCGCGGGTCATCAGCACCGGCATGCCGGCCACGTCCTCGGTGAGGTAGTCGCCGGCCTTGGCAAGGCGCGTCGACAGTCCCATGAACATCGGCAGGTCGCGGAACAGCCGGTCGCGCTCCAGGCGGGCGCGCTCGCGGCAGGAGTAGGCGATCACGCGGTTGCGGAACAGGGAGTCCGCGAGATCGGTGGTGCGGCCGTCGATATGGCCGAGCAGCCGCCTCCCGACGGCCAGTTCTTCGGTACGGTCCATGAAGGAATGCTAGGCCTGCCGGCCCGCCGCCGCCAGTGCGCGGCGGCGCACTTCTGCCGGGCTGAGACCGCTTTCGCGGAGCGACCGCACGGTGACATCCCGGTCGCGCTTGGCCAGGCGGCGGCCTGTGTCGTCCGTGATCAACGGGTGATGGGCATAGAGCGGCGTCGCGTAGCCCAGCAGGCGCTGGAGCAGGACATGGATGTGCGTCGAGGGCAGGATGTCCTCGCCCCGCGTCACCTGCGTCACACCCTGCAGATGGTCGTCGACTGTGACCGCCAGATGATAGCTGGTGGGCGTGTCCCTGCGGGCCAGGACGAAGTCGCCCACCAACTGCGGCACGCCTGCGATCCGCCCGCGCCCCTCGTCGACGAAGTCGTAGGGTCCCGCTTCGGCAGCGGCACGGGCCGAATCGAGGCGCATGCAGAACTCGCGGTTCGCCGCAATGCGCCGCTCGCGTTCGGTAGGCGGCAGATGACGACAGGTGCCCGGGTAAAGCGGACCATCGGGACCATGCGGCGCGCTGGCGGATGCCGCGATCTCGCGCTCGATCTCGGCGCGACTGCAGAAACAGGGATAGACCAGACCGCGTTTGGCCAGGCGATCGAGTTCGCGACCATAGTCGGAGAAGTGATCCGACTGGCGCCGCACCTCGCCGTCCCAGTCGAGGCCAAGCCATTTCAGGTCGCGCAGGATGGCCGTCTCGTACTCGCGCCGGGAGCGGCGGACGTCGGTATCCTCGATGCGCACCAGGAAACGCCCGCCCGCTTCGCGCGCCCGCGTCCACGCGACCAGCGCCGCATACGCACTGCCGAGATGCAGCAGGCCGGTCGGGCTGGGAGCGAAACGTGTGACGACGGACGACATGATGGGATGTTACAGCGGCCTCGCGTCGCGTGCTATGCCGGACGCATGAGCAGGACCGTTCTCGACGACACGACCCTCAAGAAGGCGATGCGCCATCTGGCGCGGGTCGATGCGGATTTCGCACGCGTGCTGAAGGAGGTAGGCCCGCCCGAGCGACGCGAGATGCCAGCGGGTTTCGGCGGGCTCATGCGCTCGATCGTGGGCCAGCAGGTCTCGGTTCATGCCGCGCGCAGCATCTGGCTCCGGCTGGAAGCCGCGGTGCCGTCGATGGCGCCGTCGGACTTCCTGGCGCAGAGCGACGAACAGCTGCGCGCCGTCGGCCTGTCGGCTGCCAAGGTACGCTATGGCCGCAGCCTCGCGTCCGACGTCGTCGAAGGTCGCATCGATTTCGCTGGGCTCGACGATCTCGACGATGCGGCTGCCATCGCCATGCTGACCCAGGCCAAGGGCATCGGCCCGTGGACCGCCGAGATCTACCTGATGTTCGCGCACGGCCGGCCCGACATCATGCCGGGCCTCGACCTCGGGCTCGTCGTCGCCGCCCAGCATCTCAAGCGCCTGCGCAAGCGGCCCGACGCAAAGCGGCTGCTAAAGATCGCCGAGGCGTGGCGGCCGTGGCGCAGTGCCGCCGCGCTGCTGCTCTGGCATTATCGCCGCAGCATGCCCGACTGGGGCGCCAAACCCCTCAAGACGGAGACCAGGCCGACATGACCAAACCGCCCACGATCAAGTTGGAGGGGCCGAGCCACGGCCCACACGCTGGCGGCGCGCCCGGCCACCTCGTGGTCCTGCTGCACGGCTATGGCGCCGACGGCAACGATCTGATCGGCCTCGCCCCGGTGCTGGCACCGCTGATGCCCGACGCCGTGTTCCACGCCCCCAACGCGCCCTACCCCTGCGAAGGCAATCCCATGGGATACCAGTGGTTCGGCATCTCCCGGCTCGACCCGCAGGTCGCGGCGGCGGACGTTCGCAGCGCCGCGCCGTTCGTCGAGACCTTCCTCGACGACACGATGGCGCGCCATGGGCTGGATGAATCGAAGACCGTGCTGGTGGGCTTCTCGCAGGGCACGATGATGGCGTTGCATGTGGGCCTCCGCCGCGCCAGGCCGCTGGCCGGCATCGTCGGCTTCTCCGGCATGCTGGCCGGGCCGGATACGCTGGCGGCCGAGATCAAGTCACGACCGCCGGTGTTGCTGGTGCATGGCGACAGCGACGAGATGCTGCCGGCCGTGCTGACCCAGCGCGCCGCCCAGGCCCTGGAAGCAAACGGCATCGAAGTCGACGTCCACATCGCCCAGGGCGTCGGCCACGGCATCGACCAGACCGGCCTCTCGCAGGCGGCGCGGTTCCTTCTGAAGGCTTTCGACCTGCCGGTTTCCAAATGATCGACGGAACATGCAAGCCCGGCTTCGAGCGCGTCGCCGAGACTTTCAGGAAGAACTTCGACCAGCACGGCGAGATCGGGGCGTCGGTCTGTCTGACGGTGGGCGGCGATACGGTGGTCGACCTGTGGGGCGGCATCGCCAACCAGAAGACCGCAGCGGCCTGGACCCGCGACACCGTGAGCATCGTCTTTTCCTGCACCAAGGGGGCCACCGCGCTCTGCGCGCATGTCCTGGCCTCGCGCGGCAAGCTCGACCTCGATGCACCGGTGGTCGAGCTGTGGCCCGAGTTCGGCCAGCACGGCAAGCAGCACGTGACCACGCGCATGATGCTCGACCACTCCGCCGGCGTGCCGGCGGTACGTGCCAAGGTGAAGGACGACGGACCCTACGACTGGGCCTACATGACCGGGCGGCTGGCCGACGAAGAGCCGTTCTGGGTGCCAGGCCGCTCGGTACGTTCTTCCAGGAGGAAGTCGCCAGGCCCCTGGGACTCGATTTCTGGATCGGCCTGCCGGAAGACATCGAGCCCCGCGTCGCGCCGATCGTGCCGCATGTCTACAAGGCCGAGGACATGAAGACGCCTTTCCTGCTCGACCTCGGCACCGACAAGCAGTCGATCCCCGCCCTGTTCTTCTTCAACAACGGCGCCTGGCGCGCCGGCGGCGCCAACACGCGCGAGGGCCACGCAGCCGAGATCGGCGCCGCCAACGGCATCACCAACGCGCGTGGCCTGGCCGGCATGTACGCGCCGCTTGCGAACGGCGGGGGCAAGCTGGTCGATGGCAAGACTCTCGCCCGCATGGGCGAAGTTTCCATGGCGACGCACGACGACGCCACGCTGCGCATCCCGACGCGCTTTGCGCTGGGCTTCATGAAATCGATGGACAACCGCCGACGCAGCATCGGCGCCAGGCTGTTCGGCGAGGATTGCGACAGCGTGATCATGAGCAGTGCGGCCTTCGGCCATGTCGGTGCCGGCGGCTCGCTGGGCTTCGCCGACCCGGCCGCGGGTTTCTCCTTCGGCTACACCATGAACCAGATGGGCCCGGGTATCCTGATGAACCGGCGCGGCCAGGCGCTGGTCGATGCGGCGTATCTGTCGATGGGCTTCAAGACCAAGGACGGCGGCGTATGGGTGAAGTAGAGCCTTACGCGTAATGTTGCCGGTCTTCCGCCCGCTGAAGGATCCTGCCGTCGCGACCGTGTGGTCGGGCCTCGCCGCCTCGACTATCGGCGAGGACCTGTTCCGAGTCGCCGTGGTGTGGATCGTGGCCGAGCAGATCGGCAATGCGGCGGGCTACGTCAATGCCACGCAGTATGCCGCCATGCTGGTGGTCGGCCTGGTGGGCGCCTCGGCCTTCGACCGCTGGCGCGCCGACCGCGCCATGATCGGCGCCAAGTACGCGAGCGCCGTGCTGGCCCTGTTGCCGGTGGTGGGCTTCTACATCTGGGGCGTCTCGATTCCGCTGCTCATCGTGTCAGTGATGGGACTGGCGGCGATGCGCATGGTGTTCACGCCGGCTCTTCAGTCGGCCGTGCCGGTGCTGGTGACCGACCGCGACGCCATGCATTCGATCAATGGCCTGTTCGATGCGACGTGGCGGCTCGCGCGCCTGATCGGGC
>RGPT01000150.1 GCA_010032545.1 Alphaproteobacteria bacterium
CTGGGACAAGGTGCTCGACGCGGCCAACCCGCCCTTCTATCGCTGGTTTGCCGGCGGCGAGCTCAATGCCTGCCACAATGCGCTCGACCGGCATGTTGATGGGGGCCGCGCCGACCAGGCGGCGCTGATCTATGATTCGCCGGTCACCAATACTAAGAAGAGCTTCACCTATCGCGAGCTGCGCGACCAGGTGGCGCGGATCGCCGGCATGATCGCGGCGCAGGGCGTGGCCAAGGGCGACCGCGTCATCCTCTATATGCCGATGGTCCCTGAAGCGGTGATGGCGATGCTCGCCTGCGCGCGACTGGGCGCGGTGCACTCGGTCGTGTTCGGCGGCTTCGCGGCCAAGGAACTTTCCAGCCGCATCGACGATTGCGCGCCCGAGCTGATCCTGACGGCGTCCTGCGGCATCGAACCCACGCGCATCGTGGAATACAAGCCGCTGATCGACCAGGCGATCGAGCAGGCCACGCACAAGGTGCCGCGCGTGATCGTCCTGCAGCGCCCGCAGGCCGCGGCCACGATGGTCAGGGGCCGCGACCTCGACTGGAACGAGACACTGGCGACTGCCAAGCCGGCGCCGTGCGTGCCGGTGAAGGCGACCGATCCGCTCTACATCCTCTACACCTCGGGCACGACTGGCCAGCCCAAGGGCGTGGTGCGCGACACCGGCGGCTACTGCGTGGCGCTCGCCTGGTCGATGAAGAACCTCTATGGCGTAGAACCCGGCGAGGTCTATTGGTGCGCCTCCGATATCGGCTGGGTCGTGGGCCACAGCTACATCGTCTATGGGCCGCTGATCCATGGCGCGACAACGATCCTCTACGAGGGCAAGCCGGTGGGCACGCCCGACGCAGGCGCCTTCTGGCGCGTGATCTCCGAGCACAAGGCGATGGCGCTGTTCACCGCGCCGACGGCCTTCCGCGCCATCAAGCGCGAGGACCCCGACGGCAAGCTGCTCGCGAAATACGATCTCGCGAAGTTCCGCACGCTCTTCCTCGCCGGCGAGCGCGGCGATCCTCCGACAGTGGAGTGGGCGCAGAAGCTATTGGGCGTACCGGTGGTCGATCACTGGTGGCAGACCGAAACCGGCTGGGCGATCTGCGGCAACTTCCAGGGCCTCGAGCCCATGCCGGTGAAACTGGGTTCGACCTCGGTGCCGTCGCCCGGCTGGCATCTCGATGTGCTGGACGAGAACGGCCATCCGATGAAAGCGGGCGAGGTGGGTGCGCTTGCCGGCAGGCTGCCGTTGCCGCCGGGCACCTTCCCGACCTTGTGGAATGCCGACGAGCGCTACAAGCAGAGCTACATGACCGAGTTCCCCGGTTACTACAAAACCGGAGACGCGGGCTTCATCGACGCCGACGGCTATGTCTCGGTAATGACGCGGGTCGACGACGTGATCAACGTCGCAGGCCACCGCCTCTCCACCGGCCAGATCGAGGAAGTGCTGGGTGCGCACAACGACGTCGCCGAATGCGCGGTGATCGGCGTGGCCGATGAGCTGAAGGGCCAGGTGCCGCTCGGTTTCCTGGTCCTGAAGGCAGGGGTCAACCGCCCGCCCGCGGACATCACGAAAGAGGTAGTCCAGATGGTGCGCGACCGCATCGGCCCCGTCGCCTTCTTCAAGAGCGCGCTCGTGGTGCAGCGCCTGCCCAAGACTCGCTCGGGCAAGATTCTGCGCGGCACCATGCAGAAGATGGCCGACAACCAGCCGTGGACTCTGCCGGCCACCATCGAAGATCCCGTCGTGCTCGAGGAGATCAAGGCCGGGCTTAAGGTGGCGGGATTCGCGGCGAAATCATAGGAGTGCGCCACTCCAGTGGCGCTCGTGAATGACGGAAGACGCACCACTGGAGTGGCGCACTCCGAAGACGAAGAAGGAAAACAGTATGACTCTCGACATCAACCGGCCCGATCTCACCGTGGGCGTAGTCGGCACCGGCGCCATGGGCCGCGGCATTGCGCAGGTGACGGCCCAGGGTGGCATGAAGGCGCTGATGTTCGATGCCGCGCCGGGCGGCGCGGCGAAGGCCAAGGCCGCGATCCTGGAGACGCTCAAGGGGCTGGTCGCCAAGGGGCGGCTGACGGAGGCCGATCTCGCCAAGGCCGACGCCAACCTCGGCGTTGCCGAGGCCATGGCCGACCTCAAGCCGTGCCACATAGTCGTCGAGGCGGTGTTCGAGAACCTCGAAGTGAAGCAGAAGCTGTTCGGCGAACTGGAAGCCGTCATCTCGCCCGACGCGATCCTGGCGTCCAACACCTCGTCGATCCGCATCGCCTCGATCGCGCGCGCGCTGAAGCATCGCGACCGCGTCTGCGGCATGCACTATTTCAATCCGGTGCCGCTGATGAAACTGGTCGAAGTCATCCGCGCCGCCGACACCTCGCAAGCCACGGTCGAGGCCATGGTGGCGCTCGGCAAGCGCCAGACGCGCGTGCCCGTCGTCGTCGGCGACACGCCGGGCTTCCTGGTCAATCTCGGCGGCACCGCCATCGGCACCGAAGGCCTGCGCATCATGCAGGAGGGGAGGGCGACGCCGTCGCAGATCGATGCCGTGATGCGCGACAGCTGCGGCTTCCGCATGGGGCCGTTCGAACTGATGGACCTCACCGGCATCGACGTGAACTTCCCGGCGCGCAAGATCATCTACGAGGGTTTCTTCCACGACCGGCGCATGACCCCCAGCCCGTATCACGAGAGCCTCTATGCGGCGGGCCGGCTCGGCCGCAAGACCGGCGGCGGCTGGTATGCCTACGACGCCAAGGGCGCCAAGGTGGATCCCGGCGCCGACCATCCGACCTCCACGGTGCCGGCGTCGAGCGTCGTCATCATGGACACGCACAACAAGAAGCTGGTCGGCCTGATTGCGGCCGACGGTGCCAAGATGCTGGGGGCCGACGACGGCAAGAGCCCGATCCTGGTGGCGCCCATCGGCAAGGATTGCACCACGACGGCGATCGAACTCGGCCTCGATCCCAAGCGCACCATCGCCGTCGACCTCACCGGCGACACGGCCAAGCGCCTCACGGTCATGACCGCCCCCGGCGCCGACGCGGGCGTGCGCGATGCCGCCGTCGCGCTGCTCGCCAAGTCGGGCGCCAAGATCACGGTCATAAAGGACTCGCCCGGCTTCATCGCCCAGCGCATGTGCGCGATGATCGCCAACCTCGGCTGCGAGATGGCGATGATCGGCATCGCCTCGGCCGCCGACGTCGACACGGCGATGACGCTCGGCCTCAACTATCCGCGCGGACCTTTAGCTTTGGCGGATTGGCTGGGCGTCAAGGACTGCCACGAGATCCTGGTCCAGATTCAGGCCATCACCGGCGACGATCGCTACAGGGCGAGCCAGTGGCTGCGGCGGCGGGCGATGCTGGGGATGAGTGCGACGACGGTGGAGTGAGTTACGTCTGCAGCGGACGAGGAACAATGGCCCACAAGCTTTTTGAAATCCTTGAGAGGCTCGATTCGGCGCGGCTTTGGTACAGCCTTCACCGTGTCCAAGAAGATCAGATCATGGTTGCGGTCACGGCGGTGGGGCACCGAGTCGAGATCTATGTTTCCAGCAATGGCGACGTCGGATTTTCAAGATTCATCGGCACCCATAGTCGCGGAGCCAAGCCAGAGGGTTCGGGGTTTGTCAGTGATGATCTAGAGGCGATCCTTAAGTTGATCGACTCGGAGGGAAATCGCCCTAGGCAGGTTGACGTTTACGTAAAGGTAAACTACCTAGCCGGTGCTGGCGGACCAACCGCCGGCGGCCCACAGTCCCCATAAGAAGACTGACCATCGATCGTTGGAGGACGACGCTAGTGACCGCTTTGGCCGCGCATACCACGCCCGAACACGAGATGTTCCGCGACACCTGCCGGCGATTCTTCGAGAAGGAAGTCATGCCCTTCCACATGAAGTGGGAAGAGGACGGCATCGTGCCGCGCGCGCTCTGGCGCAAGGCGGGCGAGCAGGGGCTGCTGGGCGTCACCATGCCCGAGGAATATGGCGGCGCCGGCGCCGACTTCCTCTACAGTGCCATCCTGATCGAGGAGCAGGGCCGCGCGCTCGCGTCGGGTCCGGCCTTCTCGCTGCACAACGACATCGTCGTCCCCTACCTGCTCCATTACGGCAGCGAGGAGCAGAAGAAGAAGTGGATTCCCAAGGCCTGCTCGGGCGAGCTGGTGACGGCCATCGCCATGACCGAGCCGGGCACGGGCTCGGACCTGCAGTCGGTCAAGACCACGGCGGTGATGGATGGCAACCACTGGGTCATCAACGGCGCCAAGACATTCATCACGAACGGCCAGCTCGCCGATCTCGTCATCGTGGTCGCCAAGACAGATCCCAAGCTGGGGGCCAAGGGCACGTCGCTGATCGCCGTCGAGACCAAGAGCGAGGGGTTCAAGCGCGGCCGCAATCTCGAGAAGATTGGCATGAAGGCGCAGGACACGTCGGAGCTGTTCTTCCAGGACGTGCGCGTGCCGGCCGACAATCTGCTGGGTGGGCCCGGCATGGGCTTCGCGCAGCTGATGCAGCAGCTGCCGCAGGAGCGGCTGGTGATCGCCATCCAGGCGATTGCCGCCATCGAGGCGGCGATGACCCATACCGTCGCCTACGTGAAGGAGCGCAAGGCCTTCGGCAAGGCGATCCTCGATTTCCAGAACACGCGCTTCAAGCTGGCCGAACTCAAGACCAAGGCCCATGTCGCCCGTGTGTTCGTCGACGATTGCATTGCACGCCACCTCAAGGGCGAGCTCGATGTGGCGACGGCCGCCATGGCCAAGTACTTCACCACTGAGCTGCAGTGCGAGCTGATCGACGAATGCCTGCAGTTCTTCGGCGGCTATGGCTACATGTGGGAATACCCGATCGCGCGCCTCTACGCCGACGCACGCGTGCAGAAGATCTACGGCGGCACCAACGAGATCATGAAAGAACTGATCGGCCGCACGCTTTAGCTTTCGAACGAGGAGACCTGTCATGACCGACGCATACATTTTCGACGCCGTCCGCACGCCGCGCGGCAAGGGCCGCAAGGACTGCGCCCTCCATGAAGTAACGCCGGTGCGCCTTGCCGTCACCGCGCTGCAGGCGATCCGCGACCGCAACAAGCTCGACACCCATCTCGTCGACGACGTGGTGCTGGGGTGCGTCATGCCGATCGGCGAGCAGGGCGCGGACATCGCGCGCACTGCGGCCGTCATGGCGGGCTACGCCGAGACCGTATCGGGCGTGCAGGTCAACCGCTTCTGCGCCTCGGGCCTCGATCCGACGGCGGCGCCTGGGCGATCGACCCGGCCGTGGCGATCCCGATGTACTTCGTGCCCCAGGGCGTGTCGGCCGACCTGATCGCCACCAAATATGGCCTGAGCCGCGACGACGTCGACGCCTATGCCGTCGAGTCGCAGAAGCGCGCCAAGGCCGCCTGGGACAACGGCTACTTCAAGAAGTCGATCGTGCCGGTAAGGGACCAGAACGGCGTCGAACTGCTGGCGCACGACGAATACATGCGCCCGACCACGACCATGCAGACGCTGGCGGCACTCGAGCCCAGCTTCAAGATGCAGGGCGAGGTGATGCCGGGCTTCGATGCGGTGGCGCAGCAGCGCTATCCCGAGGTCGAGAAGCTGATCCACGTCCATCACGCCGGCAATTCGTCGGGCATCGTCGATGGCGCCGCCGCCATCCTGGTCGGCAGCAAGGAGTTCGGCGAGCGCGCCGGGCTCAAGGCACGTGCCCGCATCCGCTCCTTCGCCTCGATCGGCTCGGAGCCGGCGATCATGCTGACCGGCCCGGCGCCGGCCTCGGAGAAGGCGCTGAAGCGCGCCGGCATGAACGTGGGCGACATCGACCTGTTCGAACTGAACGAGGCCTTCGCCGCCGTAGTGCTGCGCTACATGCAGATACTCAAGATGCCGCACGACAAGATGAACGTGAACGGCGGCTCGATCGCCATGGGCCATCCGCTGGGTGCTACCGGTGCCATGATCCTGGGGACCCTGCTCGACGAGCTCGAGCGTCGGAACCTCTCGACCGGCCTCGCCACGCTCTGCGTCGGCGGCGGCATGGGCACCGCCACGATCATCGAGCGCGTGTAAGCGCAGCCAAGGAACGACCACCATGATCACCTACAACGTCGACACCGACGGCATCGCCACCATCACCTGGGACATGCCGAACCGCAGCATGAACGTGCTGAACGAAGCCTCCATGACCGCCTACGCCGGCGCGCTCGAGACGGCGATGAAGGATGCCAAGGTCAAGGGCATCATCATCACCTCGGCCAAGGACTCCTTCATTGCCGGCGCCGACCTCGAAATGCTGCTGGCCGTCGACACGTCCGATGCCGCCAAGCTGATGGACCAGTTCAGCCAGTTGCAGAAGCTGTTCCGCAGCCAGGAGACCGGGGGCAAGCCGGTCGTGGCCGCGATCAACGGCACGGCGCTGGGCGGCGGCTTCGAGATGTGCCTCGCCACCCACTACCGCATCGCCGCGGCCAACCCGAAGACCAAGGTCGGCCAGCCCGAGGTCAAGATCGGCCTGCTGCCGGGCGGCGGCGGCACGCAGCGCATCCCGCGCCTGATCGGCGTTCAGAACGCGGCGCCCATTCTGCTCGAGGGCAAGGATCTGACGGTCGACGCCGCCAAGGGCCTTGGCCTCATCCACGAGGTCGTGCCGGCGGGTGAGCTGCTGGCCAAGGCCAAGGCGTGGCTGATGGCGCCGGCGACGGAACAGGTCGTGCCGGAGTTCGGCGGCAAGGGAGCGAAGGCCATCGACGGCCGCGCCGTGCAACCGTGGGACCGCAAGGGCTTCAAGGTGCCGGGCTTCCCCGGCGGCCAGGTGTGGAGCCCGCCGGGCGTCATGACCTTCATCGGCGGCAGCGCCATGATCCGCGGCAAGACCAACGGCGTCTATCCGGCGCCCAAGGCGATCATGAGCTGCGTCTTCGAGGGGCTGCAGCTCCCGTTCGATTCCGGCCTGCGCGTCGAGACCCGCTATTTCGTCTCGCTGCTGCGCGATCCCGTGGCCAAGAGCATGATCCGTACGCTGTTCTTCGGCCTGCAGGAGGCCAACAAGCTTGCCCGCAGGCCCCAGGGCGTGGCCAAGCAGACTTACACGAAGATCGGTGTGCTGGGCGCCGGCCTGATGGGCGCCGGCATCGCCACCGTCTCGGTGCAGGCCGGCCTCGACATTGTACTGGTCGATCGCGACCAGGCGGCGGCCGACAAGGGCAAGGCCCACATCGCCGCCGAACTCGACAAGCTGGTGCAACGCCGCCGCCTTGAGCCCGCCAAGCGCGACGCCATGCTGGCGAAGGTGACGGCTACTCCCGACTTCGGCGCGCTGAAGGATTGCCAGCTCGTGGTCGAGGCAGTGTTCGAACAGCGTGAGGTCAAGGCCGAGGCCACGAAGAAGGCGGAGGCGGTGCTCGCGCCCGAGGCGGTGTTCGCCTCCAACACCTCGACCATTCCGATCACGGGCCTCGCCGAGGCATCCAGTCGGCCCGCCAACTTCATCGGCCTGCACTTCTTCTCGCCGGTCGAGAAGATGCCGCTGGTGGAGATCATCGTCGGCAAGAAGACCTCGCCCGAGACGCTCGCGCGCGCCATGGACTTCGTGCAGAAAATCCGCAAGACGCCGATCGTGGTGAACGACAGCCGCGGCTTCTTCACCTCCCGCGTCTGCGGCGCCTTCATCAGCGAAGGCCACCGCATGCTGAAGGAAGGCATTCCCGCCGCCATGATCGAGAACTGCGCGCGCTACGCCGGCATGCCGGTGGGCCCGCTCTCGCTCAACGACGAGGTCGCGATCGATCTGTCCTGGAAGATCATGGACCAGACGCGCAAGGATGCCGCCGCCGCCGGCCAGAAATACGAGGGCAGCGGCACCGAGGACATCCTCGAGCTGATGGTGAAGAAGCTGGAGCGCTTCGGCCGGAAGAACGGCAAGGGCTTCTACGACTATCCGGCCGACGGCAAGAAGCGCCTTTGGCCCGAGCTGGTCAAGCACTTCCCGGCCGATCCCAAGCTGCTCTACGGCGAGGGCGAGGAGAAGCGCGCCAAGGAGGACGAGATCAAGAAGCGCCTGCTGTATGTGCAGGCGGTCGACACCGCGCGCTGCCTCGAGTCGAACGTGCTGACCAATCCGCAGGACGGCGACGTCGGCTCGATCATGGGCCTGGGCTTCGCACCGCAGACCGGCGGCCATGGCCGCCAAGGGCGAAAGCTTCTACGGCAAGTACCATCCGGCGAAAGCGGCGTAGCGCTTCGTCGTCGTCCGGGCCGCGAGCGGCAGGCTCGCGGCCACGATCAGCGCGTCACGACGAGCGCGGGGCTTTGTGCAGGCTGCCTTCTAGTGTCCGGTAGCAGGGCCTGCCGAGACGGGTGGTTCGCCACGCTCGATGCGATGCACGCCGTTCGCTTCGAAATGCACGACGGCAATCGGAAAATCTCGCGCCGCGAGGAGCGCTGTCTCGTCGACGCCGGCACGGCGCGCATCGGCTACGAGTTCCAGAGCCGCCGGCTGCGGCAGTAGCAGCGCAAGCTTGCGACGCCGAAGCGTCAGCAGGCCCGCCACCAACAGGGCCCCGACGAGGACCGCTGTCGTCTGGATGAATGGCCGCAGACGCTCGAAGAACACCGACCAGTGCCCGTCATCCTGGAAATCGCCGAACCCCAGCCGCTCCAGATACCGGCCAAAGAACAGCTCGAACTCGGTCTCGAGCATGATGGCGAAGAACACCCACATCAGGACCGTGAGCAAGATGTCCCGCCACGTGATCCAGGTCGGCGTGGTAGCGGCTACAATCAACGGCGGCCAAGACTCGTGCGGCCGCCGTCTCACCGCAACCCCCGGTCCGGGCTGATCCACGTCGTCCGCTCCTTGCGGGGGCGGAACAGGGCACGAGGAAGCGCAACGACGCTGGTGGCCGTGCTGAGCATCCAGAAGGCCAGCGGATACCAGATTATCCAGAACAGCGACTTCAGGATGTCCCGTTCGTAGCGACGTTCGACCAGATGGCTGACGAGAGCCTGCGCCAGATAGGTGATGGTGAGCGTGAGCCCCCACCATTCCGGCACGAGCTGGAAGCCGGGCAGGACCGCCGGCGGTGCGAGGCCTACGGCCCACAGGATGCCGACGCACAGCGAAAACAGCATCACGTAGGACCAGACGACGCTCAGCAGATTGTTCAGGTAGGTTGGCAGCAGACTGGGTGCCTTGCCGCGGACCATGGGCCAGAAGAAATCGACCATCATCTGGGCGCCGCCTTCGGCCCAGCGCAGCCGCTGGTTCCACAAGCCGCGCAGCGTTTCCGGCATCAGGATCCACACGACGGCGTTGGGTTCGTAGATCACCCGCCATCCGGCGACCTGGATCCGCCAAGTGACGTCGATGTCGTCAGTGATGGTGCGCGGCGACCACCAGCCAGCGTCCTCGAGCGCGCGTTTCCGAAAGGCGCAGATCACGCCGGAGACGGTGAACAACCGTCCGTACATCGTCTGCGCCCGGCGGATCAGCCCGATGATCGACGAAAACTCGCCGACCTGGAGGCGCCCCAGCAGAGATGTACGGTTGCGGATGCGAGGATTGCCGGCGAGTCCGCCTACATTGCCGCGGCGGAAGGCGCGGGCAATCCAGCGCAGCGCCTGCGGATCGAGCAGCGCGTCGCCATCGATGCAGACCAGAATCTCATGTTTGGCCAGGAGGGCACCGGTGTTCATGGCCGTCGCCTTGCCCTGATTCTGGGCGAGGTGAACGACACGCAGTCCTGGGATGCGCCCGGCAAGGCCGTTCAGAACTTCCGCCGTATTGTCCCGGCTGCCGTCGTTCACGGCGATGATCTCGAACTCCGGATAGTCGACGGCCGCTGCCGTCGACAGCGTCTCCTCGGCGTTCTCGGCCTCATTGTAGCAGGGTACCAGGATCGTGATTGGCGGCCAGTGCTCGATCGCCTCGGGACTGTGCTGCGGCGCCATCCGGCGTTCGCGCGTCACGTAGAACAAGGCACCGCCGGCCATCCAGTACCAGGCCATGACAAAGGGATAGCCGAAACAGAACTGCGGCATGGCGAGCAGCAGGTAGTCGAGGAGCTCGCTGCCCATGCCCGCCTCCACGCCAATCCCTATGCGCCCTGCGCTCCTGATGGAGGGCATGGAGCCCATGGAGCCCGCGC